>NC_004460.2:922415-1229886 GCF_000039765.1 Vibrio vulnificus CMCP6 | reverse complement strand
GATTGGCGATAATGTGCTGTTTGCCCCCAACGTGCAAATATACACGGCGGGTCATCCGCTAGACGTAAAAAGCCGCGTGGAAGAGGGTATTGAGTTTGGCACACCGATTACCATTGGCAACAATGTGTGGCTCGGTGGCGGCGTGATTGTGTGCCCTGGCGTGACGATTGGTGATAACAGCGTCATCGGCGCAGGCTCGGTGGTCACCAAAGATGTGCCTGCCAATGTGGTTGCGGCGGGCAATCCGTGTCGTGTGATTCGGATGTTGGACGCCACGATTTGATAAACAATTTTTTTTGGTTGATAAAAAATTTTTATCAAAATTCTCCCTTGAACTCTCTCTAACTGACCCTATTTTTTTCTGCGAGAGCGCTGGATAGCCTCTCGCCAGAATTTTATCTATCAACCTGTCTTTTATCTTTTTGAGAATTAAGTAGGAGGCAATCTCAATGAACATTCGTCCTTTAAATGACAAGCTGATTGTTGAACGACAAGAAGTGGAAAACAAATCTGAAGGGGGAATCGTTTTAACCTCTCAATCGGTTAAAAAATCCAATCGCGGCAAAGTGATCGCCGCTGGCCTAGGTAAACGTCTTGAAAATGGTGAACGCGCATCGATGGAAGTAAAAGTCGGTGATGTGGTGATTTTTAATGACGGCTATGGCGTGAAAACAGAAAAAATGGATGGGAAAGAGTACTTGATCCTGTCTGAATCTGATGTGTTAGCCATCGTTGAGTAATGCATTTTAGTTGTGGTGAAAAGAGGAGAATATCATGGCTGCAAAAGATGTTTTATTTGCAAATGACGCACGTCAAAAGATGCTGAAAGGGGTCAACCTACTGGCTGATGCAGTGAAAGTGACACTGGGTCCCAAAGGTCGCAATGTCGTGCTGGATAAGTCATATGGCGCGCCAAGCATCACTAAAGATGGTGTTTCTGTCGCCAAAGCCATTGAATTAAAAGACAAGTTCGAAAACATGGGCGCACAAATGGTGAAACAAGTGGCGTCCAAAGCCAATGACGAAGCCGGGGATGGCACCACCACCGCAACCGTGTTGGCTCAAGCCTTGATCAACGAAGGGTTGAAAGCCGTTGCGGCTGGTATGAACCCAATGGATCTCAAACGCGGGATCGACAAAGCGGTTGATTCAGCGGTCGAGAAATTACGTGCGATGGCTCAACCATGCAGCGACAAAGAATCGATCACACAAGTGGGTTCTATCTCTGCCAACAGCGATCGTGCGATCGGTGACATCATTGCCGAAGCGATGGAAAAAGTGGGTCGCAACGGTGTGATTACCGTGGAAGAGGGCCAAGGTCTTAGCAACGAACTCTCAGTCGTCGAGGGGATGCAATTTGACCGTGGCTATTTGTCGCCCTACTTCATCACCAACCAAGATTCTGGTGCGGTCGAGCTCGATAACCCTTATATCTTGTTGGTGGATAAGAAAGTCAGCAGCATTCGCGAGTTGCTTCCAGTGTTGGAGTCGGTAGCGAAAGCCTCCCGTTCACTGCTGATCATCGCAGAAGATATTGATGGTGAAGCGTTGGCAACGCTGGTGGTAAACAACCTACGTGGCATTGTGCGTGCTGCGGCGGTGAAAGCCCCTGGCTTTGGTGATAACCGCAAAGCGATGTTGGAAGACATTGCCGTGCTCACTGCTGGTACTGTGATTTCGGAAGAGATTGGCCTAGAGCTTGAAAAAGCGACAATTGAACAGTTGGGCAGTGCGAAGAAAGTCACCATTACCAAGGACACCACAACGATTGTTGGTGGTGCGGCGCAAGAAAGTGCTATCCGCGATCGTGTGGCGACCATTGAAAAGCAGATCGAAAATACCACGTCAAGCTACGACAAAGAGAAACTTCAGCAGCGCATTGCCAAACTTTCTGGTGGCGTGGCCGTGATTAAGATCGGTGCGGCAACCGAAGTGGAAATGAAAGAGAAGAAAGACCGTGTGGATGACGCTTTGCATGCGACTCGTGCAGCGGTTGAAGAAGGTATTGTCGCAGGTGGTGGCGTGGCATTGACTAAGATTGCCAGCGAGCTTGCGGATCTGAAAGGTGATAATGACGACCAAAATGTGGGGATTCGTGTGGCGCTACGTGCCATGGAAGAACCACTGCGTCAGATTGCTATCAACGCAGGTGATGAAGGTTCGGTGGTTGCCAACGCTGTTAAAGCGGGTGACGCTCACTATGGCTACAACGCCGCGACTGGCGAGTATGGCAACATGATCGAAATGGGTATTTTGGATCCAGCGAAAGTCACGCGTTCTGCGTTGCAATACGCTGCGTCTGTCGCCGGCTTGATGATCACCACCGAAGCGATGATCACCGATCACGTCGCAGACACATCGTCTGAAATCTAGTGAGACTTTGGCGGGCAAACGCCCGCCAAATTGGATGAGGTTGATGTTATGACACGTTTGCCATCATTGTCGTTTTCAGTGCGTGAGACGGGAAAAGCTTGCTCAAATACCGATTGGCCAAGTGTGATCTGTTTTCCCCGCGTCACTAAAGGTCATCCGGAGTTTTCTATTAAGAAGGGGCTAGCAAAACCGGCCAGAGTGGTGGTGTTCACCATTGATGTCTCTCAACTGATGCGAGCTGGTGAACGCGTTATCCATTAACGCCTCCCTTGGTTCTCTGTGTTTCCCCTCTCTTTTTTGGCCGCAAACCACGCGGCCTTTTTTATTAAGTAGTTGGTCAGATCTTTTTTCGCAGGCGAGCAAGAGTGCGTTTATGACTTGTCGATTTCTTGCCAAAATTGATCCACCGCAGCGCGATGGTTGGTGGTTGAGCGATAGCAGAGAATATCGATTGGGATCTGCCATTCTTTTTGTTCCTCAAACGCGATGACAAGGCGATGTTGCGCCAGTTCCTCCTCGATCACGTGCATTGGAACCCAAGCAACCCCCGCGCCACCAATCGCCATTTTCACCAATGATTCACTCAAGGTGGTTTCAAAGACTGGCTTGAGGGTCAGTGGCAGCGTCTTTAAGACCGGTTCAACCACTTTTGACAGAAAGGTGTGCTCACTGTAGCTCAGGTAGGGAATGGTTTGGTCTGCTTTGAGCGACTCAAGTAAGCGCGGCGCAACCACGGGCACCACTTTTTCACTGTGTATGACGCACTTCTCAAGCTTGTCTTCAAGCGACAGCGATGGCCTCATCGCGGAAATGTTGTAAGTAAACAGCAAATCGGTGGAGTGATCTTCCAGCATCTGAAAATGGGCGTCGATACCCAAAACCGAAGGGGTGACCGACAAGTTGAGATGACTCAACGCTTCGGCGCTTTGCAAAAACAGTTTAGGCAGCAAATTCACCGCCAAGGTGTGCAGGCACACAATGCGAACGGTATGGTCGGTTTTCAGCGAGGCTTGGGCAAAATCTTCTTTGGTCACCTTTACCTGATTCAGCAAGTTTTCTGCGTAAGGGACGAATTTTTGTCCGTGTTCAGTCAAGGTGATGGGGTAAGAGGTGCGGTCAAATAACGGCACACCAATCCAGACTTCCAAGGCTTGTATGCGGCGGCTAAAGGCCGATTGCGTAACAAAGCGTGCTTTGGCAGCAGCAGAGAAATTTCCCAGTTCCATTAAACTAAGAAAGTCTTCTAACCATTTGAATTCTAGTGGGTTATTCATGACGTTTTCACTCTATGATTTGCGCGCATAGTATCATTCTTAATCAGCAATGGAAATGACAATACCTGTATTAAATGTGTGGTTATGCTGTCGTCATGGTGCTTTGCATAAGCCTGTGTCGAGAGCGATATGGGGATGGGCAGAGCAAGGAAATACCAAAAACAAAGAACGAGGAACGCATGTTTACCCTACTAAAAAATGCCGATCTCTACGCCCCAAATCATGTCGGAAACGTCGATATATTGGTTGGGCAAGGGAAAATTCTCGCCATCGAGCCACAACTGAATCTTCACGGGCTTGAAGCGGTTACGCAGATCGATTGTCACCATAAAATGGTCACGCCCGGTTTGATTGATCAGCACCTCCATTTGACGGGCGGCGGCGGTGAAGCGGGCTTTGCCAGTCGCACTCCACAGGTTACTTTATCGCACCTGATTCAAGCGGGAAGCACCACGGTCGTTGGGGTGTTGGGGACGGATGGCATTTCACGTTCGCCGCGTGATTTGTACGCCAAGGCTGCAGCGCTAACCGAAGAGGGCATCACAGCCTTCATGCACACCGGATCGTATGAAGTCCCTACCCAAACCATTACTTCTTCCATTCGTGATGACATTACCTTTCTGCCTTCGGTGCTCGGGGTCAAAATCGCTATCGCCGATCATCGTTGTTCTTTTCCGTCTCTGCATGAGTTAGCCCGCATAGCCTCTGACATTCGCATCGCCGCGTTGCTGGCGAAAAAACGCGGTTTACTCCACATGCACATGGGGGCGTTAAAAGACGCGTTTGCACCGATATTTGAATTGATTCAAATGGGCATCCCTATCTACCATTTTTCACCCACTCACGTTGCCCGTACGGCTCCGCTGTTTGAGCAAGCGATTGAGTTCGCCAAAATGGGCGGCTATATCGATGTCACCTCCGGAGGCACCTTATACACCTCACCGCAAGAGGCGATTTTGCACGCCTTGGAGCAAGGGGTTGCTCCTTCGCACATCACCATCAGTTCCGATGGCAATGGCAGCTTGCCGAAATTTGATGCGCAAGGAAACATCATTGGCCTGACGGCGGCGAGCGTGGATGGCAACCTTAAACTGCTTCCGATGCTGATTGATTGTGGAATTTCACCTGAGGTGGCGTTCTCGATGCTCAGTGCCAACGTGGCGGATTCGCTTGGCATTCGCAAAGGGCGAATCCAAGTAGGAATGGATGCGGATCTGTGTATTTTCAATCAAGACTTCTCCTTAAATAGCGTGCTCGCTAAAGGACAAACCATGCTGCTCAATCATGAGCTGTTGGTGACAGGCAACTTCGAGTAAGGAACTAAGATGAGCTTAATTATTGCGTTATTAGGGCTGGTGTTTGCTGGCCGTTTGATCTTGAAGAATTACAACCCGCAAGCGGTCCTATTCTTTACTGGGATTGTGTTGATGGCGATCTCCATCTTCACCAACAACGCCAGCTTTGTTGCGAAATCGACCGGTTGGGTGGGCTTCGACATTTTTGAGTACATCAGCCAAGTGTTTAGCAAGCAAAGTGGTGGTTTGGGTTTGAACATCATGCTGATTGGTGGTTTTGCGCTGTTCATGTCGGCCATTGGCGCCAGTCAGGTGATGGTCAAAGTGGCAGCTAAGCCGTTGATGAAGCTCAATTCACCCTATTTGATGCTGGCGTTGGCCTTCATTCTTGGTCAAGCTTTGTCGCTGTTTATCTCAAGCGCGACGGGGTTAGCTCTGCTGCTTATGGCGACGTTATACCCAGTGTTGATTCGCTTGGGCTGTAGCAAAGCGGGCGTGGCGGCGGTGCTGGCCAGTACCTGTGCGATTGAGTTTGGCCCAGCGTCAGGTAACTCGATTCTTGCCGCGCAAACTGCGGGCATGGACATCACGGCGTTTTTTGTTGGCGAGCAGCTGCCGATTGTCACTGTGCTGATCATCGCTGTGGCACTGATTCACGCCTTAACGCAGCGCTACTTTGACAGATTGGATGAGAAGTCGAATGCCGAGCAAGACTCGCTGGCTCACGTGGACGATGCACAAAGTGATGCCCCCATGTTCTATTTGCTGCTGCCGATGTTGCCGCTGTTCTTCATGCTGACTTTCAGCAAATTGGGCATTGAGAGCATTAAGGTGAGCTTAGCCAATGCGATTTTGCTGAGTATTTTCATTGGATTGGTGTGCGAGTTTGTTCGAGTCAAACAAGCCAAACCGGTGTTTGACAAGCTTCAAGGCATCTTCAATGACATGGGTAAGGTGTTCGCAGCAGTAGTGACCTTGATTGTCGCGGGTCAGACGTTTTCGATGGGTTTGAAATCGATTGGTGCCATTGATGCCATGCTTGAGATGGCCAGCGGGGCGGGCCTATCTGCCGCCATCATCATCCTGTTTATGGCGATCTTAACCTTCACCATTTCTGCCTTAATGGGCTCGGGGAATGCAGCCTTTTTCTCCTTTGCTCCTATGGTGCCGCAAATCGCGCAGAAAATTGGTGCCAACGCGGCAGACATGATTTTGCCTATCCAGCTTTCTGCGGGAATGGGGCGTACAATCTCTCCCATCGCCGGGGTGATCATCGCGGTTGCTGGTATTTCTGGGCTCTCGCCTTTTGATATCGTGCGCAGAACCTTTATCCCGATGTTTATTGGCTGGCTATTGATGTTGGCGATGACGTTTGCACGTGGCGGCCAACTGATGCAACTGTTGCCGTTCTTGGTGCTGATGCTAGTGGCCGTCGGCGTTGGTGCATGGCTGTTGCGTAAGCGCAAAGCCGTTCAACCAGAGCAGGCGTCTGCGTAGTCAAAAACGCCCCTCTCACTAGGAGGGGCCGTTCACATCACAAACGCGTTACCCACTGTGCAACGCGTTCGCCAAGGTATTGAGCGGTGGCCAAATCGCTCGGGTGCGCTTGGCCTTCCATACCTTGTGCCACGATGCCACTTTGTTGCCCAAGTCGGTTTAACCCTTGCGGACTAAAGCCGCCTGCCACGTCTAAGTTGACCCACAACATACCGTGTTGAGCGGCGAAGGTGGTTAGGTATTGAAGGGTGCTGGATTGGTCACCGTTGTAACCCCCACCGCTGGTAAACCCTGCTGCCAGTTTATTGGCCCAGCGTTGATCGGCCCAGAATTCGCTACTGGCATCAGCAAAGGCTTTAAATTGGGCGGAAACACCACCCATGTAGGTTGGCGAGCCAAAGATAATCGCGTCGCAGCTAAAGAGCGCTTCAAACAGTTCTGGGTGTTCAAAACGACCTTCAATAATAGCGGCCCCCTCAATGCGGTGTTCGACGACCTGCACATCTTGCGCGTGAATGCCTGCGATGATGGCTTGAGCGAGTTGGTGGGTGATGTCGGTTTTGCTGAAATAAACAACGGCGATTTTCTTCAAAATATGCTCCTTAGTCGCGGATATTCATGGCTTGCTATGTTCAAGTGGCGCAAGGTTAATTCCTCAAGTTAACTTGAGGTCAAGAGGCGGGAGCGAATTTTTGCAGATAAAAAAACGCCCTGAACAGGTTCTGGTCAGGGCGTTGGTAGTGAGAGGGAGTGATGGTTAGCTGACTGCGCGAACTTTGCCTTGTTTGAGATCACTCAGCACTTGCGCTTTTGGACCATCAGCAATCACGCTGCCTTTTTCCATCACAATCACGCGGTCGACTACGTCCAGCATCGAGGTTTTATGGGTGATCAAAATCAGCGTTTCACTCGGTTTGAGCTGAGAAAGCTGATATTTGATCTGCATTTCAGAGCGGTTATCCATTGCGCTGGTGGGCTCATCCATCAGCAACACCGGTGGTCTGCCAAGGAAGGCACGAGCGATGGACACCGCTTGACGCTGGCCACCTGAGAGCATAGCGCCGCCTTCACCGACTTGGCGCTCTAGGCCAGCAGGATCGGCTTGGGTGAACGTGGTGACCCCAGCGCGGTTTGCGGCATCGAGTACATCACGGTCATCCACAAGAGGTCGGCCTAAGGTGATGTTTTCGCGAATGGTGCCAAAAAACAGATTGCTGTCTTGCGGTACGCAGCCAATGTTGCGGCGAATATCGACATGATGGAGCTGTTGAATGTCGGTATCGTCAATGCGTACGTGCCCGGCGGTGGGTTGATAAAGACCCATGATCAGGCGCTCTAAGGTGGTTTTGCCTGAGCCAATTCGGCCAATGATCGCCACTTTTTCACCTGGGTTGATGGTGATGCTTAAATCACGAACTGATGCTATTGGTGCATCTGGGTAGTGGAAGGTGACGCGATCCAGCTCCACTTTGCCTTGCACCATAGGGCGGTGAATGTAGCGCTTGCCTTCTTCCTGCTCGTCGGGCATTTCCATCACTTGGTTAATGATGGTCATGGAGGATTTGGCTTGATTATAACGAGTCGAAAGCAGAGAAAGCTGAACCAGTGGACCAATCGCTTTGCCACTGAGCATCGTGGCCGCAATCAAGCCACCCATGGTAAGGTCGCCGTTCGAAATCAAATAAACGCCTAAAATAATCATCGCCACGTTGGCACTTTGCTGCACAAAACCAGCGGCATTTTGGATGCTGTCGGTGAGTCGGCGAGTCTTGATGTTCCAGTTCGCCATGTGTGCGACGGCTTCTTCCCAGCGGTATTGGAACTGGCCTTGTGCGCTAAACAGTTTCACGGTTTCTAAACCCGCTAAGCTCTCAATCAGGTTGGCGTATTTCTGCGATGCCAAGCGTGAACCTTCTTCAATGGAGCGGCGCAGCGGACCTTGGATCAGCGCAGAGTGAATCATCAAAATCACCACGCCTGCGATCGGCACATACACTAAATCGCCAGCCATCAGCCAGATAAGCAGGAGGAAGAGTAAGGCAAATGGCAAATCAATCAGCGCGCTGACGGTGGCCGAGGTAAAGAACTCGCGAATGGATTCAAACTCTTGCAAATGACGTGCAAAAGCACCAACCGATGGCGGTTTGGACTCCATTCGAATGCCCATCACTTTGCTAAACAGCTTGGAGGAGATCAGAATATCGGATTTTTTCCCCGCCACGTCGATGAAGTAATTGCGCAGCATTTTGAGGATGAAGTCGAATAGGAAGACGACAAAAATCCCGCTCGCCAACACCCATAGGGTTTCAAACGCGAGGTTTGGCACCACTTTGTCATAGACAATACGGGTAAACATCGGCGCGGCGATGGCAAATAAGTTGATCAGGATTGAGGCGATCAGCACATCACGATAGATGTGTTTAGACTGCCATAACGTTGACCAAAACCAGTGCCCTTCGCGTGTTTTGAGAATCTCTGGTGAGCGTTCATCGTAACGAAACTGCTTTTTCACCAAGAAATAACGCCCAGTATATTGCTGTTGCAGTTCTTCAAGAGGGATGAGAACGGGCACCAAGCCGCTTTCGAGCGTGGTGATTTCCGCTTCACCTGCCTCTTTGTTGACGCTGATGAGTACGCAAGAATCACCGCCTTTCAGCAGCAAAATGGCGGGCAGGACAAGGCTGGAGATTTCGCTCAGCTCAGCACGGTTTTCTTTTGCAACTAAGCCTGCTCGCTCAGCGGAGCGAGGCAGGAGAAAGGGCGTGAGTTTACCATCTGATAACGGTAAGCCGTTGATCAGGGCATCCGGTGAATTCGCTAAGCCGTAATAGCGGCTGACGTAAATCAGCGAATTTAATAATGGATCTTTCATGAGATAACCTTACTACTCTTTATCTACGATGAAGCCCTGGAATACTTCAACAAAATGTTCTGACAAGAAATCAAGCTGCGTTTGCGTTTCCACACGAGAGGCAATGGTAGTGATGCCAAGGTTGTGCGCTGCGCGAGAAATGGAAGTCAGTGTGAATTTCTGCTTTTCGTCATCCAGATTATGGGTAAACAGGTAATCCAGTTTCACGTAATTTGGACGGTATTCGTTGATGTAATCGAGCGATTGGAAGTTACGCCCATAGTTGTCGACACCAAATTCTGCGCCTGATGTGCGAATGGCATGACACAGCAGTGCCGCGTGGTGTGGCTGCTGAATAAAGCACTCTTCTGGGATCTCAAAGTGAAGCAAAGACGCCACATCACGGTTTTTCTCTAGCGTGTTGGTGATCCAGCGAATAAAGCTTGGTTGTGACAAACTGCTTTGAGCGATGTTGATTGCCAATGGCTCGGCCACCAAACCCGTTTGCAGTTTTTCAATCATTGAGGTGATGACGTACTGGTCAAAGATATGGGTCGCTTCAAGCTGTTCGAGTGCGTAAAGGTATTGGTTGGCGCGGTAAATTTGGCCATCTTTTTCGATGCTTGAGAACACTTCTCGGTGGAAGGTTTGACCATTGATGGTGTTCGCCGCTTGGAAACGGAAGTGAACCCATTGATTGTGGATCGCCTCTTCAACCAGCGCTTTCCACTGCTGTTTACCCATCATGCCACCTTGGCTGTCACTGCCGACAAAGCCGTATTTCTTCTCTGGTGTGGCTTTGGCTTTCGATAGGGCGTTATCCACCATAGAGAGCATTTCTGAGCGGGTTTTGCTCTCTTTGATGTAAGCAATACCCAGCGCCACTTTGGCATCTGCCGTGCCGGTTGGATCGGTGTTGAGCATGTTCACACAGTTCACAATGCTGTCGGCGACAATTTTCAGTTCGCTTTCATCCATGTGCGGGAAAATCAAACCAAATTCATCGCTGGAAATACGCGCAAGCGTCGCCCCTGGGATTGAGATGGTGCTGTCGAGCTGTTTGGCAAGCTCAGCTACCATGCGGTCCGCCGATTGATAATCTTTGCTGTCGTACACTTCACCGATGTATTCCGCGTTAAGCACCGCTACGCCACCTGGCGCATTTTCCGCCAGCCATTGATCCAATTGGCTGATGTAGTAAGAGCGGTTGCCCAGTTTCGAGATAGGGTCGATATAGGCTTGTTCACGCAAGCGTTGCGCTTCTTTCGCTTGCTCTTTAAAAGAGACTTCAATTTGAGCAGACATGCGGTTGATGCCGTCAACCACGGCAATCAGATCTTTGGTATGAGGACGAGTCAAAGGGTCGCCAAACTTGTTGTTGGCGATGTCGTTCATCTTATCAATGATGGCAGTAAGAGGTTTCAATGAACGTTTCAAAATATACGCGATAGAGAGCAGGCCGATGAAGAAAACCCCAGCAAATGCGGTGAGCAGACGCATTAACGCTTTCCAAAGCTGTTCGTAAGCCGCGCCTGGGTGGCTGACAATTTCCACCTCAGCAAGCTGCAGCCAGCCACTGGTCACGATGCGCTGATCGTGAATACGTTGGAACAGGTTTAGTTGACTAAACCAAGTGGGCACGGAGCTCGGTTGTATCGGATAGGTACGAATGATCTCTTCCCCTGAATCGAGGAAAATCAATCGCACTACCGAGTACGAACTGCCATCAAACAAAGCGTTGATCACGGATTCCACCGCCACCTTATCTTTGTCTTTTAGGTAAGGGGCTAGCGCCAATCCTACCGTGTTGATGGTGTTATTCATCTCAGAGCGTTGTTGCTGCTCTAGGCTATTCCGAGTGGTATTGAATTCGATTACAAAGACTGATGCCATCAGCAGTACAAAGACTGTAATCATACCAACCACGAGTTGTTTATATAGTGTCATGCTCATTACTCGTCATAATTGATAATAGGTTTATTCAATTTGAGTGTTTTTTCTCTGGAACGGAGATCGTTCCATAGGCTTAGTCGTGATGAATCACCCGCCAATTGACCATTGGCGTTGGCAGATTTCATCAACCAAAGATTTTTACCGTTAAAGCTGTAAATCGGCAGTAAGTCTGGGCGCTTTGACGCTTTCATGATTTTGGGATTGATGTTGTCCAAGATCAGCGGTTCTGAGCTGGGCGTTTTGTAGTATGCCAAAACCATATGGAACTGATTGAGTTCTATTGCTTTAACGTATACCAAACGGAGTTTACTATCTGAGACTCCCAGTTCGATCAAAGAAAAATACTTAGCAATTGTGAAATCTTCGCAATCGCCCGCATTACTGCCCAAAAATTCTAGAGGGGTCGCCCAATAGTCTTTTTGTCCCCATAGGTCGATGTCGTCGACAAAATAGAGTTGGTTAAAAAAGTCGTTAATGCCTTCTAGCTTTTCGTTTTCTTCTAATAACTTAAAGAAATCAATGTTTTCACGCCAAGTGTTGACGCGTTGTCCCGCGCGCTCGCCATAGGTCGCAGTGACCGCATCAATCCATTTTTGCTCTGTGGTATTGAGCGCTTGAGAGTAAAAACCAGCCATACTGAGCCCCGCCAGTAAAACCCAGCGTCCGGTATGGAAGGTGGCACGCGTGAATCGACTCCATCGTTCGCGCGCCATGTGTGGCTTACTCTTTAAGGGCATTATTTTGTGCGCTTAGTATCGGTTTAAGCAGGTACTCAAGTACCGTTCGCTTGCCAGTAATAATATCCACAGAAGCGGTCATGCCCGGAATGATGGGCAGCTCAGCATCTTGGCCAAAGTTGGTTTTTTCGGTTCGAACTCTCACGATATAAAAACTGTTGCCTTCTTCATCTTGGGTGGTGTCGGCGCTGATGTGCTCCAGCTCGCCATCCAAGCCGCCATATTTGGTGAAGTCATAAGCGGTAAACTTGACCACGGCAGGTAAATTGGGGCGTAAAAAGGCGATGTCTTGCGGTGCGATTTTCGCTTCCACCAACAAGGAATCTTCTGTGGGTACGATCTCAACGATGTCCATACCCGGCTGGATAACCCCACCGACGGTGTTAATGTTAAGAGTTTTGATCTTGCCGGTAACAGGCGAAATAACGACGGTGCGTTTGACTCGGTCACGCAGACCCACGGCGGATTCCACTAAGGCCGACAACTGATCTTGGGTTTTGTTGAGTTTCTCTTGCTGTTCTGAGCGGAATTTCAGTGCGGCATCAATGCGGCTAAGCATGGCTTCACGAATGGTGGATTGAAGCACAGGAATTTTCAGCTCAGTCGAGGTGAGCTCACGGCGCGTGTCATTCACTTGGCGTTGCAATTTGAGCAGTTCAATTTTCGGTACGACGCCTTCGTCTGCCAAAGGTTGGGTGATCTCCAACTCTTTCTTGGCAAACACGTGCCCTTGACGGAGGTTTTTCACTCGCGCTTGAATCTCAACCAGATCTTGCTGCTTCTGTTTGACTTGCTGAGTCAGTACCGAGATTTGGTTACGTAGGTTGTTGAGATCTTGGCGGTATTCCGCACGTTGACGGGCGATAAGTTCTGGCTGCTGTTGTTCCAGCTCGGCAGGAAAGGCTAACTGACCATATTTGATCACCACACTCTTTTCCCATTCTGCGTTGGTAAATTCTTCATCAATTTCCACGCTGTCGATTGAGCTGGTTAACTGCAAAACCGCGGCGGTTAAGTTGGCAACTTGCTGCTCGCGCTCACGGTAGTCGGAGCGAAAACGGGTATCGTCAATCAAAAGTAACTGCTGGCCTTTTTGAACCAATTGGCCCTCTTTGACCAAAATCTCTTTCACCAATCCGCCTTCGAGGTTTTGCACGATTTGGATTTGAGAAGAGGGAATCACTTTTCCTTGGCCGACGGTGACTTTATCGATTTCGGCCCAAGCAGCCCAACCGATGGCGACGGCGAAAAATAGGACAATCACCCACAACATCAGGCGGGCATTGGTCGGTGTGTTTAGAAGCAAAGCGGCGGTTTTGTCATCTACAAAATCGAGCTCTTCACGACTGAGCTTATTGTAGTTTTCACTGCTCATGCACTGTCCTTGTTTGATGATGAATAGAATTTATCTTTATGATTTTAAACTCAGTCTATTCAATTGTTAAATCGATGTAACCTTTCGTTGCGATGGAAGATGTTACTGATCTTTAAACTGAGATTTATCTAACTGATGCTTTTTGAGTTTATCATACAGGGTTTTACGTGAGACCTGTAATTCTTGTTGTACCTCTTTTAAGCGTCCGCCATGCCGTTTTAGCGCATCAAACAGTAAGGTGTATTCAAAGTAATCCAGTCGTTGCGCCATGGTTTGCGCTTGGGCTTGTTGCAGCTCATCGACATCTGCTGAGAGAAATTGTGGTGATTTGAGCGCGCGTAACTCGGCGAACTGACGTAACTGACGAATGTTTTCCGGCCACGTTTGTTGCTGTACGGTTTCCAGCTCTTCGGCGGTGATGCGCGGTGGCTGAACTTGGTAGCGGCTACACGCGTTACGCACAAAGTGTTTATACAGGGCGGGAATGTCGTTTTTACGCTGGTCGAGCGTGGGCAGGGCAATGCTCTGTATTTTACCGGTGATGGTGCTGGGTAAAGAGAGTGTGGCACAGACGAGCTTGGTGGTGCCAAGTGGGGTTTCCGTGAGTATTTGCCACTGTTTGGCTTTCAGCACTTCTGCATCGTGAATAAATAGCGTGTCATTGGGGTGCTGAGCGAGGAGCAGCCTCAGTTTCTGCGGTATCTCCTCGCTGCTGAGGTCACTAAAATAAAAGCCAGAAATTGGCACCAACTCGCCTTCATTACGGTTGTGAATATCATAAAAGAACTGCGCGCACAGGCGTTTACCGGTTCCTTTGTCGCCATAGAGAATCAGTGGTCGGTCGGTTTGCGCACTGATGAGCGCGCGACGTATCTGCACCATGGCTTGCGAATGGCCAATCAGTTTTGAGCCTGCGTGCGTTTGCATGTCGAGCTCTTTCTTCAGCCAAATGTTTTCTTGTAATAACGCCAGCTTGTCTTCAGCGTTACGAATCGCTTTGAGTAGGCTGTCGGTGGAAAATGGCTTCTCAAGAAAATCGTACGCCCCACCTTTCATCGCTTCTACCGCGGTTTTCACATCGCCATAGCCAGTGAGCACGATCACCTGAAAGTGAGGGTTGCGACTGCGTAGCTCTTTCAACAACGCTAAGCCGTTCATAACGGGCATATGGATATCGGTGACCACCACGCCTGCTTGCTGGGTATCAATATGCTTAAGTGCTTCGACCGCATTGGGAAAACTAATCACCTCAACACCTTCAATCATCAGCGCTTGGCTAACGGAATCGCGGATATGAGGTTCGTCATCGATAAAGTAAATTTGGCTGTTCATACGAATTCTTGTGTTGACGCATCACTGGACAAAAGGCGTGGCAGTGAAAGGGTAAAACGCATCCCGTGAGGGGAGTGAAGCTCGGCCTCCAAGCCACCTTGATAGCTTTCAATAATGCGTTTGGAAATGGTTAAACCAAGCCCAAGACCTTCTGGCTTGGTGGTAAAAAACGGGTCGAAAAGGTGTGCCAGCTTGGTTGCCTCAATCCCTGGGCCGTTGTCGCTGACAATCAACTGGCAAGCGTCTTGCTCAATGGCGCATTCAATCACGATTTGACCATCGGCTTGTCCTTCCAAGGCTTGTATCGCATTGTGGATGAGGTTGATCAGCACTTGCTCAAGTTCGATATGGTGAATATTGGCGGCGAGCGAAGGTGGAATGGAGGCGACTTTTAACGTCACACCCGATTTGATCAGTTTATTGCTCAGGATGCGCGTTGCGTTGTGCACGGAGTCGTGCAAATTCGCGTAATAGTGACGCTCATCCGGGGTCGATTTACGGGTGAATATTTTCAGGCGCGCAATCACTTCGCTGATGGTTTCGTTGAGTTGCAGCATTTGTTGCAAGTTGTGTTCAACCAACTGATATTTCTCCATCGACATCAGTTTCAAGCTGTTTTCTGTGTAGGTGCGCAGCGCCGCCAGCGGTTGATTGATTTCATGATTAATACTGGCAGAAAGCTCGCCAAGCAGTGCCAACTTCGCCGCTTGGGTCAGTTCTTGCTGGGTTTGTTTGAGCTCTTGCTGCGTCTTTTCATATTGAATAATGGTTTGTTGCAGACGTTGGTTGCTCTCACTGAGAACCTCAGTGCGCTGCTTGACTTTGGATTCTAACTGCTTGTTAAGCAGCGCCAATTGGCGTTTGTTGTTGAGTGTTTGCTGCCAAGCAAAGGCGATCAAACTGAGTAAGCTAAATATCAGCACAAAAATCACATCGGCTTGCAGCACGGTCATCAAACGTTGTTGATGCGCCGCGAGGGTGACAACGCGGAATCCATTATCGTTGGTGGCCGATAGATACAGTTGATGGTGTGGCATCATGCGTTGTTGGGCTTGAGGATTGGCGGGATCGCCCAACTGAACGCTCGGATGCGCCTTAGGCGCTTGACTGCCATATTGCTGGTTTTGCACCATTGCCTCTATGTGTTCGGGGGCGATAGGTGCCAAGGCGGTGTATCGCCAAGTGGCTTGGTTGCTGAGAAACACCACGTTGTTTTGATCGAGGACCATAATGTCTGCTCGCTCTGGCGCAAGGCTGTTTTCCAGCTCTTCCAGGCTCACTTTCACCGTGATGACGCCAGCAATCTTGTTCTCCAACCAAATCGGCGCGGAGTAAAAATAGCCGCGCTTGTTGGAGCGGATACCTAACGCGACGTAGCGAGCGATGTGACCTTGCATCGCTTCAATGAAGTAGGGGCGGAAGGAAAAATCTTCCCCGACAAAGGTATCGTCTTGTTGATAGTTACTCGAGCCAATGACTACTCCTTGTTGATTATGCAGATAGATGGTATCGGCCAATGTTTGCTTCGACCATTCTGCCAGCAGTTGATTTAACCCGTTTGATTCCGGCTGGGTGAGGTAGGTGAGTAAGCGAGGATCGTGACTGAGCAGGTTGGGAATTTGCTCAAACTTAGCCAGTTCTGAGCTGAGTTGCTGATTGGCGCGATCGGCATAGTTTTTCAGAATCGACGCCCATTTGTTCTGCTGATAATGAGAAGCGGCAAAATGCGTCACGGTTAAACCGATGCCACCGAGCAGCAACATAAAGAGGAAAAAGCGATAACCAGACCAACGAGAAACCAGCGACACACAATGCCTTATCAATAAAATAGGGGGATTGGATTACTTTACCAGTGCAACAAAAAAGATAAACCGAGCGACCACCACAACGCGAATTTGATCTGAGTTTTCTTGTGCTGAGCATTGGAGCAAATCGCGCTCGGAGCAACATGCGGGCTTCAAGGCTTGAGTTTGAACACATTCGGGCGCACAATCGGCAAAAAATATGTGAAGGAGTGAAGATGGAACTTGCTGATATTCGCCGTGAATACACCAAAGGCGGCTTGCGTCGTAAAGATTTAAAAAACGACCCAATTGATCAGTTTAACTTTTGGCTAGAGCAAGCGATCAAGGCGAACTTGAGTGATCCGACGGCCATGACGGTCGCGACCGTGGACAAAGATGGCATGCCTTTCCAACGTATCGTTTTGCTGAAAAACGTCGATAAAGACGGCTTTGTGTTTTACACCAATTTGGGTAGCCGCAAAGCGCAGCACTTAGAGCACAACAGCAAGATCAGCCTTCACTTTCCTTGGCACCCGCTTGAGCGTCAAGTGCACATCACGGG
The DNA here is from genome assembly GCF_000039765.1 of Vibrio vulnificus CMCP6. Lineage (NCBI taxonomy): Bacteria > Pseudomonadati > Pseudomonadota > Gammaproteobacteria > Vibrionales > Vibrionaceae > Vibrio > Vibrio vulnificus. The sequence goes on along the minus strand of NC_004460.2, from coordinate 1,212,853 downwards.
TGTGGCAGAAAAACTGACCGCAATGGAAAACATGAAGTACTTCACTTCTCGCCCGAAAGAGAGCCAATTAGCGGCGATGGCCAGCCGTCAGAGCAGCCGAATTTCCGCTCGTGGCGTACTCGAAGGTAAGTTTCTTGAGCTAAAACAGAAGTTTGCCAATGGTGAAATTCCGGTGCCGAGCTTCTGGGGCGGATTCCGCGTGAAGCCACAAAGCATCGAGTTTTGGCAAGGAGGAGAGCATCGCCTGCACGACCGTTTCCTTTACAGCCAAGAACAAGGCGAGTGGCACATCGATCGCCTTGCGCCTTAAGCGCTATTTGCACGTTAAGCTTGCACGGTTAGCGTTATTATCATGGCGATCATTCACTTAAATGATCGCCATTGAGTACCACAGAAAGCTGGGTGTTGAGTAAGCTTTCTGGGATCAAAGATCCAAAGCCTGCTTCTAATGCCTTATCAATCAATTCGTTTTTGCTGTTTGCCGCGAACTTGGTGCGCAGCCTTGCCACGTGACCTTCGACGGTTTTAATTGAAATCCCCATAATGTTGGCGATGTACTGCGGCTTGCGTCCATACAGTAGCAAAAACAGCGTCTCTTGCTCTCGAGCGGTCAAATCACTGATCGACAAGCTGGCATCATTAAAGCGAAAACGAGGCAGGTTGCCATCGGTAATCCCGGTTGCGCGACAGATCCAATATCCCACTTCTAACACCGCGGTGTCGGTGAGCTCTTGACCATAAAAAATCGTCCCTTGCACTTCGCCGCTGTCGTTGTACCAAGGGGATTTGGTAAAAATATGCGCGTGCCAGCGGCCATCTGGGTAGGGGTGAATATCGAGAATTTTCAGCGTTCGTTCACTTTCCATCACATATTGATCTTGGCGCTGGAACTCGGCAGCGCATTCTACCGTCGGGCTCGGCATATCAAAGTCGGTGAGGCCAATACAATCTTCAGGGCGGCGATGGCCGACCAGCCAAGCGTAATCTTGGTTAGCGTAACGAAAGACCGAATGGCGATCTTTGCAGCCCCAACAGCCGGGAAGTTGGTTAAAAAGGGAAAATTCGATATTGCTCAGACAATTAGACACAGTACAACTCACCTATACAGCACAGTGGTAACTTGCAAATATGCATTTAATTGGTGTGCAATTCTTTGTCTTTAGCCAAGTTATCCCTCGAAAAGCGTTGTTTTTTGTGGAATTTATCAATATTGGGGAAGAGAAATGGAATCGCAGACAAAAAAAAGGCCAGCCTGAAGAGGGGCTGGCAACACAAGATATCAATCTTGTCGACGTGTAGAAGAGGTTCTAAATCACATAGCGAGGGTCTTGCTACGCCAATTTAGAGGTATCACAAGATACCAAGAGACAGCGACGTATGCTTGTCACGATCTCTCGCAAACACTGTATGCAAAATTGTTATGTAGCAAAAGGAGGGAAAACCCTCTATTCATCAATGAGATGGATTGTCTCTGTATGATTTGGTCCGTGGAACGATGGCCGTAGAACATCGCTGCATGATCATCGTTCCGGAACAATGATCAAAGGGAGCGCCATAAAGATCTTTGCACCTCTTCTCGGTTTGACTTGCATGCGGGTTGAGGTGAGGTATCATTCTTCTGTCCTTGTTCTACTCTGCATCCCTATGAACGAAAGCACTAAGCCCCAACCTGAGATCATCGCCAACATCAAGCTGCCCAAGCCGGCAGAGCTGGTGACATTACCTTCTTACATGGATTGCCATGATCATCATTACACGCAAATCGTGATTGGTTTGAAGGGGCAGGCGGAGTTTGAAGTGCGAGGGCAGGGTAATCTTGTTGGACCGGGTCAAGGCTGCATCGTTACGGCCTGCTCTGATCACGCGTTTGGTGGCGTGATTGGTCAGTCGGATATTTTGGTGCTGAATATGCCCGTACCCAATGATGATGATCCGCTGCTGCTGCAAAAAATCAATCAAATTGAAAAATCTCACCTTTATTTTCAATTGGATGCGCAAATTCAAAAGTTGATCCAGATGTTGGTGCATGAAATGCAGTCCAACCCCGAGGATCTTTTATTGAGCCGAGCTTGCAACGATACCGTGATGGCGTTGATGCAACGTCATATGTCGGCGTTCGAGACGCCAAGAAAAGAGTCGCGTTTTGATCTCGATGCGATTGATCGCTATATCGAAACCCATCTGAGCCACAAGATCAGTGTAGCGCAGCTTGCTGGCAGTGTTTTCCTTGGTGAAAGCCAGTTCCACAGCCTCTTCAAAGAGCAAATGGGCATTACACCGCACCAATACGTGCTCGGTAAGCGCATCGATATGGCCAAAGATCTGATTGAAAAAGGCACATTAAGCTTGGGGCAAATTGCCGAGCTGACCGGTTTTTCCGGTCAAAGTACCTTTACCCACTCCTTTACTCGCTTACAGGGTGTTTCACCTTCTCAATACAAAAAGCAATTTGGCGTTAAATAAGTTGCTTTTTACGACACAATATTTTGCCTAAATTCGTGTAATCATGTAGTTGTTTTGTTAAAAAAGCGAGTTTTTAGCAAAAAGCTCGGAGTTTTTGACAAGTAATCCTCTCAGGCTCAAAATACACTGCCAGCCATTGTGTAGCCCCGAAGCGGTTTTCGGGGATGAGATTGAGGAAAACGCATGTTTACAGCAACAGATGTGTTAAAGCCGGAGTTTGTCGCGCAGCCGCTCGATAAGCTATGGGCATTGATCTCCCCATTGTATATGGTGGACGAATCTCAATGGCTGGAGCAGCTCCTGCCACTGGCAACCCCTTCAGCGGAAGAAAAGCAAGCGATCGCCAGCCGAACGACTCAGTTAATTGAAGCGATTCGCGCCGACAAGAAGTCGATTCAATTGATCGATGCACTGTTGTTGGAATACAGCCTAGACACGCACGAAGGCATTTTGCTGATGTGTTTGGCAGAAGCGCTGATGCGTATTCCGGATGCGGCCACGGCTGACGCTCTGATCAAAGATAAAATGAGCGTGGCAGATTGGAAATCGCATCTTAAAAATTCTGAATCTGTGTTTGTCAACGCCTCGACATGGGGCCTCATGCTGACAGGTAAAGTGGTGGGCTTGGGTGATGATGAAACGCAAAGTGCTAGCCAAGCGCTCAATCGCTTAGTGAACAAGCTTTCTGAGCCAGTGATCCGCAAAGCCATGTATCAGGCAATGAAGATCATGGGTCATCAGTTCGTTCGTGGTCGCACCATCGAAGAGGCGCAGAAAAATGGCCGCCCGATGCGCGATAAAGGCTTCACTTACTCTTTTGACATGCTGGGTGAAGCGGCGCTGACCACTGCGGATGCCAATAAATACTTCAAAGATTATTTGATGGCGATTGAAGCGGTGGGTCGTGAAACGTATGGTAACGACACCAGCCCCGCGCCGTCGGTATCGATCAAGCTCTCTGCCTTGCATCCTCGCTATGAAGTGGCCAATGAACACCGCGTGATGAGCGAGCTGTTTGATACGTTAGCACAACTGCTTAAACGTGCTGTCGAGCTAGACGTTGCGATTACCATTGATGCGGAAGAAGCCGACCGCCTAGAGCTCTCTCTCAAACTGTTTGAAAAACTCTACCGCAGTGAAACGGTCAAAGGCTGGGGTAAGTTTGGCCTGGTGGTGCAAGCGTATTCCAAACGCGCTCTGCCGGTGTTGGTGTGGCTCAATGCGCTGGCTAAAGAGCAAGGCGATTTGATCCCGCTGCGTTTGGTGAAAGGCGCGTATTGGGACAGCGAAGTGAAGTGGTCTCAGCAGCGCGGTTACGATAACTACCCGGTTTACACTCGCAAAGAAGCTACCGATGTGGCGTACTTAGCGTGTGCTCGCTTCCTGTTAAGCGATGACGTGCGCGGCAACATCTTCCCGCAATTTGCTAGCCATAACGCGCAAACCGTTTCCTCGATCGCCACCATGGCGACTCACAGTGACTACGAGTTCCAACGTCTGCATGGCATGGGCGATTCACTTTATAACCATGTGATGGAACAGTATCGTCAGCCAGTACGAATTTACGCGCCAGTGGGCAGCCACAAAGATTTGCTGCCATACCTAGTGCGTCGTCTGCTGGAAAACGGTGCCAACAGTTCGTTTGTACACCGTTTGGTTGATGCGCGCTGCCCAGTGGCAGAGCTCACCAAACATCCAGTAGAAGCACTGACCTCATTTGAAACACTGAACAATACCAAGATCCCATTGCCAGCGGCGATTTTCCCTGAGCGTAAAAACTCCTATGGCGTTAATGTGGATATCGAAAGCGAAGCCAAGCCGTTTGAAGCACAGGTCGAGTCCTTCTTGAGCAAGCAGTGGTTAGCGGGCCCAATCATCAATGGCGCTTCGCTGGCCGAAAGCATGATCAAGGACGGTCAAGCGGAAAGTGTCACAGCGCCGTATGATCGTCGTATCCAAGTGGGGCAAATTGCGTTTGCTAACCTTGATCATGTTTCCCAAGCGATCGACATCGCACAAGCGGCTTTTGCGGATTGGAATCGCACACCGTTGGTGGAGAAAGCGCGTTGCCTAGACAACCTCGCTGATTTGATGGAAGCCAACTTGGCTGAGCTGGTGGCGCTTTGTCACCAAGAAGCGGGCAAGACACTGCATGACAGTATTGATGAAGTGCGTGAAGCGGTCGATTTCTGTCGTTACTACGCCAAACAAGCGCAAAATCTGCAACCTTTTGAGTTAGAAGGCTTTGATGGCGTGAAACGCGTTGCCAGCCGTGAAGGTTTGGGGGTATTCGTCTGCATTAGCCCGTGGAACTTCCCACTGGCGATTTTCCTTGGTCAAGTGACCGCGGCGCTCGTGGCGGGCAACACGGTCGTAGCGAAACCGGCGGAACAAACCAGTTTGATCGCGGTGCGTGCGGTAGAGCTCATGCTACAAGCAGGTTTCCCAGCAGGCGTTGTTCAACTGATCCCTGGTCGTGGTGCGGATATTGGCTCGGCGCTCACCTCTCACCCAGCCATTGCAGGGGTGGCGTTTACGGGCTCCACCGCCACGGCGCAACGCATCAACGTAACTTTGGCACAACGTGAAGCCAAACCGGTGCCGTTTATCGCCGAAACCGGTGGTCAAAACGCGATGATCGTTGATAGTACTGCGCTGCCAGAGCAGGTGGTGCGTGATGTGATTCGTTCTGCCTTTGCTTCTGCAGGTCAACGCTGTTCAGCACTGCGTGTGCTGTTTGTTCAGCAAGACATTGCCGATCGAGTGATTGGCCTGATCCAAGGGGCAATGAATGAACTGAGTGTTGGTGTGCCGCATCGACACAAAACCGATGTGGGGCCAGTGATTGACGCGCGCGCGAAAGAAAAGCTGCTGCTGCATATCGAGCAGATGAACCAAACTCAGAGGCCGATTGCGCAACTGACACTGGCGGACGATTGTCAGCATGGTGATTTTGTCGCACCAACGGCATTTGAAATCTCAGGTATCGACGTGCTTAAAGAAGAGCAGTTTGGCCCGATCCTGCACATTGTGCGTTTCAAAGCGTCTGAACTGACTCGCGTGGTGGAACAAATCAACCAAACGGGCTTTGGTTTGACCATGGGTATTCACAGTCGTAACGAAACCACCTACCGCTGGATCGAAAAACACGCTCGAGTAGGGAACTGCTACATTAACCGTGACCAAGTGGGTGCGGTGGTTGGCGTGCAGCCATTCGGTGGTCAGGGCTTATCGGGGACTGGGCCAAAAGCAGGTGGTCCACACTACTTGTATCGCTTTACCCAAGTGCAATTTAACCAGACTGAGAACGCATAAGGAGCAACATCATGGTTCATCAAGTGACGAGTTTTTCGGATGCTTTCTCAGCATGGGAACAGTGGAATCTGACCAATTTTGATTACAAATGTGAGCACTTGCTTGCATTTAAAGCCGCTCTGGATGGGAAGCATGCGCTGGTTGCCAAGGTGGTTTCTTACCACTTGCAACAAGCCTCTTCGCTATTGGCTGATGCTCACCTTTTGGTTGGGCCTACCGGAGAAACCAACGAGTTGTACACCGCGGGCCGTGGGGTGGCGCTGGTGATCGTTGAAAACGAGCAAAGCGATTCAGAGCAAGCTCTGTACAACGCTTTTGCTTTAGTGACCTGTGCGCTGATTGCTGGTAACAGCGTCATCGTTTGCAGTGATAACTCAGAGTTCAACGGCTTGCTCAGCAGCGCCCTTGAACAGACGCATTTCCCTTCCAACCTAGTACAAATGGTCGCCTACGATGCGCTTTTACAGCTCATCGACCGTGATGTACGCAGTGTCGGTTACGTGGGTAATGCGCAGGTTGAGCATGAGCTCAATCTACAATTGGCCAAACGTGACGGTGCTATCGTCGGTTTGGTTTCTGCAACGGATCAAGCAGGTGCTCTGCTTGCTCATGATCCGCATCTTTCGCTGCGTTTCATTACCGAACGTACGCGTACCATAAATATTACCGCAGTGGGTGGTAACGCAACTCTACTCGAGTTGGGGAACGATACTCACTAACCTTTCCATGCTCCCCCACGCCGTTTGGGGGAGCCAAGGAAGGATTATTATTCTAATGAGGACTATCTAATGATAGAGAGTAGCTTCGCTATTACGGGCACTTTTATTGCCTATTTGATTCTTATGGTGGCGATCGGGGTTTACGCCTATAAGAAAACGTCTAGCTCAAGTGATTATTTCTTGGGTGGTCGTAGCTTAGGTCCATGGCCAGCGGCGCTGTCTGCTGGGGCGTCGGATATGAGTGGTTGGTTGTTGTTAGGCCTACCAGGTTACGCTTACGCCGCGGGTATCGAGTCGTTCTGGCTTGCTGGTGGTTTGTTGGTGGGTACTTGGGCAAACTGGCTAGTCAGTGCCAAGCGTCTTCGTACTTACAGTATTCAAACGGATGCACTTACATTGCCTGAATTCTTGTCACGTCGTTTCGATGACAAATCAAAACTGATTCAGACAATTTCTGCTTTCTTCATTCTGTTGTTCTTCCTTTTCTATACCAGCTCAGGCCTGGTTGCAGGGGGCAAACTGTTTGAAACTGTGTTTGGTCTAGATTACAGCACTGCGGTGATCATCGGCACCTTGTGTGTGGTTTCGTACACCTTGTTTGGTGGTTTCCTCGCGGTTTCTTGGACGGATTTAGTGCAAGGCCTGTTGATGGCGGCGGCATTGATGATTGTTCCTATTGCAGTGATGGAAGGGGGCTTTGGCCAACTGGCGACCGACATGCACAACATTAACCCAGAGCTACTGACGCTGTGGAACGATGCCAAAGGCGAGCCACTTAGCGCAATTGCGATTATTTCACTGGTCGCTTGGGGTCTAGGTTATTTTGGTCAGCCACATATTTTGGCGCGTTTTAAAGCCTCTCGTACTAACCGCGAACTGGGTACGGCTCGTCGTATTGCGGTGGGTTGGACTGCGCTATCGATGGCAGGTGCGATTCTGGTTGGTTTGGTTGGCCTTGTATGGGTTAACGGCCATCCGGGTACTGAACTGGCCGACGGCGAGAAAATCTTCATGCTGCTGGTGAACACCGTGTTCCACCCAGTGATTGCCGGTATCTTGTTGGCGGCGATTCTAGCCGCGGTCATGAGTACTGCGGACTCTCAACTGTTGGTTTCGTCTTCAGCATTGGCGGAAGACTTCTACAAGCAAGTGATCAAGCCAGACGCAAGCTCGCAAGAAATCGTGATGGTGGGCCGTATTGGTGTGGTGGTGATTTCTATCATCGCGCTTATCCTCGCCATGACACCAGATAGCTCGGTATTGGGCCTTGTCTCTTACGCTTGGGCTGGTTTTGGTGCCGCCTTCGGTCCCGCTGTTGTGCTAAGCCTTTACTGGAAAGGTATGAACCGCAACGGCGCGCTGGCGGGTATCCTGATTGGTGGTATCACTATCGTGGTTTGGAAACAATTGACTGGCGGTTGGTTTGACGTGTACGAAATCGTACCGGGAATCATCTTCTCAACCATCGCGATTGTTGGTGTGAGCAAACTCACTGGTGGCGCTGACAACACCGTTTTAGAGCAGCACCGTGAGTTTGAGAAAAAGTTGGTTGAGCTAGAGTAATCTTGATCTCGTGTTCAACAAGAACGAACACGATACTCAATTTACATTGTAAATAATCGAGCCCCTCGCTGGTGATACTGGTGAGGGGTTTGTTTTTTAACTACCGACAGAATCTTTTCTTGCCGCTAACAAATCCACGAAATGTTTGCTTTATTCTTGCGTTCAATCCGCACGGCATTGGGCGACAAAGATCGCAATTTGTTGAAGTTGCAGAACTATTTTTTGTACCTAGAGCACAAAAATTAAAAAGCGCTTTTTGAGTGTGGAATTAATTTGGTCAAAATGTGTCAATTGTCATTAGCAGCATTCGTACATCAGGGGAAGGGTCATGCCAGAAATCTATTGCTCAGCGTGTAAAAAAACAACCGCACACAAAGTCGTTATGCGTCGTTGTCAGACAGAGCAGAGTGATACGTTTTCAAGTCGGCTACAAAGTTTTACCCAACTGATGACTAAGTTTGTTTCCGGTGAGCACTATTACCACATGGAACCTCAGCATTTCTGCCGTTACTGTAATACGCAGAATACAGCAACGGTGAAATCCCTTTCACCGCAAATGGTTCAACCGATCGGTTAGACCTTCTTACTTAAGCGAAATCGCTTTCGAGCTCAGTACACTCACGGTTGACCTCTACAGGCCAACCGTAACTCATATACTCTTTCTCTAGTGCGTTCGCCACATCAGTGGAAACGTAAAGGGTCGTCCACTCGCCGATGCCAAAAGGCTGGTATTTAATCATGACGGTTTGCATGCTTTCTCCTGTGTTCAATCGCTTTAAAGTGCCGGTTGAAACTGACGAGTAAAGTAGATTGACAGCAGCTTGAGTTGTTATAAATATTGCTGCGTAAAAACGACATGGGAATATCATTCTGTATAATGCATTATGATTCATATCGTCTGCCTGCATTATCTCTGTTTAGAATAAAGACTCTTTTCTTTCTGGCTCATTAAATTCATCGAGAAGTTCAATAACTGACAGAAAAATAAGAAAAAAATCTTATTAACCATCGAAAAATATCTCTACTGAATAACTCCCTACATTTCATTAAACTCTCAGCTATTGATAGCGAACTGGGTTAGCCAGTAAACTGGCAAAAAAAATGATAAGGGACGAAGGATGTCTGGTTACCCGTTGGATCGCATCGATCTGCAAATCTTACGCATCTTGCATTTAAAAGGCCGTTTGCCGGTGGTTGAGCTGGCTAAGCAGGTCAACTTGACCACCTCACCGTGTTCTGAACGAGTCAAACGTTTAGAGAAAGAAGGGTACATCAAGGGGTATCACGCTGAACTCAATGCCGAAAAGTTGGGCTTGGATGTTCAGGTGTTTATTCATATTCGTCTTGATCAAACCAGCTTTTCCATCTTTGAAAAGTTTGCCAAAGCCGTCGCCGATATGCCGGAGATTGAAGAGTGTTACTCATTGTCGGGCGATTTTGACACTATGATCAAAGTGCGTGTCAAAAGCATGAAGGCGTATCAAGAGTTTATGTCGAGCAAGCTCGGTACTCTGCCGGGGGTGATTCAAACGCGTAGCGAAGTGGTGATTGAGGAGCACAAAACGGGCTTTGGTGTGAACCCAGAGCTGTTGTCGACCTTGTACCAAAAGTAACGCGACAGGTCAGCGGTGCGGGATATACCCCAGTGAGGGGGCAAGTCAGCGCCAAAATAGAAGAGGGAAGCACTGGGCTTCCCTCTGTTGTTTCTGCTGCGGTCAGTGGCTAAGCAACGACGGAAGTGATGACACCAATCAGGCCGCCAAACACGCCACCCCAAACCACAAGCCAGCCCAAATGCTGTTTGATCATCTTCTGCACCATCTCTTTCACCAACTTAGGCGTCAACTCGTTAAGACGCTGATCAATGATGTTTTCAATGTTTTGTTGGATCTCTTCCATCATCGCGGGCGCTTCGAGTTCTTCTTTCAATGCCTGCTTGATGGTGTCGCTGTGGCTGAGATCCACCATGGCTTGCTGCATCTTCTCGACAAATGGTTGTTTGAGGGGAATCAAGGCTTCTGTGCCGCCAAACATCGCCAACATGCCCCCAAATTGCGATTGGGCGATAACATCAACCAGCGAGTCGAACGTTGGGTTGAAATCGACTTTGGCAATGATGGGCTCAAGATTGAAGCTCTTGCCACCGGCCATCTCTTTGCTGAGAAACTTATCGATGTTCTCGCTGGTAAAAAACTGTTCCATCATTAGGTTTTTGATCGCCGCTTTAAACTCCTCAAAGCGCGCAGGAATGACGCCTGAGCCGTATAACCCCGGCACTTTTTCAAACAGCATATGAATCGCTAGCCAGTTGGTAATGGCGCCAGAGAAGGCAAACAAGCCAGCATAAAGAAGGTAGTCGTTTTTCAGCGCGAAACCTGCTGCCAAAGCCGCTAAGGCAATCACGTTGGTCAATAAGCTTTTGTTCATTTTATCGTGTTCGTTTTTATCGTTGGTTATTCGGATGGCGGAATTCTAATCCTAATTGGTGCTGGTTGCCACAGGGTTGATGCGGATGACGTTGTGGCTGTTAGTCGTTAGAGTTGGTTGAAAATTATTCAATTCATTGCATTTGTATTGGCGATATTTTGAGATCGGAACTTTATTTTTATAAATATAAAATTGCGTTTTATTTGAGCGAGCGTAGGGTGGCTCTTATTAATAATTATCACAACAACAATAACGTGGCTGACAAATGATCGGCCATTCCCCTACACATCCACCCGACAGAGGACCTGTTAATGAAAAAAACCACGTTTCCTTCTTCCGTTCCGTTTTTCCTGCTTTGCTTGCGGCTCCTATGAGTCTGGCGAATGAAGTGATGACCTTATCACAGCGCGTTGCTCCAGATTTCGCCCAGCAAGCATCTCGCAACGCAGACAATAAGGGCCAGACGCTTTCTGGGCTGGCAACGCAGTATCGCGATGCCTTGTTGGCCGACGGAAGTTGGCCAGACATCGACTATACGATCGTGGCGACGGATGAGAAGCCGATCCGAGAGCATTTAGATCGCATTCGAGTGCTGGCCGCTGCCGAACATTTGTTTCCCCAAACGGGTTACGCGCAAGCAGCGATTGAGGCGATGTATTATTGGTATTCCGCCGATCGAACCAATAAAAATTGGTGGTGGAACGAGATTGGTAAACAACTTCGTTTGGGGCCTGCTGCGCTGATGTTAGGCAGTGCACTGCCGAGTGATTTAAAAACGTTAATTCAAGGCGATATGCCGAGTGCGCCGTACAAAACGGGCGCCAATCGAACCGATCTTTCCAAAGCGGTCATTTTTGGTGGTTTGCTGGCGAATGATGCTGCGCAAGTTCAGCGTGGTTTAGAGGGGATTGCGGAAACCATAGTGATCACCGAAGCCGAAGGGGTACAAGCGGATTACTCATTCCAACAACATGGTGCACAGTTGTATACCGGTGGTTATGGGGAAGTGTTTTTTGATACCGCGTCATTTTGGGCTTATCACGTACGAGATTTGCAATGGAAGTTCTCTCCAGAGCAAATTGATCTGCTCAGCGATTATTTCTTGGAAGGGGTCCGTTGGATGAACAGCCACGGAACGTTAGACTATAACGCCCGTGGTCGAGGAATCAGTCGTGTTCAAGTCGTGGACAAATCGACGTTGCAGCAGCAAAGTCAGTATATTGCCGCTTTGTCACCTCAACGTGCTCAGGAAGCGGAGCAGTTTCGTCGTCATGTTGCAGGAGAGGGGGCTGGTTTCGAAGGCTTTAAGCAATTTTGGCGCTCTGACTATGCAAGCAAGGTTGGGGAAAATCACTTTATTGGCGTAAAGATGAACTCATTGCGTATAGAGCCAACGGAAGCGGGCAACAATGAAAACTTATTGGGCAATTGGCTCGGCTTTGGCAGCATGTTTATCATGCAAAGAGGTGATGAGTACCACAATCTCTTTCCCGTGTGGAACTGGGCTTTGGTTCCGGGTGTGACTGCCCCTCAGTTTGCGGAGAAACCCGCCGACTGGGGAAGCATCGTGATGAACACGAGCTTTGTTGGCGGCGTTTCTGATGGTCGTTATGGCGTTGCAGTGATGGACATGAATGCCTATGGCACGCAAGCGAAGAAAGCGTGGTTTAGCTTCAAGGATGAAATGGTGGCGCTAGGCGCTGGCATAGCCTCAACGAGAAATGAGTATGTCAATACATCGGTCAACCAAACTCGATTAAAAGGACCGGTGACGGTCGACGGTGCGGTGTATGAAAAAGGCAGTCGCGCCTTGGTCAATGCGTCTTGGGTGCATCATGACGGCATTGGCTACGTTTTCCCTGCGTACTGGTACGGGCATATGAACAACCAAACCCAATCGGGTAATTGGTACGACATCAATCGTGGTCAGGCGAATGAAGTGGTGTCCGATGAGGTGTTTATGTTGAGAATTGGCCACAGTTGGCAGCCAACAAACGCCAGTTATCAATACATCATTGTGCCGAACCGAACGGCATCTCAAGTGGAGGCTTACGCACAGCAATCCCCGATCGCGGTACTGAGTAACAGCAACACTCTGCAGGCGGTGCATCATCAAGGTTTGAACGTCACCGGCGTGATTTTCCATCAACCCGGGAGTATCAATTTGCACGACGGTTCGACCTTGTCGGTCAGCCAAGCTAGTGTGGTGCTGATTGATCAATCGGCCGCGGATCCGGTCGTGACCTTATCAACGCCAGGGCAAGGCACACAGGTACAAGTGAGCTTTGACAAGGGAGGAGTGAGTAAACACACCACAGTGCAGACGTCTTCAGAGCCAAGATGGATGGGCAAGGGCGTGTTGGTCGACTTTTCCGCTCCTGTCTTACCTACACCTCCTCAAACGGTGATGGTTTCACAAGATGCGTTTGTCCGCGATGGTCAATATGCCAGCCAATCTTTTGGCAGCAACAGTTATCTTGTGGTGAAGAAAGACGGCACGGGTTACAACCGAAAAACGGTGCTGCAATTTGATCTGAGTGGACAAGGGATCGACTCGACCACCAACGCGACGCTGCGATTGCATGTGCGTAATGTCAATAGCGATGTGGAGCGAACGGTGACAGTCTCACGCTTGGCGAGCAGCGACTGGCTCGAGTCCAACATCAGTTGGGCATCGTTACCCGCTAACGTGGCCACGGGTCCGAGCGTTGGCATCACCCCCGCAGATATAGACCGCTGGGTTGAGCTTGATATCAGCGCGTTGATGCAATCTGGGGTTGTGAGTTTGGTGCTTGAGAATCTTGGTAGCGCCAGTGGCAAATCTGATGTCAGTTTCTCCAGTCGAGAAAGTGCCCAAGCGCCACAACTGGTTCTGTCGCGCTCGCAGTAGTCGCAGGTTCAGTGATTTATTTCGATAAAAGAAGAGCCCGATGTTTTCATCGGGCTCTTTGGTTTAGTGCGGTTATTTAACGTGTACGCGGGGCTGTGATATGACGCTCCAGCGCTGCGGCGAACTCGGTGACTTTTTCTGGATAGAGTTCGGCAAGGTTATTTAACTGCCCCAAATCATCGTGCAAATCGTACAACTGAGGGCGAGAGAGGTTGCCTTTTTCATTGCCAGTGTACTGGCAGATGAAGTCGTCATCATGTGGCGGGATATAGGCATAACGTTGGTCTCGGAAGACTTTCTTATATTGCATGCCTTCCAGCACCATTTCGCGGCGTCCTTGGTGTTCTTTGCCCAGTAAGGTCTCGAGCAGCGGTTTGCTATCAGGCGCTTCCTGCTCTTGCAACTCAATGCCGGTTAGCTGCGCAAAGCAGTGGTAGAGGTCCACTTGGTTGAACAGGGCATCCGTTTCTCCATCGACAATGCCATTGGGCCAACGCACGATAAACGGCACCCGAGTCCCGCCTTCAAACAGGCTGTATTTGCCACCACGCAACGGCCCTGCCATGCGGTGCTCACCATTGAGCTCTACCGCTCGGTCTTTATAACCGTCGTTGAGCACGGGTCCGTTGTCGCTGGAGAAAATCACCAACGTGTTCTCTTTGAGTCCGAGCTGCTCAAGTTTGTCGAGCACTTGGCCAATGCACCAATCCATTTCGACAATCACATCGCCACGCGCGCCGTGAGGGGTAACGCCACGAAAGCGTGGGTTAGGTATGCGAGGCACATGCGGCTGATGCAGTGCGTAGTATAGGAAAAAGGGCTGATGTTGGTGTTGTTCGATAAACGCCATGGCTTTTTGCGCGAACTCTTCCCCCATGGTTTCATCGTTCCAAATGGCGGACTGCCCACCACGCATATGACCGATACGGCTGACCCCATTGATGATGGTGCCATCGTGGCCGTGATCGTACATCACATCCAACAGTTCAGGGTTATGGCGACCATTGGGGACATCGGCAAAGGCGTGCTCCCAATCGTATGTCACTTCAATCGGATCGGTAGGGTCTAAGTTTTCCACCTGACGATTGTGAATGTAAACACAAGGTACGCGGTCATTGGTGGCGGCCATGATGAATGAATCATCAAAACCGACATCATTTGGCGTGCCTTGAATTTCTTGATTGAAATCGAGATCGCCATTGCCGAGTCCTAAGTGCCATTTGCCAACGATCCCCGTGCGATAGCCAGCCTTTTGGAACATCTTTGGCATAGTGGCATCAGAAATGGTGATGATCTGTGGTGCATCACCGGGCAGCACGGCTGCCTTCGGGTTGCGCCACGGGTAAGAGCCCGTGAGCAAGCTATAACGAGAAGGAGTGCAGGTCGCAGCAGTGGCGTAGCCTTGATGAAACTTCAGCCCTTCTTGGGCCAACTTATCGAGGTTGGGGGTTGGGATGTCATTGGCGCCGTAGCAACTCAAGTCGCCAAAGCCAAGGTCATCGGCGTAGAGAATGATAACGTTTGGGGGCGTGTGGTCTGTCATGAAAATTCCTTATTGATGCCAACCTGAGTAAACAAATCATAGGGAAGAAGGTGAGCAAGCACTTGCTCCTCTGCCCACGGATCATCCACTCGAACCAGTTCTTGAGCCATGGCGTGCAGTAAGCGACGCACGACAGGATCATTCGGGTCAAAGTGGCGGTTGTTGGTTTGATAGGGGTCTGTTTGATTGTCGAAAAATTGGCTCTCGCTGAGTTGACCAAAGGCGTCAATGTGCAGCGCCAACGAGTAACGCTCGGTTTTTATCCCTCGCGAGACGGCAAAGTAATCGCGGATCTTGCCATCCGCGCAGGGTGGGCTATCGATGTTTTTTAAATAGAGGGCGCAAGTTGGGCCCACCGCGACAGAGGGGGAGCGAAACACCTCTGCTAGGTTGCGACCGTGAATGTCATCGGGGCACAAATCGCTTAGCCCCATCAATCCCAATACGGTGGGCATGATGTCTGCGCTGCTCAAAAACGCAGGGTGTTGCTGCGCTTGGTTTTGCATTGCGTCTTTCAGTAAAAAGGGGACACAGAGGGATTCGTTATAAATGCTGTTTTTGGCGTCGGTCACGCCATGACTACACAAGGTTTCACCGTGATCACTGGTAAAGACCACAATGGTGTTCTCCCATTCGCCCAGCGTTTTTAATGTGTCGACCAAGCGACCAAACTCTTGGTCGACGCCCGTCACGTTGGCGAAATAGAACGGGGCACTGTGCGCTTTTTCCATGTGATGGTCGGCGTTGTCTCGCGTGAGTAACGACGTTAAAGGTTGATCGCAGTAACGCTGCCAATCCGCTTCACGGCAGTCATGCAAACTCGAGTATGGGCTGTGTGGCGGGTTCATCGACACAAACAAAGCAAAGGGCTGCTCTGGTCGTTGCTGTTGATGACGCGTAAGAAACTCAATCGCTTTGTCGGTTTCATGTTCTGCCGACCACTTGCGCGGTTCATGGCGCTGCCCAATGGTGTCGTAGTAGTGCGGATTGCAATGTTGATCGAACGTGCCATAGCCATACCACTCATCAATGCCGTGGCGACGGTTTGGCTCGGTGTAGGAGTCCCACGCGGGGCGTTTACTATCCACATACTGCCCAGGATTAGCAGGGTCGTTTTCCGTTGGCCAATCAAGGTGCCACTTTCCAATGTAGCCTAGGTAGTATCCGGCATCGCTGAGCACATCGGTAAAGCAGCGTGCCTTTTCAGGCAGTTGGGAGGAAACGCGATCGGAATGGCAGTTGAGCGGCACTCCGCTTTTTGACGGAAACTGGCCGGTGAATAAGCTGCCGCGATGAGGGCTGCAAACCGGGCAGTTACTGACGGCATTGCTGAGCAAGGTGGCTTGCTCGGCAAAGTGGTCTAGGTTGGGTGTCAACACGGGGTCGCCCTTGCCTGGCAGCAGCGATTGATAGTGTGGGTCTTGCCATATGCCAAGGGACATCAGCCGAAACTGATCAGGAAAAACATAGAGTAAGTTCGGTTTTTTCATGGTGGTTTAGGGGCCATATTATGCACTTTCTATATGGGCATTTATTATATTGAAATGATGTTTCAAAAACCTGTCATTGATCACAGTGATAATAAAATAAAAAGATGTTTTAAAAAAAATAAGTAAAATTAACAAAGTTACTTACTTGTTGAGATAGGCGAATGCAACCAGCACACATCCCCGTTACCAAGCCACGAGCAAAACGCCCGTTCCATGTTCTTGCCAAACCGATTGGTCCGGTTTGCAATCTCGATTGCGATTACTGCTTTTACCTAGACAAAACCGAGTATTATCCGCAAACCAAGCGCTTTGACATGAGTGATGACGCTTTGGAAGCGCACATCAAAAGTTATATTGAAAGTCAGCCTGCGGGGTGTGTTGAAGTGACTTTTGGTTGGCAAGGCGGTGAGCCGACGCTCAGAGGCGTCGAATTCTATCAACGCGTGGTGGCGTTGCAGCGCAAACACGCGCGGGCAGGCATGCAGATCGTCAATACCTTACAAACCAATGGGATACTGCTGGATGATCAGTGGGGGGATTTTCTTCGTCGCCACCACTTTTTGGTGGGCATTAGCCTTGATGGGGATAAAGAGTTGCATGACCACTATCGCAAAACACGCAGTGGCAAAGGTTCTTATGATCAGGTGGTGCGCGGCTTGCGGGTATTGCAAAAGCATCAAGTCGAATTCAATGTGCTGACGGTGGTGCAAAACCACAATGGTGCGGATGGCAAAAGGGTCTACCAGCACTTAAAAGCATTGGGCGCACGTTTTATTCAGTTCATTCCTATTGTCGAGCCGGTCAAAGGTGAGGGGGTCTCTTCGCGCAGCGTTTCCCCCGAGCAATTTGGTCAATTTATGATTGATGTGTTTGAAACTTGGCGTCAGTACGACATGGGGGAAGTGTTTGTCAGTCATTTTGATAACGCTTTGGGCATGCAACTGGGGATGCCTTCATCCATTTGTGTGCATGCACCGCAATGTGGCGATAATCTGGTAATTGAACACAACGGCGATGCGTATAGTTGCGATCACTTCGTCTACCCTGAATTTAAGCTGGGCAATGTGCGCGAGCGAGATTATCCCGACTTGATTGAAACCCCCATTCAGCAGCAGTTTTCTCTGCGCAAACCCATGGGAAGCCAACTGCATTGCCAAGGGTGCAGCCAGCGTCATTTGTGTCATGGGGCTTGCCCAGCCCAACGTATCGATGACAATGGCGAGCTGTCGTTAACGGCGAAACACTACCTCTGCGCGGGGTATTTTGCCTTTTTCTCGCATATCCAGCCTTACCTTCGCGCAATGGGAGAGTGCCTGCGTCGTCAATTGCCTGCTTCCTCTTACCGTCAGTTTTTGCGCCAGAGTGAACAATGATGTCACTCTGGCCTGACGGTGACTAAATCACCGCCTTCATGCGATAAAACCACGTGCACAACGGATCGTGGTAGCGTTGCATTTCCGCATACATGGCCTCAATCATCGATTGTTTGATCTCGCCATAGTTTGGATCATCAATCAGATTGTGCATCTCCTGCGGATCGTGGCGCAGATGATACAACTCACTGCGGCCGCTGGCATTAAACACCAGTTTGTACTCTTTGGTGCGCCACATGCGCTGTGGGTAGGGGGTGAAATGGCCATTTTGCTGAGCAAGAATGCCCTCACGAACGGGCACGCTTTGCCCTGCTTGCTGGCGTAAGATCGGCAGCAGAGATTGGCCATCGAAACTCTCCGGCACCTTGGCGCTGGCGATGTCGGCATAAGTGGCGGTGAGATCGTGCAGGTAAACCAAATCATCATAGTGAGCGCCGATCTGGCTTGCATTGGGGTCTTTGATGATCAGCGGCACACGATAGGTTTGATCAAACATAAACTCGCCTTTTTCGATCATCCGATGTGCACCCATCGCGTCGCCGTGATCGGCGGAGATGGACAAAAACAGCCCATCGTAGAGATCGTGTTGTTTGAGGAAGTCGAGCAATTGGCCGATGGCGTCGTCAATCAGCGTAATGTACCCCCAATATTTGCAGACAATGTGTCGCCAGATTTCTTCGTCTAGGCTCCATACTCCCCACATTTTGGCAATGTTTTGGTAGTGCTCCGGTTTGCCAATCAAAGGATGGTAGAAGCTTTCATCAAAGGTCACTTGTTCAGGTTGGTACATTGAAAAGTAGGGCTCTGGGATGATGCAAGGCGTGTGCGGGCCCCAGAAATTCATCCACAAGGTGAAGGACTGATTTTGCTGCAGACACTTTTCAATGTGGCTGATGGCTTCATCCACCAAAAAATATGGAATCGACGCTTCAACGGGGGCATGGAGCAAACCATAGAACTCTTGGATTTTCAGATTGGGGTTGTTACCGAAGGTGCAGTCGCTAACTTTGGGAAGGGCAAATCCTTTCTCATGTAGCCATTCTTGGTAACGGTTGCCGTTGAGTGGCACGCTATCAAAGGCCAGATTTTGGTAAACACCACTACCAGGGTAGGCATAGCCATCAAAATTGTGACCAACGAAACCGTATTCTTGCGGCAGTTTTTGATGGCCGATGTGCCATTTACCAATGTAAATGTGCTGGTGGTTGGGCAACTCACTGATCAGGTTAGCGTCCTCAAGCGGTACGTCACATTTGTCGCCCTCTTTATCCGAGTTACACATCACGCCGTGGTGAGAGGGCATCTTGCCAGTGAATAAAGAGGTTCTTGACGGCGTGCAGACAGAAGAGGCGCAAAACGCTTGTTCAAAGCGTGCCCCCGCCGCGGCAATGCTGTCCATATTGGGGGTTTGGACCACAGGATGACCATAACAACCAAGCATATCCGCTCGGGTCTGGTCCATGAGCAATAGAGCAAAATTCACACGCAACTCCCATTAAATGAAATGATGGTTCAATTATATTGTCGAATCTTATCTATTTTTGTGAACTATGTATGCATTGAATATAAAAAATGAAACAGAGTTTTGATCTTCATATCATAAATATAAAAAAGCGTTTCAATAATTAGTGGTGATGAGTTCTAATTGCGACATTGATGAATTTGTTGATAAGTGAGTAGCCCGTGGCCATCAGCCTCAATCAATTGGTGAAGCAGGATGTGACATTTAGCCGTCGAGCGGAAACGCTGCAACTGTTGAATGAGATTGTGCAGCGTCAACTTCCGGTATTAACCGAGCAGAGTGGTGATCGCCCGACGTACAACAGTGCCGCGCATTACCCCACCGAAGTGGCGAAGCTAGAGCACCTTTGTCGGTTGCTATGGGGCGCGGCACCTGCAACGCATGAGCTCAACCAAGCGCATCACACCTTACGTCAGATGGTGGTGGCGGGTTGCGATCCAGATTCAGAACACTATTGGCAGCAGCCGAAAAACTATGATCAACGTGTGGTGGAAATGGCCTCCATTGCCGTTGCGCTGGTGGATGCAAAGGAGTGCTATTGGCTGCCTCTTTGTTCACAAGAAAAGCAACACTTGGTGGATTGGCTGCGCGCGGTGACGGATTTACAACTCCCTCCGAACAACTGGCGTTGGTTTCGTATTCTTATCCTCAGTGCCTTGCAGCAGTTGGGCGAACAGATTAACGAGCAAGTGCTGGCCGATGATCTCGCCTTTGTTGATGCGCTCTATCTCGATGATGGTTGGTATCAAGACGGCGAAGGCGGTGCGCTCGATTATTACAATCCGTTTGCTTTTCAACTTTATGCATTGGTGTATGTGCGTTGGCAGCAAGGCGAAGGTGATTTGTGCCAACGCTTGTTGGCGCGAGCGGTGGCGTTTTCCCATGGCTACCAGTATTGGTTTGGTGATGACGGACAGCCGCTATGCTATGGCCGCTCGCTCAACTACCGTTTTGCAGGCGCCGCTTTTTGGGCAGAGCTTGCCCGACACGATCACCCAGACATGGATATCGTGACGGCCAAAAACTACTGGATGCAAACCATGCGTTGGTGGGCAAAGCAACCGATTTGCGATCAACAAGCGCAATTGTTGCCCGGTTTTGCTTACCCGAATCTCTTAAGCAGTGAGTTTTACACCAGTTATGCATCACCGATGCTGGCGCTTAAAGCCTTTAATGCCCTCAATCTTGCTGAAGAGCATCCGTTTTGGCGTGCAGCCGAACAGCCTTTGGCCAGTCAGTTACCAGCGACTTGGATTGGCGAACACCATCAAATGGTACGGCGCCAAGGCAGCTATCTGCTGACCAACGCAGCTCCAGCCAATGAGCTGCGCCACTGTGAAGACAAATACAGCAAGTTCGCTTATAGCTCGGCGCATGGTTTGTGTGTCGAATCAACCCGTTGGCTCGATCAAGGTTGGGCGGGTGACAACATCGTCGCATTTGCCCATCCGCAGACGGGGCAATGGTTTAGCCGTCACCGCAACACTGACAGTTATCGAGATGGTGATGCCTTGGTCTCGCTGTGGCAACCATTTGAAGGTTGCGTGGTGAAAACGCGTCAGCAGTGGTCTGAACGAGGTGAAATCCGCCGCCATGAGATCACCACCGACATCGAACTGAATTTTGTCATGACGGGACACGCGGTGGATTGCTGGTCGGCGTGGTTTAGCCATCAGGTGATTCAACCAGCGAAGGTGAGCTCAGAACGATTGTTCAGTGAAATGATTTTATTACAAGGTGAAGGACAAACGCGCGTTTACCCATGTGCGCCGAACACCAATTTGCTTTATCCCCACGCCAGTGTTCCTGCCATCACAGGGCGTATCGAACCCGGTACGCACCAGTATGTGATTGCGGTGAATGCAGGCAAATGGCCTCGCTGAGCTGGATGGCTCGTGCGAAGCAGAAAAATTTTACCCATAATTTGTAAATCACATCAGGGAGTGACTGATGAACTATAAGAATAGCTTACCTCTACTTGGCAAAGTCGCGATCGCCGTGGCAGCGTCTATTTCTTTCTCAACTTGGGCTGATACCTACAATGAAGCCCCACAGTTAAAAGAGCTCGTTGCGGCTGGAAAATTACCGCCAGTGATCGAACGTTTACCGGAAAATCCGCTAGTGGTTGAACCGTTTGAATCGGTAGGGCAATACGGCGGCACGCTGAACTTGGTCGGTAAAGTGGTCGACAACGGTCACCGCGCGCGTACCATCGCTTACGACAATCTGTTTAATTTCGATGTTTACTACTCAAAAGTGGTGCCAAACCTAGCCACTGGATTTACTTCCAATGAGGCAAATACCGAGTACACCATTACTTTGCGCAAAGGGGTGAAGTGGTCTGACGGTACACCATTTACCGCAGACGACATTGCGTTTTACATCAATGACATTGTGGGTGATCCAGAGCACGCAGGCAACCGTCCACTGGCTCTACCGACTCACGATGCCGCGAAAGCGGAAGTGCTAGACAAGTACAGCGTGAAAATCACCTTGGCCAAACCAAATGGTTTGTTTATTCGCAGCTTGGCCACCGTGGATAGCGAAAGCTTCACCGCCTATCCAAAACATTACTGTGAACAGTTCATTCCAAAGTTCAATCCAAAAGCGGCAGAAATGGCGAAGGCGGCTGGTTTTGACTCTTGGCGTCAGTACGCGTCGACCAAATGCAATGCCCACTACTTCATCGAGCACTACAACAACGTTGATCGCCCTGTCTTGACAGCATGGAAAGTGAAAGTGGCGCCAGGTCCAAACGCGAGTTTTGCCGAGTTTGAGCGTAACCCGTATTACTGGCAAGTCGATACCGAAGGTAACCAATTGCCTTACTTAGACAGCGTTCGCTGGCGTTACAGTGAAGACCAAGAAGAGATGGTTCTGCGTGCCGCTGCGGGTGAAGCAGACTTCCAACATCGTCACATTGGTCAGCCAAGTTACCGTCCAATGCTGATCGATAACGAGAAGAAGAGTGGCTACACCTATGAGTTCCGTCCAAATACACGAAGCACGGAACTGGCCATCGCGCTAAACCAAACGGTGAAAGATCCGCTGAAACGCGAACTGTTCCAAAATAAAGATTTCCGTGTTGCGCTTTCTCATGCGATTGATCGTGAAGAGATCAGCGAAACCGTCTTCTCGGGTGCGGTCGGTCCACATCAAGCGGCACCGATTGAAATCTCGCCATTTTTTGATGAAGAGATGGCCACTCAGTACACGGAGTTTGATCTCGCCAAAGCCAATAAGTTGTTGGACTCGCTTGGTTTGACGCAACGTGACAAAGAAGGCTACCGTTTGATGAAAAACGGTGAGCGTCTGCGCATCGAAGCGGTCTCTAAAGTGAACGACAAAGGTGTGTTGGCCGATTCACTGGAACTGGTGAAGAAGCAGTGGAAAGCGGTGGGTGTGTTCTTAGATATTCGCGTTCTGGAAATTAACCATGTCACCAACATTCGCTTAACCAACGACTTCGACATGATCCCAATCGTTGGCGATGGTGGTGTGGGCATCATTGATGAAGCGCGTCACTACATGCCATTTAGCCCGGAATCAACTTGGGGCTTAGGTTACTACTTGTGGGCTTCAGAGCCGGGTAATGAATTTGCCGTGGAGCCACCGGCGCATGTGAAGAAGCAGTTGGAGTTGTGGAACAAGATCCAAAATACCTCTTCGCAAGAAACGCAGTTTAAGTATATGGAACAGATCCTCGACATCGCTAAAGAGCACTTCTACGTGATTGGTACAGTAGAAGCGCTGCCGGTGGGTGTGGTGGTGAACAACAAACTGCAGAACGTGCCAGAAAACATGCCTCAGTCTTGGACTTTCCCAACCCCTGGGCCAATGCGCATGAGCCAGCTATGGAAACAGCAGTAATCCACGGCGAGTTTCTATAACGCAATATCGTTAGGCCCAGTGTTCAATACTGGGCCTTATTTTATTTATGAAAATAAGAATCTGATGAGAAATATAAGGCTAACCTTGCAAGACAGTTCGCGTTGTTTTTATTTAAATACCTGAATTTTAATTGTTTCTAGCCAAAAATAACAACGGATTTTACGCAACTTGGTGAGGGTGAACACATCATCGGATTCTTTATTTCCCTTCGTTGTGATGGTTTTTAAGTCATTTTGTCACAGGGCCATGGTGGTGCTGAATATTTGTTGAATGATTGCGCACATCACGATGCGAAATATGGCGATAAAACAAGCAGATATTTGCAACACCTTCAGGGCCGCACAACGCCTTCTAGACGCAAGTTCTCGCCTCTTTATTGGCAAAGTTGCTCGACGCTCGATTGACTCTCTTCTGACCCTCTTGAGAGGCGTTGATGCTCGCTCTTTTCATCGGCTTAGGCACTAAGGCCTTTTTCGATAAGGTCTGAGCGTATGTTCGATTTGTGATGAATTAGAGTAATTTGACTAACACGTTACTGCATCGTTTACCCCACACTTGATTTTTTTCACCCATTGGTGGTGGTCTTCTTCAGTTTTTTTCCAGCGATACGCTAAGCAATTTGTGTCCAAATGGCGTGGCAACTTTAATTATCTGTAAGGCGAATGGTTAATTAAAAGTAAATTTGCAATGCAAATAATTTGGCTTCGATCACGCTTCAACGCTTTGGTGATGATCTTGTTATCATAAAACTGAAAAAGCGTTTTAAAAATAACTAACGATGCGTTCTAATAAAAATGAATATAGGGTTGAGTTATTAAATTGGTTGCACTTAAACGGTTTTAATTACCAATTTTCTTCACTTAACAGCGAAGGTTCCGGCCTTCATCAACCAGAGTAAATATTCCGAATAGGATTGGGATTAAGGAACAACAATGAGCAGTTTTTTTCTGTTTATAGGTAAGCGATTGATGTCGATACTGGTGACATTATTTGCCGTATCTATCGTTATTTTTGCGGTGATCGATTTGCCGCCGGGAGATTTTGCTTCGTCCAAAATCGCGGAGTTACAGTCAATGGGGCAAACCGTCGACCCACAAATGATTTATACCCTGCGTGAGATGTATGGTTTGGATAAACCACTGCTTGAACGTTATTTCGACTGGATCGGCGGCTTGTTGACCGGTGATTTAGGCATCTCCCTCACCAACAACCAGCCAGTGTGGGAAACCATTGAACCGCGCATTTGGCCAACTGTCTCTCTTGCTGCTGCGGTCTTTCTTTTTCAGTTCTTGATTGCCATTCCTATCGGTATGTATTCCGCGTTGCGTCAATACTCTTGGGGCGATTACGTGGCGACAGTTTTTGGTTTTATCGGCATGGCGACGCCCAACTTTGTGATTGCGATTCTGGCGCTGCTGATCGGTTACTACAGCTTTGATACGGTGGTCTCAGGGCTCTACTCCGAAGAGTTTCTAGACCAGCCTATGTCGTGGGCAAAATTCCTCGATGCAGCATCTCGCAGCTGGATTTATATCTTGGTGGTGGGTACGGCGGGCCTTGCAGGCATCATCCGTATCATGCGCGCCAACTTGCTCGATGAGCTGAAAAAGCCTTATGTAAAAACCGCGCGAGCGAAAGGGCAAACCGAAGCCAAATTGATCATGAAGTACCCCGTGCGCATCGCCATTTTGCCGATTGTTTCCACCATTGGTTGGATGCTGCCAGCCCTGCTGGGTGCGGACATCATCGTCAGCCAAGTCATGAACATCCCCACTTTAGGTCCATTGATGCTTTCCGCATTGCGGGCTCAAGATATGTATGTCGCGGGGGATGTCCTGCTCATCATGTCCATTCTCACCATTATTGGTACCTTGATTTCAGACCTATTGCTCTACTGGGTTGATCCCCGTGTGCGTGTTGGTGTAGCGAAGGAGTTTTAGTCATGACGACACAAGCAATTCATCTATTTAATCGACTGTTTGGTCGCAAAAAAGCCACGCTTGATTTAGCCACCGCGACCCAATGGCAGCTCATCGGACTCAAAATGCGTCAGCATAAACTGGCGTGGTACAGCATGTGGTTCCTCGTGTGGGTTTACTTTATTGCCATTTTTGCTGAGTTTTTTGCTCCGTTTGATCCCAGTGATAACTGGCGCCGTTACACCTATGCGCCACCACAAGCGGTGAGCTTGATTGAATCCACGGAGGATGGATGGCGTTGGGCGCCACACCTTGAGTTTTATAACAGCAAAACCGATCCACGCACGTTAAAACGTCACTACACCCTAAATGAGAACAAAAAAGTGTATTTCTCCTTTTTCGGTGAGACTGAGCGTTACTACTTGCTGGGCTTTATCCCGATGAATCGCAAGTTTGTGGTGCCACATGATCCGAAGCAGCCATTTTTTGTGCTCGGCTCTGACCGAATGGGGCGCGATATGTTGTCTCGCCTGATTTATGGTGCACGCATTTCTCTCTCGGTCGGTTTGATGGGGGTATTCACCACCTTTGTGCTCGGCATTGTCATTGGCGGTATCTCTGGCTACTTCGGTGGGGCGATCGATAACTTCATTCAGCGCAGTATCGAGTTTATGAAGTCCATTCCAACCTTGCCTTTGTGGATGGCCCTTTCGGCCTCATTGCCAGCGGAATGGAGTTCTCTCACTAAGTATTTCTTGATCACCATTATTTTAGGTTTGGTCTCTTGGCCAGACATGGCGCGAGTGGTGCGCAGCCGCTTTATGTCATTGCGCAGCGAAGAGTACGTCGCGGCAGCGTGGCTCGATGGCAACACACCGTTTGAAATCATCCGCCGTTACATGGTGCCGAACTTCCTGAGCCACATTATTGCGGTGGTGACCTTGGCGATTCCCGCGATGATTCTGGGTGAAACCGCACTGAGCTTCCTTGGTCTTGGTTTACAGGCGCCGATGGTGAGTTGGGGCGTACTGCTGCAAGAAGCGCAAAACATCCGCGCATTGGCGGAAGCGGCTTGGCTGTTGATTCCTGCCGCGGCGGTGATTGTGGTGATTTTGGCAATGAACTTTGTGGGCGATGGTTTACGTGATGCTTGTGACCCATACCACGATCAGGGAGCGAAATAATAATGAAACAACGCATTCTTCAAGTAAAAGATCTCAACGTAAGCTTCCCGACCAGTACGGAACATTTTCACGCAGTTAAAGGGGTCAGTTTTGACCTCTATCGCGGCGAAACATTGTCGGTCATTGGTGAGTCAGGCTCTGGCAAATCGGTGACGTCGTCCGCCATCATGCAGTTGTTGGACAAACCGGGCCGTATTGATTCGGGTGAAATCCTTTACCAAAACGAGCAAGGGCAGATCATCGACATCGCGCAAATGGATCCGCGCAGTAAAGAGATGCGCTACATGCGCTGCTTCAACATCTCCTTGGTATCGCAAGAACCGATGGCGGCGCTCAGTCCAGTGCATACTGTGGGTGACCAAATCAAAGAAGTGCTCTGTTTGGTTGAGCCGAACATCACCAAAGAGCGAGCGCACACACGCACGTTAGAACTGCTATATCAAGTGCAAATGCCAGAGCCGGAAAGTTTGATCAACAAGTACTCGTTTGAACTCTCCGGGGGGCAGCGTCAACGTGTGGTGATCGCTATGGCGATTGCCTCCAATCCAGATATCTTGATTGCCGATGAGCCAACCACGGCGCTGGATGTGACCACACAGGCGGAGATTCTCGACCTGTTTGCCGAGCTGCAACAGCAATTTGGCATGGCGATTCTGTTCATTACCCACGACTTGGGTGTCGTGGCACAGATTTCCGATCGCGTCGCGGTGATGGAAAAAGGCGTATTAGTGGAGTGTGGCGAGGTACGGCAGATTTTTGAGAACCCTCAACACCCCTACACGTGCAAGTTAATGGAAGCGACGCGCGCTTTGGAAAAACCGTCCAAAGTGAAAGTGCCGTTTGCGCTGGATGTGAATAATGCGCCCCGTCCGATTTTGGATTTGAGTGGCGTGAGCAAAATCTTTGAAAAACCCTCGAAGATGTTCCAGAAAAAGCGTTTTATGACGGCGGTCGATAACGCCAGTTTAACCCTTTATCCGGGGGAATCTTTAGGCATCGTTGGCGAATCGGGTTCCGGAAAAAGTACTTTGGGCCGTGCGATTTTGGGCATGTCACCAGCGAGCACGGGTTCGATCCAATACGTGGATGAGGACTCAGGGCGTGAAATTGAACTGTCTGATTACAAGCGTCAGAAACGCGATCCTTTGTTTGCCGATCTGCGTTTGATCTTTCAAGACCCATGGTCATCACTCAATCCACGCATGACGGTGTTTGACATCATTGAAGAGCCGCTTTTGAAGCTACGCACCGAAATGAGCAAAAAACAGCGTGAAGAGCGAGTACGCAACATCATGAAATGGGTTGGGCTTCCGCCAGAATTCTCCAGTCGCTACCCGCATGCTTTCTCAGGCGGTCAGCGCCAGCGCATCGTGATTGCACGCGCTTTGGTCACCATTCCTAAAGTGGTGATTGCCGATGAAGCGACTGCAGCACTGGATGTATCGCTGCGTTCTCAGGTGTTAGATCTGCTGATTGAGTTCCAAAATACCTATGGCACGGCGTTTATCCTCATCACCCACGACATCGCAACCGTGAAATATTTCTGTGATCGCCTGCTGGTGTTGCAACATGGCCATATTGTTGAGCAAGGAAGCGTTGAGCAGGTCATTTTCAACCCGCAGCAAGCCTATACCAAACAACTGATTGCGGCGGTGCCTGTCGCTGAGCTCCCACCGGAGGAAGCGGCAAAAAAGATTGCATAGCTCCGTGTTAATCATGGGGCGTCACCAACAAACAGCCTCCTGTCACCCAGGAGGCTTTTTTGTCTGAGCAAAACGGAAAAGGATCTACATCATGGGGAAGAACACCTCTATCATTCGGCGTATTCAACTGTTGGTAATACTGTTAACGCTGGTGCTTATTTCGGTCTGTGGTTTATCGATATGGCAGGGAAAGCAATTGATTCATCAACTCGATCAGTTGTCTGAACATACGATGCGACAAATGCAGCGCCAAGCGATGAGCTTAAGTTTAGTCGGTAATATTGAAAATCGAATTCTTTCTATCCCAGCCGCAGAGTCGCTGGAAAACGCATCATCGGAACTGTTGCAGCCGATGTCGACGTTGCAAGAGCGTTTGTCTTCCCATTCTTTCTCAAGGAGACATACAGAAGGGTTGCTGGATGAAACCCAGCAGCTATTGGATAAAGCGCTTTTAGGCTCTGGAATGCGTGCTGAGTTAGAGAAAAAACGGCAAGCGCATCAACTCGCCATCACCAAAGTGAAACGTAAAATTTACGCTTTGGCCGTCAGTTCGGACGACATGAACACTACCATGCTGGTAGACAGTGTGAGCAGTGATATTGATGGCTTGAGTTTTAATATTAACCGCGCATTAACCAGTGACGATCCCGCTGCCATCAGTCAGTTAAGAGAGAAGAATCGCGCGCTAGCTCGATCGATAGAGGAGAAGAGTAAGCAGTTAAAAACGCGCAGTCGCCAATATGGTCAACGCGATGCCGCTTTGGTCAGCAAAGTACTGTTGGATGCGTTTGAATCCTCGGGGGTGGTGTACGCTCAGCTGCTGTTGGCTGAAAACCAAAAGCAGGTTCAGCAGCAAGCTCAGCAACTTGCCCACCGTTTATCTAAGGTGGGAGAGCAGCTTGAAGTGGCCAACCAACAGCTGTTGGAAGAGGTCGCGCTGAGAGTTGAAAATGCGCAAGCTGATCAAGCGCTTTATCACGTTCAATTGATTGGCTTTGTCTTACTGATTGGCGGCTTCAGCTGTGTCATAGCGATCAATGTGTCGAGTACACTCAAACGTAGCCTGCGGTTACTGATTGGTACGATTCAGCGGATGGCGGAGAGTGATCTGACCCAATCGGTGCCCAACTCATTGCCTGCTGAGTTTGGCCGATTAGCCCGCCATTTAGAGCAGTTGCGTCAGTCTCAACTGGCGATGATTGACACCCTCACCCACAGTTCTACGAAATTAAACCAAGTCATCCAACAGAATGGCCAGCGAACTTCAGGCCTAACTCAGGCGTTGCAACAGCAAGCCGAGCGAACAGCGAGCGTCGTTCATCACACACATCAACTCACGCAGTTTATTGGCGATATTGATGATGAAAGTGAATCCGGAGCACGTCAGGCGACACTAGCAAGCCAAGAAGCGTATAACGGTTCTTTGAACGTCAATGAAAATATTGAGCGTCATTTGGCGTTAGAACACAAACTGCAATTGGCGGTAGAGACCATGCATCGTCTAAAGCAGAGTGCCGCACAGATAAATTTAGCGATGAAATTCATTGATGAAGTCGCCCAGCAAACCAACTTGTTGGCGTTAAACGCGGCAATTGAATCCGCGAGGGCAGGCGCGCATGGGCGTGGGTTTGCGGTGGTGTCCGATGAAGTGAGAACCTTAGCCGAGCGCACCTCAGGCTCGGTGGTGGAAGTGCGTGACATCATTGATGTGCTTCATCATGACGTAGACACCGCGGTAGTGCAGATAGAGCACTGTAATCGAGAGATGCAGGATTCGATGAACAGTGCCAAACAGGCCGTCGAATCGGTCAACCGCGTGAAAACGTGCCTAGATCTGAGCAGTCAAACTGCGCAATCCATCTCAGCAGCAACAAAGCAGCAGCGCAGCTTAACGCGGAAAATCGCGGCGAAAATTGCCGAAATTCAAAGCGATTCACAGACCAACTTAGACCAAATCAGCCATTTGGTGACGACTGGAAACGAGTTGCAAACCATGGCTGCCCAGCAGCAAAAATTGGTCGCTCAATACGTTGTGTGACAAGGCTTAACGGCAAGTTAAGCTTCATCTCCTGTTACTTCAAATAGCAAAATATCAAAGGGGCGATCTGCCCCTTTGTTGTTACTTTCTCGTCGACTAAGCGTAGGTTTTGAGGGATTTTTGCATTCCCTTGCCGATCACTACGATGATCACTGCTCCAAGTAGAACCGGAGTCAGTAAAAAGTACCAATTTTGCCCTGTCATCATAATCAGCAACGGATTCGCACCCGCAGGTGGGTGCGTAGTTTTCGTCAGCAGCATTGCTGAGACGGCGAGGCCGCTCGCGAGCGCCAAGCTTATAGGATTTACCCCTATGTAGTGAGCGAAAAGAGCCCGACAACGCGGTGATTGCGCAATGCTTAAACACCCTCAATCGACTGCAACGATGAGGCATAATTGGCTGCGATGACAAAAAAGCCCGGCGTTGAGCCGGGCAAATACAGTGGAATGAGAGGTTAAATTATTTGAGTTTTACGCTGTATGAAATCAGCACTTTTGTATCGTTACGATCCGCTTTGTGTACGATGTCGTTGCCACGGAATTTGCTGCGGAAGGTGCGAATATTTAGGCCTTCCAATGCGCCATCCATGAACTTGTAGCCGATGTTCCAATCGAAAGAGTGCATAGAGCCATCGTATTCTTTTTCAGTTAAGCTTGAGCGAACATTGGTACCGTAGTTACCACCGATACCCGCGGTCAGCTCTGGCAGATCCCAGCTGGCAAAGTTGTAGTTCACCGCCAATTTAACCGCTTTGGTACCGTCAGCGTTGTAGTCATCTAGGCCAGAGGTGGTTTGCTGGAAGTTACGGTTGTCCGAGTTTGCCCAAGGGGTAAGGCGGAAGTTGTAGCTAAGCTCTTGACCACCGGTGTCGGTGCTGCTGACGCCCGCAATCCACGTAAAGCCGCCGTGCTTAATGTTGGCACCAAGGCCAAGATAGCTTTGTGCTTCCTCTTTGTTGCTCACTACGTTGGTAGTTAAAGCACTCTTTTCTAGAATCGAACCGTGGTAGAACGCGCTTAGGCCCACTTTGGCCGAACCTAGATCGAAATTGTATTTCCCTAGGGCTTGCCAGTTTTGACGGTAGTCTTTACCCACACCGTAACCGACGTCAATTTGGCCTTGGTCGAACTTATAGATCGCACCGAGTGTTTGAATGTGGTCGATCACCGTGTTGGTGGTGTCAGCGCCTTTCAATTGGTTTTGGTGCCATTTGGTGGTCATTGGCAAAAACTCTTTGCGCCAATCGTTCTTAAATTGGTCCGCAATTGCGTAGCCGACAATCAAGTTACCAAAATGCGCTTTGGCTTCAAGACCACGATAAGCGTGTGGGTTCAGGCCCCAGCTAGAACGAATGGTACCAATGTTAATTTGTGTGTAACCACCACGCAGAGCAAGGCCAACATCCTCGTTACCAAACTTCGCTTTTAGTGCGGCGACTGAGAGTGCAGCATAAGACTTCTCACACCCCTTGCCATCGTAGGCTGGGTTGTTTTGACACTCATGATCAAAGTAAAGGATCTCCGACATGCCAGTGGTATTGCCAAGTTGCAGGTTGGTGTTCGCCCAGATATCCAAGCCGATGGTGTCTTTGAAATAGCCTGATTTGTAGTCCCATGCCAGTTGCAGAGTTTGGTTTTCAATGTTTGGCGACCATTCACCCGTGGTCATGTTTTTCTGCTCGCGGTCACGAATGTATAAGAATGAGTGTAGGCGAGAGGTCGAGCCATCATAAAAAGCCTGTTTGGCTTCAGTGGCTAGGTCAACTGCAGCGGCACTCTGGTTACGAATATCGTTTGGGTCGACATCATTGGCGAAAGCAGTACCGGAAGTTAGGGCGGCCAGTACAGCGGTAGAGATCAGAGAAAGATTGATTCTATGTTGCATATCCATATATTCCATTTTTATGTAGAGGAGAATTCTATTTGCAATGTGAATATTATTGATATTTGTGATTATTTAAACTGAAACATCGTTTTGTGTTTTAAAAACCGGATGTTCATCAAAAATAAAAGAGTATTGTGATTTGTGTTTATGTGTTTTGTTTCTTATGCGGTTTTCTATTTAAAAGTCAGAGAATAAAACACAGTAGAATATGGAAATGAGGGGCGGTGAAGCTTGTGTGTAATGATGGATTGAGTAGGAAGTCGAGTGTTTTTTTGCCGATAGTGGGCCGGGTGAGGGATGAGATTTTCATCTAATTATTTGATTTTAATATTGTAAAGTAAATTTTATTTCTTTTTTGAATGTGTGTTGTGGTGAGAGTTAGGGGATGGGAAGGTGGAAGAATAAGAGCCCCATAAGGGGCTCTTAAAGATTGCAAACAATATCTTGGAAAACTAACAGCTATATCCAATTTTCACTAATAACTACTTTCGTAGGGCCAATATCAATGAAAATTCGCGTGGAGTTATCGACGATTTTTATTTGCAAAATTTGAATAGAGTGATTGCTCTTCAACGTTTTCACTATCACGTTTAAATAATCAATATGCAATACCTTTTAATTAATTGTGTGATTTCATATTCAATTTACTGCTGAATATTTTTTCACGGATTTCAATTATTCTGTTATCTAGTCATTCTATTTCTCACAGATGTTAGCATTTATCTATCCATTCAATCTATTTTGAAATGATGTTTTATAATCAAAATCACATAATTTAAATCAATTAATCATTAAAAATGAAAAGCTGTTTTGTTTCTATTGATTGCGTTATGTTGGTTGTTTATAGTGCTGGCATTCATGTTGTTTATGTATCTTTGCCCAACTTAACGCAGCAGTTTCAAATGGTTTGGGTGTATGAACGCACGAATAAAACAAGCCAACGGTGTGGGAACGGCCATGACCGCGGTTTGAAGTGATGATTAACCGCTTTTAAGCATGCCTCTGCTGCCAGCTAAGCAGCGTAATAACGGTGTTTTGTGAGGACCAACCAATGGTGTCAGAGGCCACTGCTTGACGGTTAGCAAGCGGCGCTTTTTAGTTAAGAGCACGCCATCATCTTCCCATTTGAAATCGACAGTTGTTAGAGGAATAGTGATGCGCGCTGTGAAACACCGCCAACTATCGCTGCTTTTTCCCTTTTTAAAGTGGTTACCAAGCGTCAACGCTCAATCTTTGCAAGCCGATTTTTGGGCTGGCCTGACTGGGGCGATTATTGTTCTGCCGCAAGGGATTGCTTATGCGATGATTGCAGGATTGCCTGCGGAATTTGGTTTGTACACCGCCATCATTCCGGCGATTTTGGCCTCATTGTTTGGTTCTTCCCATCATCTTATTTCTGGCCCAACGGCGGCACTTTCGGTGATCGTCTTTACCACGGTTAGCCAGTTCGCAGAGCCGAGTACACCGCTTTATATCCAGCTCTGTTTCACCTTGACCCTGTGCGCTGGCGTTATTCAATTGCTGTTTGGTTTGCTGCGTTTTGGCGCAGTGGTGAATTTTGTGTCCCATTCGGTGGTGCTGGGTTTTACCGCTGGGGCGGCGATTGTGATTGGAGTGAGCCAGTTAAAACACGTACTGGGTTTGCAGTACAACTCTGGCGAAACCGCGATTGAAAACTTGCTGCTGCTGGGGAGCCATGCCGTTCATTTTAATGCCAAAGAGCTGTCAGTCGGTATGGTCACCATATTGGTGTGCATAATGTGCAAACGAATTTGGCCGAAGCTCCCCCATATGCTATTGGCGACGCTAGCCTCAATGGCTTTTGCCTTGTGGATGAATCAGGCAGGATACCCGGTTTTGATGGTGAGCGAGGTGAGCAGCAGTTCTCTCAGTCTCTCCTCGCCATTTGCCGGATTGAGCCATGTTGAACCCATGCTGGGGGGAATTGTCGCGGTGGCGATGCTCGGTTTAGTCGAAGCGATTTCAATCAGCCGCTCAGTCGCGCTCAAGTCACGTCAATCACTGGACAGCAACCAAGAATTTGTTGGTCAAGGCCTCTCCAACATTGTGGGATCGTTTTTCTCTTGTTACGTCTCTTCCGGTTCGTTTACGCGTAGTGGCGTTAACTACAGCAGTGGTGCGAAAACACCATTAGCAGCGGTATTTGCTGCGCTTTTGTTGTTGGTGATCATGCTGTTGCTTGCCCCTTATGCGGCTTACATTCCCATCGCGGGGATGGGCGGTTTACTCTTGGTGGTTGCTTGGTATTTAGTCGATGTTCACCACATTACCACCATCGTCAAACACGACAAAAAGGAAGCGGTGGTGTTGGTTGCCACCTGTTTGGCGGCGCTGTTTCTTCATCTTGAACTCTCCATCTATGTCGGCGTTGGTGCTTCGCTGTTTTTTTATCTACGTAAAACCTCGCGCCCAGCGATTGAACGGCTGAGCCACGATGAGCTGAACCTTGAGCAGCAGGACGACATTGCGGTGATCCGTATTAATGGCTCGATATTTTTTGGCTGCGTGCAATATCTTCATCAAGAGATGCAGAACGTCAGTGCTAAGCATCTGATTATTCTCGGCCGAGGCATCAACTTTATTGATCACCTTGGGGTGCAAATGCTCGATGACTATGTCTCCACCAGTGGTCGCCACGTTTATTTCTGCCGTTTTAAAGCCAGCGCCAAAGCGTCATTGCTCAATGGCGCAACGTCGGTGCGTGAAGAGCATTTTTC
Source organism: Vibrio vulnificus CMCP6 (assembly GCF_000039765.1). NCBI lineage: Bacteria > Pseudomonadati > Pseudomonadota > Gammaproteobacteria > Vibrionales > Vibrionaceae > Vibrio > Vibrio vulnificus. Next base: position 1,178,190 of record NC_004460.2, on the reverse strand, counting down.
TGAACGGTTGACACCACTGTTAACGCTAATTTGTAAGGGATAATTATGAAAGTACTTGTGACGGGGGGCTGTGGCTACATTGGCAGTCACGCTTGTGTCGCTTTGGTCCGCGCGGGGCATCAGCCGATCGTGCTGGATAACTTCAGTAACAGCCACCCCAATGTGGTGGCACGAATCGAAACGTTGATTGGTCAACCGTTGGTGGTGTATCAGGGCGACATTCGTGACCGACTGGTGCTGGATGCTATTTTTGATCAACACGAGATTGGCGCCGTGATGCATTTTGCTGGCTTAAAAGCGGTCGGGGAGTCGGTCGAAAAACCGCTGGAGTATTACGACAACAACCTGGCCGGGACGCTGAACTTGCTTGCCGCGATGCGTGTGGCGCATGTTTATCGGTTGATTTTCAGCTCATCGGCCACCGTCTATGGCGACCCCAAAACCGTGCCCATTACGGAGGCGGCCCCAACGGGTGCCACCACCAATCCTTACGGCACCAGCAAACATATGGTGGAACGCTGCTTAAGCGATTTTTCCGCCGCCAACCCCGACTGGAGCATTACCTTACTGCGCTATTTTAACCCTATCGGTGCGCACCCCAGCGGCTTGATTGGCGAAGACCCAAGCGGCATACCGAACAATCTGATGCCCTTCATTACTCAAGTGGCGATTGGTCGCCGTGAGAGATTGTCGATTTTTGGCGACGATTACCCAACAGCGGATGGCACCGGCGTGCGCGACTACATTCATGTGCAAGATCTGGTGGAAGGGCACGTGGCGGCACTGGAAAAGCGGGGGAATGTCCGCGGTCTGCACACATACAATTTAGGTACTGGAAATGGGGTGAGTGTGTTGCAGATGGTGGCCGCGATGAACCGAGTGTTGGGGCGCGAACTGCCAGTACGCATTGAGCCACGCAGAGCCGGTGATATTGCCCAATGTTTTGCCCAAGCCGACAAGGCCGCGCAGGAACTGGGCTGGAAAGCACAGCACGATTTAACGGATATGGTTGAGCACAGTTGGCACTGGCAGCAGCGCAATCCAAACGGTTACCAATCTTAGTTTGAAAGGAAACAATATGTCTCACGTATTTGATGTCGCCGAGCATCCACATCGTCGTTATAACCCCTTGATGGGGGAATGGGTGCTGGTGTCACCACACCGAGCGAAAAGACCTTGGCAAGGTCAACAAGAAACCCTCAATGTTGAGTCATTGCCCAGCTATGAAAAAACCTGTTTTTTGTGCCCGACCAACACGCGCATTAGCGGTGATGTCAACCCGGATTACCAAGGCACCTTTGTCTTTAAAAACGATTTTGCGGCGCTGACCGAGCACACGCCGGATTCTCCGGTGAGTGACGACCCGCTGTTCCAACTGCACAGCGCCAAAGGGGAGAGCCGAGTGATCTGTTTTTCACCGGATCACAGCCGCACCTTGCCAGAACTGGCGCTGGAAGAAATTGAGCAAGTCATCACCACATGGATGACGCAAACGGAAGAGCTTGGCCAGCGTTACCCTTGGGTTCAGGTGTTTGAGAACAAAGGCGAAAGCATGGGCTGCTCTCAGCCCCATCCTCATGGGCAGATCTGGGCTAACAGCTTTATTCCCACTATTGTGGAGAAAAAAGATCATCATCAGCAGCGTTATTTTGAACAGCATCGCTCTCCGTTATTACTCGACTACATTGAGCGTGAGTTAGCAAGCGGTGAGCGCATCGTCGTAGAAAGTGACTTTTGGGTAGCATTAGTACCGTATTGGGCGGCGTGGCCATTTGAAACGCTGCTGTTACCGAAAGTGAAACTGAGCCGGTTGACCGAGTTGACCGATGAGTTAAAAGCGGATCTTGCGAAAGTCATCAAACAGCTCACCATTAAATATGACAACCTTTTCCAGTGCTCTTTCCCTTATTCCATGGGCTGGCACGGCGCACCCTTTGTGGCCGGGGAGCCGGAAGCTTATTGGCAAGTGCACGCGAGTTTTCTCCCCCCTCTACTGCGTAGCGCAACGGTGCGCAAATTCATGGTGGGATACGAGATGTTGGCGGAAAGCCAACGCGATCTCACTCCAGAGCAAGCGGCCGAGCGGCTGCGCAATGCAGCCGACATTCACTACAAGCAAGGTCACGACAAGCAAAGTTGATTTTTCGCGGGCAGATTTGCCGCGCAATGCGCAAAAAATTTTCGCCTGAGAATGGGATGAAAAGTGGTTTTGATTTATTTGAAGAGGTTTTCTTCTTTTTGAAGGGAGCAGAATAAAAAGGAAAGGAATAATGATTTTAGAGGCGTTCAATTTAGACGGTAAGGTGGCGCTTGTCACAGGGTGCAATACAGGTCTTGGTAAAGGCATGGCAGTGGCGCTGGCGCAAGCGGGTTGTGACATTGTTGGCGTGAACTACGCTGGGCCGGATGAAACCCCCGCATTGATAGAAGCCACAGGCCGCCGTTTTTACTCGATTGTGGCGGATCTCAGTGATGCCTCTGTGATTGCATCCGTAGTTGATCGTGCGGTTACCCAAGCAGGACGCATCGATATTCTGGTCAACAACGCGGGCATTATCCGTCGTGAAGATGCGATCAACTTCAGTGAGCAAGATTGGGATGACGTGATGAACCTCAACGCCAAGAGCGTGTTCTTCTTAGCTCAAGCGGTGGCTCGCCAGTTTCAAGCGCAGCAGTCTGGCGGCAAGATCATCAACATCGCTTCGATGCTCTCGTTCCAAGGCGGCATTCGTGTTCCCTCGTATACTGCGTCGAAAAGTGCCGTGATGGGCATCACTCGTTTGCTGGCTAACGAGTGGGCATCGCAGGGGATCAATGTCAATGCCATTGCTCCAGGCTATATGGCCACCAATAACACGGCGGCGCTCAGAGCCGATGCTGAACGCAATCAAGCGATTTTAGAACGCATTCCGGCGCAGCGTTGGGGATTACCCAGTGATCTTGCTGGCCCTGTCGTGTTCTTGGCATCGTCCGCTTCTGACTATGTAAATGGTTACACCATCGCTGTTGATGGTGGTTGGTTAGCCCGTTAGTGGGTTGCAAGAAAAAGCTGCTAGTCAGCTTTTTTTTTGAAATTAAAATTTAAATTGAAAAGGTGTTTTGAAAAATGTGAGCAATCTATGCGTTTATATAAAACTATCACGGTAAACTATAGATATATCATTGAGCATAACACCCACTTTGTACGACAAAGGTTTTGAGAGATTTCGGTATGAGTGAAGCGATCACGCTGCGTCCATTGCCAAGGGCGCTAGACGAAGAAAAAGTAGTCAACCATTTATCCACGGTGGTGGCAGCGATTAAACGAAACATTCCAAAGATTGGAGAACGTAACCCCAAGATCGGTACGGCGAACAATCAGTGGGAGTACTGTGGCCAGTTCGATTGGGTTTCTTCATTTTGGACAGGCGAGTTGTGGCTGTGCTATCAAATGACGGCTGAGCAATCGTTCAAAAACAGCGCCAAGCTGCGTAAACGTTACTTTGCAGACATGCTGCTGGACCCGTTTTGGTTGGATCACGATCTGGGTTTCCAATACAGTTTGAGCTGCGTGGCGGATTACAAGCTGACTGGTGATGAAGAGTCGAAAATGATGGCGATTCGCGCGGCCGATCATCTGATTCATCGCTTTAGAAAAATTGGTGGTTACATTGTGGCGTGGAATGATACCCATCCGCTCGGCCCTGAAATTACGCAAGGTAAATCGATCATCGACTCGCTGCAAAATACCGCTTTGTTGTTCTGGGCATCGCAAGTGACCGGTTCTCCGGTTTATGCACAAGCGGCCACGCGCCACAGCGAAACCTTGGCGAAACATATTGTGCGTGAGGATTTCTCCACCTATCACTCGTTTAACTTCCACCCTGTGACTCAGCAGCCAATCAAAGGCGAGACCTTCCAAGGTTTTGCGGATGATTCGTGCTGGGCGCGCGGCCAATCTTGGGCGATTCACGGCTTTGCACAAACCTATCTTTACACCAAAGATGAACAGTTTTTGACTCTGGCGAAAAAGCTCGCGCGCTATGCGGTAGAGCAGATCACCGATGATGGTGTTCCCGTATGGGATTACTCGTTGCCCGCGGATGAGATCCAGTACAAAGACAGCTCAGCCGGTGCGATTACCGCGGCGGGCTTGCTGCTGATTGCGCAGTGCATTGACGATGCCGAAGAGGCCAAGCAATACCGCGATTGGGGCTTGTATCTACTGCAAGGCTTAATGCAGAGCTGCGATTTAACCGCCGATGAGCAAGCCCTTGGGCTTTTGGCGCACGGCGCGTCGTTTGTCAAAGTGGGTTTGTGCGACAACATGTTGCCCTACGGCGATTACTACTATCTAGAAGCCCTAATGCGCGCTAACGGCTACCAGAGCTTCTTCTGGTAAACCGAACTCAATAACTCATTCGGGGGAGCCCTTTCCCCCGTCTATCCCAACTTTTTGGAGCCTATCATGACCCAATTTGCCTCTCGTAAAGGTCATATGACCCTGCCTGTTGAAGAAGGACAGGAAGACGTCGTGCTGGATTTATATCAGCGCTGGCAAGCCGATGCACTGCGCGATAGCGATGGTACAACCATGCCAGATTCATTGGCCGAGCAAGACAGCGATATCTATTCTGTGATGTGTTTGGTGCGTGCGGATCAAGCGTATGCCAATCAACATCCAGAATACCTACACCGTAAATATTTGATGTCATTCCCTGTCACCGCGATGAGTGATCGCGTGGCGATTTTTCCACTCGATGGTTACAGCAAAGACAAGTATGAACTGGACGATGACAGCGATCCAAAACAGTGGTGGGAAGTGCGAAATCGCACTTTGAACAAAGTGATCCCGACGGATAAGTGGACCTTTGACGCACAATATCAGCGTATTGATATTGAAGATGCGATCCCGTATCACGAATACACCATCACTTTCATGGCGCGCCAAGTGTGGGACAGCGTGTCGATGTACAACGCGCTGACCAACGATTGGAAAGGGCCGCGCATCAAGAGCCTTGACCCGTACCACCCAGAATGTCGCGCGCATCTATTGCAGCACTTCGCCCATTGGTTGGAGACGCACCCAAATACCACCGTGGTGCGTTTTACCACCTTCGCTTTCCTATTCGTGATCGATACCGGTGAGAAGAATCAAGACATCTATCGCGACTGGACCGGCTATGGCGAAACGGTTAGCCCACGCGCATTAGAAGATTTTGAACAACGCTTTGGCTACAAGCTTTCTCCGGAAGACTTTGTTGATGCGGGTTACTACAACGGTACCTATAAAGTACCTTCTCAGCAGTACCGCGATTGGATGACTTTCGTGCAAGATTTCGTGGTCGAATTTGCCGCCGAGTTGGTCAGCATGGCGCACCAAGCGGGCAAGAAAACCGCGATGTTCCAAGGCGATCACTGGATTGGCACCGAACCGTTTCTTGAGAGTTATCAGAAGATTGGCATCGATATTAACGTTGGTGCGGTGGAAGATGGTGTGGCGCTGCGCCGTTTAACCGATTCCGGTGGCGATCAAATTCGTGAAGCACGTTTTTATCCCTACTTCTTCCCTGATGTGTTCCGCGAGGGCAACGATCCTGTGGTGGAATCGATGTCGAACTGGACCAAGATTCGTCGCGCGATGTTGCAAAAACCGTTGGATCGCATTGGCTATGGCGGCTATTTGTCACTTGCAAATCAGTTCCCGCATTTTATCGACCATGTGACGGATATTTCTCGTCAGTTCGGTGAGTATCTCGACAATACGCAACGCAGTGAATCGCAAAAACTGCCGGGCAAAGTGGCGGTGTTGAGCGCTTGGGGAACGGCGCGCAGTTGGCTGCAAAACCAAGCACGAGACCAGCGCTTTTACGTGCCACCACGCCCTGATGTGATGGAGCTGGTCGGCAATAATTTGCTGGAGTGTTTGTCTGGTCTGCCATTTGAGGTGGAGTTCATTAGCTTCGATGACATCGCTGAGAAGGGCATCGATCCGGACATCAAAGTGATCATTAACACCGGCGATGCCAACTCGGCTTGGAGTGGTGGCGATTGTTGGGATGATCATAATGTCATCGTGAAACTGCGTCAGTTTGTCGCAGAAGGCGGCGGTCTACTTGGTGTGTCCGACCCTTCGGCGTGGCAAAAAAATGGCCGCTATTTCCAGCTGGGGGATGTGTTTGGGTTAGAAAAAGAGACCTCTTTGACCATGGGGCGTGTGGCGATGCCGTTGCAGATCGAAAAGCATCACTACCTCAGCCAGTTTATTCAGGGCGATGAAGACTTCGGTAACCCAAGCTATGTGTACCCGCAAGCGCAAGACCTTACCGTTCTGGCTGCGCAGGGGCAACATTTGGCGTTGACGGCGCGTGGCTATGGCTCTGGCCGCGCGGTGTACTTGGGGAATCTGCCATTTAGCATGGAAAATGCCCGCCTGTTGCAACACATTTTGTTGTGGCTAACGCAGCAGGAAGAAACGGCACATGCCTGGCTGTCCAATAACCCTTATGTTGACGTAGCGTTCTACCCGCAAACCAACAAAGCGACAGCGGTGAACTTTACCGATGAGACTCAGAAGGTGACGGTATTGAACACCGATGGTGAGCCACAATCGATAACGCTGAAACCCTATGAATGGCGTTGGTTCGATAACTAAACCAAGCAAAGAAGGTAGAAGGTGCTGTCAAAGCACCTTCTTTTCATTCCGATAGACTCACCAAGGAGATGATTCGCATCATGCACTCGCAACATTTGATGCAGATCCGCAGCAAACTGTCACAATCCATCGTCGAGCTACAAAGGGGCATGCTGCACGAGCACGATTGGCATCAAACCATCGCTCAATACCAAAACGCATTTTCTCGCCAAACAGGCTGGCTCGATGCGCCGCTTGCAGACGCTGAGCAAGACGGAGAGCGTATTTTTGCCTATTTGCAGCGCGTATTGCTGCTCGCTTGCCAACACTACCAACGACCTTGTTCCTCGATTTTGGAAACGATTGAACAAGCGTTGGCGCACTGGTATCGACACAATCCGACCCACTGGAACTGGTGGTGGAATCAAATTGGCAAACAGCGGCTTCTGGGGCCGATTGCTTTGCTGCTCAGCGATGCGCTCTCGCCAGCATTGCAGCAAAAATTGATGGATGATCTGCCCGCCCAAGCGAGCATGACGGGGGCGAACAAAGCCGATCTGGCGAATGGGGTGGCGTATCGTGCATTGCTTAAAAACAATCAAACTCGCTTTGCCCAAGCCATGGCCGATATCGCTGACACTATCGTGTTGACGCAAGAGGAGGGCATACAAGCCGATTTCTCTTACCAACAGCATGGGCCGCAATTACAAAACGGCGGTTATGGTGAATCTTTCCTAAATGTCGCTTTGCCGTGGGTGTATGCGGCGGCTGACACCTGCTTTCGCTTTTCAAGTGATCAGCAACGTTTACTGCTCAGCTATTTCTTACAAGGTTCGATGTGGATGACGCGTACCGGTCGCTGGGATTACAACGTGTGTGGCCGAGCCATCGCCAAGCCCGATTTGGAGAAACCGCACAGTCGCGCGTCTTTGAAAGTGCAAGTGACCATGCTGATGGCGCTGTTTCCTCAACATCGCTTGCCACTCGAAAGTTACCTCGCGCACCTTGATGGCCGTGCGTATCCCTTTGCGGGATTTAAACACTTTTGGCGCTCAGACTATTCTGCCATGGTGAACCATCGCTTTTCGGTGACGGTGAAAACCAATTCACGCCGCACCAAGCCGATTGAAACGGGCAATCAAGAGAACTTACTTGGTTTCTGGCTCGGTTTTGGCAGCATGAACATCAGCGTGACGGGCGACGAATACCACGATATTTATCCTTACTGGGATTGGGCAAAAATCCCTGGGGTTACCTCACCCAGCGTGGCCATGCCCGCGCACGAATGGGGGCGCATCGAGCAAAACACCGAGTGGACTGGCGGCGTCAGCAATGGTCGATGGGGGATAGCCAGCTTTGAGTTGGATGTTCAGCAAACTCAGGGTTTGAAATCGTGGTTTTTCTGTGGTGATGCCATTGTGGCGCTGGGGGCTGGCATTCGTTCTGAACATCAAAGCCCCATCGTCACCGCGATCAATCAATGCCATGTGCAAACGCCTGTTTTTCACCAGAATGAGAATGGGGTGGAGCGGTGTGATGCTGTTGCCGTTCAAGGTTGGCTTCATCATGCCAATGTCGGTTATCTGCTTGGCGAGGGTAAGGCGTATTTGCGTTGTGATGAACAACAGGGCAGTTGGCAGAAAATTAATGCGCATTTGAGTGATGAAGAAGTTGCTGGCAAGGTGTTTAGCCTGTGGATTGAACATGGCGTACAGCCGCACGACGCCGGCTATCACTACACACTGTTACCGGGAGCGACACTGGCGAAAACCCAACAGTATGCCGCTCAACCCGAAGCGCAAGTGCTGCATAATTTGCCTCAGTTGCAAGCGGTTCAGTTTCGTCATGAAGTTGGCTGTGTGTTTCGCCAAGCCGGCCGCCTAGAGCTGGCGAGCTTCACTCATCAACCCGCTTTTGCGTTGGAAGTGGACAAACCCTGTTTGCTACTTTGTGAGCGCACATCGGTTGGCTTTCGTTTGGCTCTGTCGACGCCGGGCAGAGCCGACAAGGTGCAGATCACTTTGCATCAAGGCGGTCAAGCGTTCGCAGTGACCATCGAAACCTCGGCGCTGCCTGATAAGTTGGGCGAAAGCGTGCTGGTGGATATCGAAGCGGAACCGAGTATGGCACGCGATAGCTGAGCCGAAAACCAGACAAAAAAACGCCCTGTGATAAACAGGGCGTTGATTTGATGGTATTTAACGGCGATTAAGCGATTTGGCTCTCTTCCATTTCTGGGCAGTCGTCGGCAAGAAAGCCGCCGGTTTGGTGTGCCCACAACTGCGCATAAATACCGTTGTTTTGCAGCAGTTCTTGGTGCGTGCCTTGCTCAACAATATTGCCTTTATCCAGCACGATCAGGCGATCCATCTGTGCAATGGTCGACAAGCGGTGAGCAATGGCAATCACGGTTTTGCCTTGCATCAGCTCGTTCAAGCTTTCTTGAATGGCCGCTTCCACTTCCGAGTCGAGGGCTGAGGTTGCTTCATCCAGCACCAAGAGTGGTGCGTCTTTGAGCAGCACACGAGAAATCGCAATGCGCTGACGCTGACCTCCCGAGAGTTTCACCCCGCGCTCACCCACTTGCGCATCGTAGCCGACGTTGCCAAACGGGTCGGTGAGGGTTTCGATAAACTCATGCGCGTGTGCTTGCTTAGTGGCGCGCAACAGCTCTTCTTCACTGGCATCTGGATTGCCGTAAAGAATGTTCTCGCGAATCGAGCGGTGCAGCAGCGAGGTGTCTTGCGTCACCATACCAATTTGCGCACGCAGCGAATCTTGCGTCACCTCAGAGATGGTTTGGCCGTCGATCTTGATCTTGCCGCTCTCCACATCGTGGAAACGCAGCAGCAGGTTAACCAGCGTTGATTTGCCCGCGCCAGAGCGCCCCACTAGGCCAATTTTCTCACCCGGTTTGATGTGCAAATTGAGATGGTTAATCACGCCTTTGTTTTCACCGTAGTGGAAACTCACGTCGTCAAACTCAATGCCGCCTTGTTTCACTACGAGCTCAGTGGCCTGTGGTTTGTCTTGAATATCAATCGGTTTGGACAGCGTTTTCATGCCATCGACCACCGTGCCCATGTTTTCAAACAGTGAACCCACTTCCCACATGATCCACATCGACATCCCGTTGATACGCAACGCTAAACTCACGGCAATGGCAATCGCGCCAATGCTGATCGCACCGCCTAACCAAAGGTGGATGGAGAGCGCACCAATCGAAAACACCAGCACATAGTTGGTTACCTGCACCGCGATATTGAAGCCGGTTACCAAGCGCATTTGACGATGAACCGTGTCTAAGAACTCGCGCATGCCGCTTTCGGCATACTCAGTCTCGCGTTTGCTGTGCGAAAACAATTTCACCGTTTGGATATTGGTGTAGCTGTCGACAATGCGGCCGGTCATGGTAGAGCGGGCGTCCGCTTGCGCTGAAGCAACATCTTTGAGCTTAGGGACAAAGTAAACTTGAATGCCGATGTAGATCAGCAGCCAAATCACCATCGGCACCATCAAACGCCAGTCGGCCGCCGCGAGCATCACAATGATGCTGGTGAAATAGACGGACACGTAAACAAACACGTCCATGGTTTTCATCACCGATTCACGCACCGCCAGCGAGGTTTGCATCACTTTGGTGGCGACACGCCCTGCAAAATCATCTTGATAGAAGTTCAAGCTTTGATTAAGCAAATAGCGGTGCGCCAGCCAGCGGATCGACATTGGGTAGTTGCCCAGCAGACTTTGATGCACCAGCAGTGAGTAGCCAACGATCAGGGTTGGCATCACCACTAAAAGTATCACGCCGTAATAAATCAGCTCACTTTGGTTTTGCTCAAGGAACGTTTGTGGATCGCTGTTGCTCAGCCAGTCGACAAGTTGTCCCATAGCACCAAATAGCGACACCTCGACAATCGCGACGATGGTGGACAGCAGTGACATCAAAATCAGCGGTTTTTCAAACCCACGAGTGTAGTGGCGGCAAAAAGCCAGTAACCCTTCAGGTGGTTGTTCCGGCGTTCCGGCCGGAAACGGATTGGTAAAGCTTTCAAATCGTTTAAACATAACGCTTCCTAAAAATAACAACGCCCACACTGCCAGAAGGTGCGGGTAAAAAAAGAAGTGGTGGAAGGGCGAAAAGTAGTCTAACGGATTGATGGGCTAAATGTAACCAGTTGGTTATCACTTTGCGGCATATCCTAAGGGATTTCTCAGCCTTATCGCAATGAAGTGTGCAGTGAAGTTGCAATAGATAGCAATGGTGACCATAAAAATTACTGACAAATGCCTTTTATGCGGTAATTATTACTTTCCCCCGTGTCGGGAAAGCTGAAATTCAGTAAAAACAGAGTTAACAATAAATTTACAATCTGCCTTATCTAGTGATAAGGAATGAACAGATGCTGTTACCGAATGAGACAATACGACCTCAGCTTGATGCGACCCAAAATGCAGACTGTGTGGTAATGGTGCCGCCAAAAGAGTTTCGCTTTAATGAAGAAACCGCGCGTGACAACGAATTTCAGAATCAGATCGCCCTCTCTCAGGAAGAGGTGAGAAACAAAACATTGGCCGAATTCCGCGCAATGGTGAGCAAACTTCGTCAGGAAGGGGTGCAAGTGGTGGAGTTTGACTACCCTGAATCGGACATTGCGACTCCCGACGCGGTATTCCCCAACAACTGGTTTAGCACCACGGCGGAAGGGGGCTTTTATACCTTCCCGATGGCGTGTGAAAACCGCCGCGAAGAAGTGCGTCCACAAGCTTTGATTGAAGCACTGGCCGCCGCTGGCCGCGAAGTACATCGCCAAGATTCGTTGACCGATTACGTGACGGAAGAGGCGTTCTTAGAAAGCACAGGCGTGATGGTGATTGACCATCTGAATCGCACCATTTATGCCGCATTGTCGCAGCGTTGTGATCGCCTTGTATTAGAAGAGTACGCCAAACGCATCGGTTACGAGCGTGTGATCTCCTTCCAAACGCTGTTGCCATCGGGAAAACCGATTTACCACACCAACGTAATGATGGCGATTGGTGAGCAATTTTGTGTGATTTGCGATGAAGTGATCCCTGAGTTTGAGCGCCGTTTCGTCTTGAAATCACTGGCCAAAGACAAGCAGGTGATATCCATTTCTATTGAGCAGATGAACCGTTTTTGCGGCAACATCCTGCAACTGGAAACGGTCAATGGCAGCAAAGTGATCGCGATGTCGCAATCGGCTTATGATGCGTTTTCAGAAGCGCAGCGCAATCAACTGGCAACGCACGGTAAGCTGCTGCCGTTTGACGTGACGACCATTGAAGACATAGGCGGCGGCTCAGTACGCTGCATGCTTGGGGAAGTCTTTTTACCCAAACGCAAAGCGGTGTTGTAACGACGCTGTTTCGCCATGAAATACACGTTATCATGAACGAAAAAGGGAGATGGCTACATCTCCCTTTTTTCTTAGGAAAGGATTGTTTACGCACTCATGATTTGGGCAAATTTGCTGTATGTGCTGACTTTGCCATTAATGTATTCAATGCCGCAGTGAATGTTCTGCTCTTTGTTTCCTACGATTTGATACTCGACAATAAACTCGCCACTGATCACCTTGATAAACAAAAAACCGTCTATGACTTTCCAAAGTCCCTGAAGGGCTTTTTCACTGAAGAGATCTTTTTCCACCAACGTGCCATTGGGTCTGAGATGTAATGTGGAAGAAAAGCCGTCGACATTCACTTTTAACCAAGCGTGTTGATGCACTTCATAGCTCAGAATTTTGCGGCGAGTTTTCGCCCACTCACGCAGCTCTTTTTCTTGCGCAGGGGTAAGAATGGGGAGGTCTTCCATCTCCAATAAGGTGTGATGTTTTTCGTACCAGAACAGTTGTAGATGGAGTAATTTCATTAAAATCAACAGAGTTTCATAAGGCGTGATCGCCACTGTGCGCTAAGCAAAATAGTAAGTCAACCAATCAGATGAAAGAGTGCAGTTTTCTACGGGGGGCAAAACTGCACGTTCCCAGAGTGGGAAAAATCGGCGCTCACTCCATGAACGCCGAAACAGAAAAACGATATTAGGGTCTGTTGGTCTTTTGAGATGATTTTTGCCGCCGTTTGTGGCGTTGAACTAAGCGGCAAACAACCGAGGTAAATCTGCGTGGTCACAAGCTCGGTTTAAGCGTTGCTGCGCAGTATGAATGTGCGCACGCCAATCTTCGTCTTGTGCCCACATTTCTATCACCAATGGCACCACACAGTCGGTCTCTTTTAAGGTTTTAAAGATCGCATCAAAGTTCACTTCGCCATCTCCAATCACTAAGTCTCTGAACTGCCCTTGCGAGTCCGGTGTCACGCGGTGCGTATCTTTGAGATGGATTTGTGTAATGTGGGGCTTACTCAGTTTCAGCTCGGTACACACATCGTAGTTCCAGCCCGAGATGTTGCCGACATCCGGATAAGCGGTGAAATACGGTGAGTTTACTTCACGATTGAGCACCTCAAACTTGCTGAGTGAATTCAGGTAGTCGGTATCCATGATTTCAACCGCCAGCATCACGCCAGCTCGCTCAGCCAGTTTGGCTGCCAGTTTCATCCCCTCAATAAAGCGCAGATGGGTAGCTCGATTCGCCGGTTCGTAGTAAACGTCGTAACCCGCCAACTGAATAGTGCGAATGCCGAGCTTATAAGCCAATGCAATGGCTTTTTCCATGTGCAGCAACGCTTGCTCACGGATTTTTGCGTCGGCCGAGCCAAATGGAAACTTGCGGTGCGCGCTTAAACACATGGAATGCAGCGGCAGTCCGTAGCGTTCGCATTGGTGACGCAATGCGTAGACAGTGGCGTTATCCCAATCAAGGCGGCTGCGTCGTTCGTCCGATTCATCCACAGAAATCTCGAGAAAGTCAAAACCAAGCTCTTTGGTGACGCTGAGTTTTTCTTCCCAGCTCAACGAGTTTGGCAGCGCTTTTTCATATAAGCCGACGCGATGGCGTTGTAAGTTCTGATACATACCTCCCCCTAATTCCAGTAGCGGTTGATTTGTGCTTTCAGTGCTTCTGCGGTTTGCTGCCCTTGTTCGCCTGCGAGTGCACGCCCAGCAATAAAGGTTTTTGCTTTGATGCCTTCAAACAGGTAGATATCTTCAGGCACGATGCCGCCTGTAATCGAAAGCTCAAGGCCCAGTTGAGAAAGCTGTCTCATTTTATTTAGGTCGGCTTCTGTCCAACCCACGCCGGCCAGTTCAGCGTCGCGAGAGCGGTGGTAAATCGCTTGAGTGATACCAAGATCTACCCACGCTTGCGCATCTTGCATGGTCCAGTTGCCATAGATCTCAATTTGGATTTCACCATTGAACTCGTCGGCGACTTTTTTACACGCTTCAATCGTCGCAATGTGCGCCGCGGCTGAAACCGTTATCCAATCGGCTCCAGCTTCAAAGGCCATGCGAGCTAAAATTGCGCCGCCGTCAGTGGTTTTCATGTCGCAGACCAGAATGTGATCAGGGTGGTTCTCACGCAATGTTGATACGGCGTTCATCCCTTCGGCAAACGCTAAAATGGTGCCGACTTCAATCACATCGACATAGCTGTGAACGTTGCTCGCCACGGCAATGGCATCGGTAAGATTGGTTTGATCGAGGGCGATTTGGATCATTGGTTTAGTCATGATGCTTATCCTTGAATTTTTTCACGTATCAGACGGGCTAATCCGTCATGGTTGTTATCGGTTTCGCAAACCAAGCGAGCGTTAGCACGCACCGTCTCGTCTGCGTTATTCATGGCAACGCCTAATCCGGCGTAACGGAGCATGGAAATATCATTGTGGTTATCCCCCACGGCAATGACATGATTCGGGTGATAACCCAGCTCAGAAACGTATTCCGCCAGTCTTAAGCCTTTGCTGTTGCCTTTTGCTGCAAAGTCGATGCGATTCGACCAAGAGCGTTCGCCGTTAAATTTTGCGCTGACCCATGGGTTCTCGAGTAAGCGTTCAACCGAGCTTGGCAGCCCTTCCACCACAAATTTCCAGACATATTCCGTGTCACGAACTTGATCGCTGAATGAGTCGATTTTGTAGATCTTCGGCTGGTGGTGTTTCGGGGCCGTTTTGGCCCACTTTTCCAGCGCTTCCATATAGTGAATAGGGTTGTAGTTGGAGTAGGTCATCGCATCGGTCACGTACATCACCATCTTGACCTGAAACTCTTTCGCCAGCGCGATGAAGGTCAGTGCGTCTTCTTTGTTGATTGAGTTGTGTTTCAATACTTGGTCATTGTGGTAGTCGTAGACATAAGTGCCGTTGCAGCAGATGATCGGCGTGGTCAAGCCCAGTTCATCGTAGTACGGACGCGCCGCAGTATGATGGCGTCCAGTAACGATCACCACGTGACACTTGTGTTTTGCCTCCATAATCGCGCTTTTTACTTCCGGATGAATGCTGTGATCATCGGTGAGCACAGTTCCGTCTAAATCTAACGCAAGCACTTTGTACATCTTGTTACCTCTGTCCGTAGTAGGCGTTTTCACCGTGCTTACGCAGGTAATGTTTGTCTGACAGTTCTGGCTGGATCTTGATGCCGCTGTTGAGCGAGCGAGTGGCGAGAGCCATGGCAGAAATCTCTTCCAGTACCACTGCGTTGTGCACCGCATCATCGGCATTGCTACCCCAAGAGAAAGGTGCATGACCTGCGACAATCACGCTTGGGACAGCCATTGGATCGATACGACGATGACGAAACTCTTCCACAATCACTAACCCGGTGTTCTTCTCGTACTCTTGCGCAATCTCGCTTTGCGACAGTTTTCGCGTGCAGGGAATGTCGCCATAAAAATAGTCGGCATGAGTGGTACCGAGTGCCGGAATGTCGATCCCTGCTTGTGCCCAAATCGTCGCGCTGCGTGAGTGGGTATGAACCACGCCGCCAACGTCTGGAAACGCTTTGTAGATTTCGAGATGCGTCGCGGTATCGCTGGATGGGTTCAGGTTGCCCTCAATGATGTTGCCATCGAGATCAACGACAACGATATGTTCTACCTGCATTCCCTCGTACTCAACGCCTGATGGCTTAATCGCGATCACGCCGCGTTCACGGTCAATTTCAGAGACATTGCCCCAGGTAAAAGTGACCAAACCGTATTTGGGCAGTTTGAGGTTGGCTTCGAGCACGCGTTGTTTCAGTTCGCTATACATGATTCCTCCTTAGGCTGTCATAGCCAGAGCGTCATCTATGACGTTGAAGACATCGCTGAGGCTGCGGCAGCGGCGAAGTTTATCCAGATCAACGCCAGTGTCGCTCTCTTCGTCATCCAAGACCTGGGTCACTTCCATTAGCCCTTCCATGTGTTCGTCAGAAGAGCTGCCCGCGAGTGTGATCAGCACATCGACAGGTTCGTCTTCACCTTCGAAGTAGATGGGTGTTTCTAGGGTCACGAGTGCAAAAGCGGTGCGATTTACGCCGTTTTCTGGACGTGCGTGTGGCAAGGCGAGGTTAGGCGCGATGCAGATGTAAGGGCCGAGCTCTTCAACGCTGCTGATGATCGCGTCATGGTAGCAAGGCTCAATCGCGCCAGAGGCAATCAGCATATCTGTGCCAATCTTGATCGCGTCGCGCCAGTTAGACGCTTGTGCTTGCAACTTGATTGAGTTGTTCTCGATCAGTGATTGTTTTAATCCCATTGTTCTATCTCCAGGTTGGGTGCCAGCTTTACTGGCACCTCGTTTGTTATAAGTAATTGAGTAACTATGCTTGTTGAATAACTACGCTTGTTGAGTAACTAAGCTTATTAAGTAACTAAAGCTTATTGAGTCATTAGGGTTATTTAGCCGAGACAAAGTTCTTGTTGATGATGTCGAGCAGCTCATCGCCAAACGAATTCGGGTTCAGCATGTTTTGCACCCCAAGAACAAATTTGCCTTCGCCAGGTTCCATCTCAGCAGATAAGTGCTTAGAGGAGACGATGATGTCGGTGCTGGCCAGTTTCGACTTGTAGTCAGAGACGGCGCATGAATCCATCACATGAGGAATGCCTTTTTTCTCTAGATATTTGCCGATCTTCATCTTCATCATCATCGAGGAGCCTTGACCGTTACCACACACGGCAAGAATGCTGACCGGGCGCACACCATCACTGGCTTTGATGGCTTGTTCTACCGCTTCAATGACGTCAGGCTCTTCACTGACCACGACCGTGCCTTGCGCATCTTCTTCTGAGCGCAGCTTGCGTGATGCAAAGAACATATAAACCAGAGAGAGGCCAACCAAGACAAAGAAGAACATTTTCGATGCAGAGAGACCTTGCATGATCGGTGGGAAGACCAGTGCCCAGTCTGCCATCCCCATCCAACCATTGAATTCGGTGCCTTGTTGGTTAAAGAGGTGGATAGCCCAAGCAGAGCCGACGACTTCGATAATGCCCATGACGAAACAGATCTTCATCACCGCTTTCCAGCCACCGAAGTGGTTGGCAAAAACACCGATGGTCGCGTTGGAGAAGAACATTGGGATAAAGCCTGGGATGATCATGATAGGCGCATCGAAGGCCAACATGGCCAGCACGGCGGTAAACTGACCCACAGCACCCCACATGAAACCAAACACCATTGCGTTAGGAGAGAAGGCGTAAATAGCAGCACAGTCAATCGCCAGTACGGCATTGGGGATGACCCGTTCAGAAATGCCTTTAAACGCTTCAGACAGCTCAGCCACGAACATGCGCACACCTGCCACGATGACTTGAATGGCAACCGCAAATTTCAAACCGGTTTCGAGAATGTAGATGCTCCAGTGGGTGCCGCCCGCCATGGCTTGCAGGTTATCCAAACCAAAAGACAATAAAATGATGCCGAAGAAGACGGTCATGACGATAGCGGTTGCCGCGATGCTGTCGTGGAAAATGTGCAGCCATTTCGGCAGTTCTAGATGATCGACGCTGTCATTTTTGTCACCCAGTTTGGGCGCTACTTTGGTGGCGATCCAAGAGGCTACTTGTTGTTGGTGACCAATCGAGAAGCCTGCGCCACCCGTCACTTCCTCCGTGGGTTTAAACATGATGTTGGATGAAATGCCCCAGTAGAGCGCCATCAGCACTGCCGAGTAGATGATGGTTTCCCACATGCTTGTACCAAGCACAAAGTAGAACACCGCAATCAAGCCCGCTTGCTGGAACATGATGTGACCAGTCAGCATGATGGTGCGGATCCCCGTGTAGCGACGGAACAGCACTAAAAGAATGTTGATACCCAGTGCAAGCAGCACCGTATAGCCAACCCAAGAATAATTGTCGCCCATGGTTTCCATGGTGGACATCATCGATGTGTAGGGATCGATGACAGAACCCGTTAGTCCATGAAACTCAGAAAGTTTGGAAATCACAGGTTTAAAGCCAGCGACGAGGGTACCCGCCCCAACTTGAACCAACATGAAACCGACGATCGTTTTGATCGAACCTTTGATGATGGTGGTGGTGTCTCTTCTTAGCAGCCAGTAGCCAATTAATGTCACTAAGCCCAGTAGCAACGGGGCTTTGGTCA
Organism: Vibrio vulnificus CMCP6; assembly: GCF_000039765.1. Classification (NCBI taxonomy): domain Bacteria; kingdom Pseudomonadati; phylum Pseudomonadota; class Gammaproteobacteria; order Vibrionales; family Vibrionaceae; genus Vibrio; species Vibrio vulnificus. The sequence continues at coordinate 1,160,057 of NC_004460.2, read as the reverse complement.
TGACTTGGCTGTAAAAAATATAGAAGATGTCGTATAAGAACTCCATATCTTTACCCCTTGATGGATTTGTATTTGTAATCGTTTGTAGGTCAGAGAGGATTCCTTTGTAGGGTAAGAATCTACTCAGTTATTGCTCACGAAATAAACTTTAACAATCAAAAGTAATCATGCAATGCTCATTTGTGATTATTTTGATTTTTGTCAATTTCGCCGCTTGGAAAAGGCAATAAATGGTATTTTGATCACATTGAAAAACATAAATGCCTTTAAATACAGTGGCTTAATAAAAATTGTGATGAGTTCGATATTTTATGAATACCTTGATTTGACAATCAAGAGCGTGATTAATAGAATCAAAATAAATCACAGGTAATCACCATGTAATCACTAGATAGACATTTCGGTGAATTTGAATTGAATAAGGTGATAGTTATGAATGAAGTGCAAAGGCACAACGGCATTCTCTCTCTGCTTGAAGAAAATCAGACGATTAACGTTGCGCACATCATTGAACGTTTTAATGTGTCGCCAGCGACGGCGCGACGCGACATTTCGAAGTTAGATGAGCTAGGCAAGTTACGCAAAGTACGTAATGGCGCAGAGCGTGTTGAAGCGAAAAAGAGAAAGTGGTCACCACTGAACATCAATAGCACTGAGCATTATGAAGAAAAGTCGCTCATTGCCATGCAAGCGGCGGAGCTCTGCCAACCGGGCGATAGTGTGGTGATCAACTGCGGTTCGACCGCATTCCTACTTGGGCAAAGGCTCTGTGGTCAGGATGTGCAAATTGTGACGAACTACTTTCCTTTGGCCAGCTATTTAATCAACGAAGATCATGACGACGTGATCATCATTGGTGGCCAATACAATCGCTCGCAAAACATCTTTCTTAATCCTGCGCCGAACTCGTTAGGCGGTTATGCGGGCAACTGGATGTTTACTTCTGGTAAAGGCCTGACGGAAGCGGGGTTATACAAAGCCGATATGCTGACCGCGGTCGCAGAGCAACAAATGCTAGAGCAAATCGACAAGTTAGTGGTGGTGGTCGATAGCTCGAAAGTGGGGCAGCGTACAGGCATGCTGTTCTGCCCAGCAGAGAAAATTGACATTTTGATCACCGGTAAAAGCGCGAATCCCGATGTCATCAAAGCGATAGAAGCAAAAGGGACGAAGGTCATTTTGGTGTAACGCGACCTCGTTTCTTTCTCAAATCACGAACACAATTCTGCTCAGTGCCTTAATCACCCATTAAGGCGCTTGGCTCCCTACATCCTAAATTTAATAAAAGTTGTGAAACAAGAAGGTGTTGCTATGAGTAAAGTAAATGAAATTACACGCGAGTCATGGATCCTAAGTACCTTTCCTGAATGGGGAACTTGGCTGAACGAAGAGATCGAAAATACAGTAGTAGAGCCGAATACATTCTCCATGTGGTGGCTGGGTTGTACTGGTATCTGGTTGAAAAGTGAGGGTAACACGAATATTTCCATCGATTTTTGGTGTGGAACGGGCAAAAAAACGCAAAAGAACGCCTTTATGAAAAACCAGCACCAAATGATGCGCATGGGAGGCGTGGAAGCACTGCAACCGAACTTACGTACAGCAATCTTCCCGCTTGATCCTTTTGCGATTAAAGAGATTGATGCCGTGTTGGCATCTCATGATCATGGTGATCATATTGACGTGAATGTCGCGGCGGCGGTGCTGCAAAACTGTGGTGAACACGTGAAGTTTATCGGCCCGCAAGCGTGTGTTGATCTTTGGATGGGATGGGGCGTGCCAGAAGATCGCTGTATCGTGGCCAAAGTCGGCGATGTGTTGGAAGTGGGCGATATGAAAATTCGTATCCTCGATTCGTTTGACCGCACAGCACTTGTGACCCTTCCTGAAGGCGTCTCTTCTTACGATAAAGAGATCTTAGATGGAATGGATAAACGTGCGGTGAACTACCTGATTGAAACCAGCGGTGGCTCCGTTTACCACTCGGGTGACTCTCATTACTCCAACTACTACGCAGCGCACGGCAATGAATACCAAATCGATGTGGCTTTATTGTCTTTTGGTGAAAACCCACGTGGTGTGACCGACAAAATGACCTCATCCGACATTCTACGTGCAGCGGAGTCGTTAGATTGTGAAGTCGTGGTGCCATTCCATCACGATATTTGGGCAAACTTCCAGAACGATCCGCGTGAGATTGAAGTGCTATGGAACATGAAAAAAGACCGCTTACAATACAAGTTTGCGCCGTTTTTCTGGCAAGTCGGTGGTAAGTACACCTTCCCAACCGATAAAGGCCGTATGCATTACCAACACTTCCGTGGCTTCAGTGACATCTTTAAAAATGAACCTGAGCTGCCTTACAAAGCGTTCCTCTAAGCAATCCAAACAAAGGGAGATGGCCACATCTCCCTTTTCGTTCACTCACACATGCAAAGCGGTGTAATCTGTATAACCTCGTTCATCGCCGCCAAACAGGGTTGCTCCATCCAGTTCTGCCAGAGGTTGTTGGTGCTTTAAGCGTGCCACCAAATCTGGGTTAGAAACAAAGGGGCGGCCAAAGGCCACTAAATCCGCATAGCCTTTCTCAAGTACCTCATCGGCTCTTGCTTGGGTGTAGCTGCCCGCAACGATGATGGTGTTGGTGAAGTATTCGCGCAGTTCGATGCGGAAACTTTCTGGAATCTCGGGTGCATCTTCCCAATCTGCTTCAGAGAGATGCAGATAAGCGATATCACGAGCTTGCAGTTGTTTTGAGGCTTCAAGAATGGTCGGCACGATGTCGGGGCAGTTCATGTCTTTAAAAGTGATAAAGGGTGCGAGCCTGACCCCTACTTTGTCGGCGCCGATGGCTTGGCTCACTGCATCAACCACTTGCAATAAAAAGCGAATGCGGTTTTCGCGTGAACCGCCGTATTGGTCTGTGCGGTGGTTGGAGTTGGTGCGTAAAAACTGGTCAATCAAATAACCGTTGCCGCCGTGGATCTCCACCCCGTCAAAACCCGCTTCAATCGCGCGTTTGGCGGCGTAGGCAAAATCACTAACAACACGGTCAATATCATCTTGGGTCATCGCTCGTGGCTCTACACAATCGACCATATTGCCGTTGCCTTGCTCATCGGCGATCCACACTTTAGTCTCCACTGGAGCAAGCGCAGACGGTGCGATGGGCTGTTCACCTTTTTGGAACACTGGGTGTGATACACGGCCTACATGCCAAAGCTGGCAGAACATGGCGGCGCCTTGTGATTTCACCGCTTGAGTGACTCTCTTCCAACCGGCCACTTGTTCATCGGTATAAACGCCGGGTGTGAACGAGTAGCCTTGTGAATCATCGGAAATCTGGGTCGCTTCAGAGATGATCAATCCCGCGCTTGCGCGCTGCTTGTAGTAAGTAGCCATCATTGCGTTGGGAATATTACCCGGTTGACTGGTGCGGGCTCGGGTCATCGGCGCCATCGCCACACGGTTTTGCAGATCAAGGTGTTTTAGTTGAGTTGGTTCAAACAGTTTGCTCATGATCGGTTCCTTATTTGAGTAGCGGTACGTGGGTTTTGTCGCTGACAGATTCCATCCAATCTTTCACAACGCTGTCCCATTGGATTTCTGCGGCACTGAAGAAGCCGCGTAAAATAGAAAACACAATCGCCTCATCAACCAAAGTAGCGTGCTGGTAAGAATCGAGATTCAACACGCTTTTCGCACGCTCGATGAGCGCTTCTACCTCTGTGGCAATGTTTGGTGTGTCTTGCAGAAGTGCATCCAAATTGAGTGCGTCAGTTTCCTTTTTCATCCGCCAAGCTTGGCGTGCAGACTGAGTGGCAAACTCTGGCAAATCCATATTTGACCAACGTGGGTAGCCGATTTTTTGCAGTGGAAGAAAGGCGCTTCGCTGCCAATCCAGCACCGATTCAGACGGTTGATGGCATTCTGACGATTGAGCGAGCTCGATAAAGTAAGCAATGATGTCCAAGCTTTCCGCGAGGGCTTGGCCGTCATTTTTAAGTAACAGCGGCACTTGTTTGGCCCCAATCAGATCGTTGGTGGTCGTGTCATCGTCGTAAGCGAGGTTTATGATCTCAAGTGGGATGTTGAGCATGCCCGCCACGTAGCGAACGCGAGCACAAAATGGGCAGTGTTGATAGATATAGAGTTTCATGTTTGTGTCCTAAAGAATATTGAGTGAATGTGGCCTAACCCAGCAGTGCGCCGCCATCGACATCAATGACGGTGCCGGTCATATAGCTGTTTTGAATGGCAAACAGATAGGCCATCGCGATGTCGCTGGCTTCACCGACTTTGCCAACGGGTAAATGGCTTTGTGTTCGTTGATACATGGCATCGCGGTCGTCGGCATTCATGCCTTTGTACGCCTCGGTTTTGGTTAAACCGGGGCTGATGGCGTTGACGCGGATCGGTGCCAGTTCTTTTGCCAAGACTTTCGTTGTGGCTTCAATGGCCGCATTGATGGCGGCTTTCACATAGGTGTTCGCCACCACTTTGCGTGACAACATGCCGGAGGTGAGAGTGATCGAGCCACCTTGTTTGAGGTAGCGAGCGCCATGTTTGGCAGCGAGCACGGCACCCCAGAATTTGGTATCAAAGGCATATTTGGCTTGGGTGACTTCAACATCCACGACCTTACCTGCTGGCGCGTATGAGCCCGCAGTGACGATTAGGTGGTCAAAAGCCCCGATAGTTTCGAAGTAGTGATACACCGATTTTTCATCGCTGATGTCGAGGCCAGTTTGGCGGCTGGCGACATGCACGATGGTGTGATCACTTTCCAGCTGTTTTGCCAACTCGGCGCCAATGCCGGAGGTGCCACCGAGCACCACATAAACGGTTTTGTCTGATCCCATCATTGTTCTCCCATTCGTTTCGATGGGCTCAGTATATTGATTAGACTTATTTTGATAATTGGTTAATATTTGAATTCATTGTTCATCTGAGCTGAATAATTGGAATAAGGGAGAGGACGTGGATAAGTTTTCCGATATGACGTTGTTTGTCAGCATCGTCAAAAACAAAGGGTTGGCTGCAGCAGGTCGAGAGCTGGGTTTATCGCCGGCCACCGTCACCGCTCGCTTGCAAGCCTTGGAAGATCGCTATGGGGTAAAACTGCTTAATCGCAGCACTCGTCATATTTCGTTAACCGACTCTGGCGCGATGTATCATCAAGCCTGTTTAGACATTATCGATAGCGTTATAGAGACCGAAAACCTGCTGCAAACAGGCAGTAAAGAAGTGCGGGGCACATTGAAAATCTCGGCCCCAAGGGACATCGGAAAGCAGCACATTAGCCCGATTATTTCTGCCTTTTCACAGAAATATCCGCAAGTTGTGCCCTACCTTTACCTCAATGATAACTTATCCAATTTAGCCGAATCTGGCTTGGACATTGTGATCCGCTATGGGGAACTGGCCGACAGTAACCTGATTTCGCGTAAGTTGGCGTCGAGCCGCCGCGTGTTGTGTGCTTCTCCGGCCTATTTGGCAAGAAAAGGCACACCATTGACGCCGCAGGATCTCGCTCATCACGACTGTTTAGCCATGGTGCGCAGCAACGAAGAGATGAAAACCTGGCACTTTCAAGATCACGATCAGCACAATGTGATTACCGTGGTGCCGAAGCGTTTTTCCGATGATGGGGAAGTGATTCGTCAATGGGCGCTGGATGGTGCTGGCATTGCGTTAAAGTCCGTGCTGGATGTGCAAGATGACATTGAGCAGCAGCGCCTTGTCACGCTGCTCAATGGTTACATGAAAAACTTCAACGCTTCCACCTCATCTGCTGGGGCGGATTTGAATGTGATTTATCTTAGCCGCCAGTACCAACCCAAGCGGATTCGATTGTTTATTGATTTCTTGCTAGCGCAGTTTCAAGCGCGATTTCCCGCCTCGTGACGCTGGGCCGTGCGTTGTTGGAACAAACGATAAATGGTGAACAGGTTGGTGACGATAAAGGTGCTCTCAACCAAGGAGCCACCGATTGAGCCAAGCCAAAGGTTGTGGCTCACCCAACAAAATGAGTTGAATAAAATTAGGCTGCGCAGGGCGATGCCTTGTTTGGAAAACAGTGCCCAAGTGGCAACGGAGGAACCAAACACGGTGATGAATTCAAAAAAGTGGCTCATGTTTGGCAGGGTCATCAGCCACATAAGAGCAATGAAGAACCACATCACTTTGCGTGATTGGGTTTTGATTGAGGCGAAACTGCGAATGCCATTAATGACCACGCCAATGGCCGCCACGGTTGCGCCCAGTAAGGCGAAATGAACGCCCATGATGAAACAAAACGCCATCATCTGATAGCGAAAGCGCAGGTCATCTTTCTGCCAGAAGGCCATCACGCCAACCAAAAATGCGATGCCGCCAATGCCTTGTGCTAACCCATTTTCCATCTAGGTTCCTTAACCACGTGAGTGAATGTGAATGCAAACGAATCAGCCCTCCACCGAGGGAGGGCTGGGCACTTTATTCAATCGCTAAAAGCGATTACTCATTTACAAGCGCAACCGCTTCGCGAGTTAGGCGTGCAAGCTCTTCCCAGTTACCTTCTTCGATCAGTTTCTTGTCTACCATCCAAGTTCCGCCACAGGCCAACACGCGTGGAATCGCTAAGTAATCTTTGATGTTCGCAGGGTTAATGCCACCTGTTGGCATTAGTTCGATGTCGGTGTAGGGCGCGAGCAGTGATTTCACCATGTTGATGCCGCCAGAAGCTTCTGCAGGGAAGAACTTCAAGGTGGTTAATCCCATTTCTAGCGCGGCTTCAACTGTGCTTGGGTTGTTCACACCCGGTACGATATCAATGCCGATTTCTTGGCACGCTTTAACGGTATTTGGGTTAAAGCCAGGCGATACGATAAAGGTTGCGCCGGCTTCTTTTGCTGCAATTGCTTGCTCGCGGTTTAGCACCGTACCTGCGCCAATCAGCATGTCTGGCTGGGTTTCACGCAGTAGACGAATCGCTTCTGCAGCCGCTGCTGAACGGAAGGTGATTTCAGCCGCTGGTAATCCGTTTTCTGCCAGTACTTTACCCAGTGGGATAATGTCTTCTGCTTTATCAATGGCGATAACTGGGATGACTTTCAGAGCTTTTAATTGTTCTTTAATACTAGACATGAATGTTCCTTAAACGACGCCAAGCGCCGGTTGTGTGAATGCTTTGGGAATGATGGCACCGCGATGTTGAATCACAGCACCTGCCAGTGCGTTGCCTCTTTGACATGAGGTCGCGAGATCGGCGCCAGCGAGGTATGCCGATAAAAAGCCACCATTGAATGAGTCGCCCGCCGATGTGGTGTCCACCACTTGGGCGACAGGTTGGGTTGGCACGGCTTGTGGAGCCAGAGCCGCGCCCGCCCCCTGATTTGTTGAGTCCTGAACCAAACAGCCATCTGCGCCGAGCTTGACGATGCATTTGCCCACACCAAGAGAGGTAAGGCGTTCAATGGTTTGCTCTGGTGTTTCGTCACCCCAGATCAATTGCTCATCATCAAAAGTCACCAAGGCAACGTCCGTCAGTTGATACATGGCTTGGTACACGTTTTTGACGGTTAGATTATTGTCTTGAGGCCACAATGCTGGGCGGAAATTACTATCAAAAGCGATTTCAACGCCTTGGGCTTTAAGCTCGACCAACAAATTAAGCAGTGAAATTCGGTCTTCCTCTGGCAAGATGGCCAAAGAGATACCGCTGAGAAACACTGCATCTACTTGAGTTAATGCTTGCTTAACCATTCCAAAGTTTGGATGTTGAAGTAAGTAACGCGCAGCTGATTGGTTACGCCAATATAGGAACGTACGCTCGCCTTGGTCATCAAGCTGAATCAGGTACAAACCCGGCGTGCGAGTCTCATCGCGTAGCACTAAGTCTGTTGAGACGCCTTCGTCTTGCCAGCGAGTCAGCATGCCCGTACTGATTGGGTCATTGCCAAGCGCCGTAACATAAGAGACTTTGACTTCATCAGGTTTGCTATTGGCTTCGCAGCCGCGGCTCAAATAAACCGCAGCGTTGAGCGTATCCCCACCAAATGTTTGATGCATTGAGCCGAACGGTTTGCCATTCAACTCAATCATACATTCACCAATAATGGCGATGTGCTTCATTGGTTACACCCTCTCTTCAAAGTAGCGTTTTGCGTTACCAAAACAGATGTCTTCGACCATAGGGCCAAGCAACGATAAGTCATTTGGAACTTCGCCGTTCTCTGCCCAACGACCGACCATGTCACACAGGATGCGGCGGAAGTATTCGTGGCGGGTGTAAGACAAGAAGCTGCGCGAGTCCGTTAACATGCCGACGAATTGGCTGAGCAAACCAAGTTGAGAAAGCTGTTCCATTTGGCGTTGCATGCCGTCTTTCTGGTCGTTGAACCACCAACCCGAGCCAAACTGCACTTTGCCCGCGATGCCGCCACCTTGGAAGTTACCAATCATGGTTGCCATCATTTCGTTATCACGAGGGTTCAAACAGTAAAGAATAGTACGAGGCAGCTCGTTGGTTTGGTCCATTTCATCCAGTAGATGTGCCAGCTCAAAAGCAAATGGGCGATCGCCAATCGAGTCAAAACCTGCATCAGCACCTAGTAGTTGGAACATGCGTGTGCTGTTGTTGCGCTGCGCGCCAATATGAAGCTGCATGACCCAGCCCAATTGCGCGTAGCGTTTGCCGAGCCAAACTTGAACCGCGGTAGAGAACTGCGCACATTCAAGCTCTGACAATACCTCGCCATTTAAACGACGAGCCAATAACACATCTAAATCAGCCTCGCTTGGGATCGGCGCGTAACGGACGATCTCAATGCCGTGGTCTGCCGCACGACAGCCATGTGCATCGAAGTGTGCCAAACGTTTATCGAGTGCACTCAATAAATCATCAAAGCGGCGGATCTCAATGTCTGCTACTTCGCCCAGTTTGTGCATGTAATCCGCAAACAGGTCCAATTCAATCTTGAACGCTTTATCCGGACGCCAACTCGGCAGCACTTTAACGTTAAAGGTGTCGTCTTCTGCGATCGTTTTATGGTGCTTTAGTGAATCAATAGGGTCATCGGTCGTGCCCGCCATGACGACGTTCATTTGCTGCATGATGCCACGAGCCGTAAATTCAGGTGTCGCAAGCAGCTCATTGCATTGGTGCCAAATTTGGTCAGCGGTGTCTGGGCTAAACAGCGTATTGGTAATGCCGAATGGGCGACGCAATTCTAAGTGCGTCCAGTGGTAAAGCGGGTTGCCCAACGTTTGAGGAACCGTCTTCGCCCACGCCATGTATTTGTCGTAATCGCTCGCATCACCCGTAATCAAACGCTCTTCAATGCCTGCTGAGCGCATACCACGCCATTTGTAGTGATCGCCTTCAAGCCAGATTTGACCCAAGTTATCGAACTGGCGATTTTGTGCAACTTCCGCTGGATTTAGGTGGCAATGGTAATCATAAATTGGCTGGTGGCAAGCATGCTCATGATACAAGCGGCGTGCAGTTTCGTTTGAGAGTAAAAAGTCTTCACACAAGAAATTCTTCATCGTTAACTCCTATTACAGCGCAGCGACGGTGGCACGAGCACCGTGATCAATCAGCGATTGGTAAGCGCTGCTCACCGCATCAATCACTTGTGGATTTTGACCAAGCTCTGCAGGGAAGATGGTTTCAACTGAGAGCAACGCAGGCACGACAGAAACGTTCAAGCCGTGTTGATCGCAGATCTGACGTAGTGTTTCTGCCATCGGATCGCGAACATCAATGTCGTTGCCTTGCTCGTCTACGCCGGATACGTAGCGCATCCAACCTGCAATCGCTGTTGCTAACCAAGAGAAGTTAGAACCTTGAGCAAGATGGAATCGTAAGCTGCCGCCCATGCGTTGTGGGATCTTCTGGCTGCCATCCATCGCGATTTGCCATGTTTTGTGTTTCAAGCTTGGGTTAGTGAAGCGCTCGATAAGCAGCTTGGCGTAGCCTTCTAGATCGGTGCCTTCTGGCATGGTCAGCGAAGGGGCTTGCGCTTGCATCATCATGTCGAATGCCGCTTTGCGGTAGCCTTCGTCTGTCATGGTGTCAGAGATGTGCGCGTAACCACCAAGGTAACCTAGGTAGGCTAGGAACGAGTGGCTACCATTGAGCATGCGCAGTTTCATTTCTTCGTAAGGCACAACGTCGGCAACAAATTCGGCGCCAGCCACGCTCCAATCTGGACGACCTGCCACGAAGTTATCCTCGATAACCCATTGGCGGAAAGGTTCACAAGCGATACCACATGGATCTTCACAACCTAGTAGCTCAGCGATTTCGGTCAACGTCTCTTCGGTTGCTGCTGGCACAATGCGGTCAACCATGGTGCAAGGGAAGGTAACGTTGGTTTCGATCCAGTCGCGCAATTCTGGGTCAAGCAGTTGAGCGAATTCCAGTACCGCTGCTTTTGCGACGTGACCGTTCTCTTGCACGTTATCGCAAGACATCACGGTAAATGGCGTTAGGCCGCGTTCACGGCGCATCTTCAGTGCTTGCACGATGTAACCCAAGGCTGATTTTGGCTCTGTTGGGTTGGCAAGGTCAGCAATGACTAGCGGGTTGTTTTTATCAAGCGTGCCCGTCGCAGGGTCAGCGCAGTAGCCTTTCTCGGTAATCGTCATTGAAACGATCGCCACTTGTGGCTCGGCCATTTTTTCTAACACAGCTTCGATGCTGTCCAAATGTGGGTGCAGTGATTCCGTCACCGAGCCAATCACTTTGACTTCGGTCGATTGTGCGCCTTTCTCTGCCACCGTGTAGAGGTGATCTTGCGCGCGCAGCGATTGAATTAACTCTTCACCGCCAAATAGGTTGATTTCACAAATGCCCCAATCCGAGCTCGTTTTGCTCAGCATTTCATGGGTGAACAGTGCTTGGTGCGCGCGGTGGAAAGCACCGAAACCAAGGTGAATAATACGGCTTTTGAGCGTTGAACGGTCGTAATCTGGCAGCGAAACAGCAGCATTTAGGGTAGAGTTTGCAATGGTTTTCATTTTATTTCCCTTCTCCCGCAGAGTGCTCTGCGGGATGATTCATTGAAAGAGTTAGTAGCCTAGGACCAGTTTTGGTAAGAACAGACTGAGTTCAGGAATAAAGGTCACCGCCATTAGTGCCGCAATCAGTGCAACGTAGAATGGCAGCAGCGGCTTGATCACTTTGTCGATGGCAACGTTCGCTACAGAACAACCGATGAACAACGCACTACCAACCGGTGGAGTACAGATACCGATCGCCAAGTTGAAGGTCATCATGATGCCGAAGTGAACCGGGTCGATGCCCATATCCAGCGCGATTGGCAGGAAGATCGGCGTGAAGATCAGTACCGCTGGCGTCATATCCATGAAGATGCCGACAATCAGCAAGATGATGTTGATGATGAGCAGAATCATCATTGGGTTGTCAGAGATCGCCAGCAGCGCATCGGCAATCATGTATGGAATGTCGGCATTTGCCATCGCCCAAGACATGCCCATAGAAGCGCCAACCAACAGCAAAACAATCGATGTGGTGACGGCAGATTCCAAAATGATCTTAGGAAGGTCTCGCCATTTCACTTCGCGATACACCAACACCGCCAAAACAAAGGTGTAGACCACGGCGATGGCAGAGGCTTCGGTAGCCGTAAAGATACCGCCGATGATGCCACCCATGATGACCACAATCAGAGCCAGTGAAGGCGCCGCTTTTAGAAATGTATCCCAAACCATCGCTAGCGTTGGGCGAGCAGCAATTGGGTAACCACGACGTTTGGCGATGATCCCTGCCACCACCATGATGCTCAGACCCATCAAGATGCCCGGAATGTAACCAGCGAGGAACAGCGCCGCGATAGAGGTACCGCCAGAGACTAACGAGAACACGATCAAGGTGTTACTTGGCGGGATCAACAAACCCGATGGACAAGAAGTGATGTTTACCGCGGCAGAAAAGTTTTCATCGTAGCCATCTTTCTTTTGCAAAGGCGACATAGTGCCGCCAACCGCTGCGGCAGATGCGACGGCTGAGCCAGAAATTGAGCCAAACATCATGTTCGCCATCACGTTCACGTGCGCTAGGGAACCAGGCAGACGGCCACCTAACACTTTGGCAAAGTTAATCAGGCGGAGTGCAATACCACCTTGGTTCATAATGTTGCCCGCCAAGATAAAGAACGGGATAGCCAGCAGAGCAAAGTTATCAAGACCCGCCGCCATGCGCTGAGCGACAACCGCAATCGCAGGCTCTAATGGTAGGCCCATTAAAATGGTTGCCAGTGAAGAAAGACCAATGGCGAAGGAAACCGGTACACCAATTGCCAGTAATACAGCGAAGCTGCCAAATAAGGTAAGAATTAATTGCCATTCCATTGTGGAACCCTCTAAGAATCAAGTTGTGAGTCGGTGACTAGGGTTTCACCAGACATTAATTGTTTGACGCGCTCATAAGCGAAAATCACGGAATAAAAGATCATCAGTGCGCCACTGATAGGCAGGCAGAAATAGATGTAGCCCATCTCTAAGCCCAATGCCGGGGTTAGCTGGCCAGTGGCCAATGTTTTGAGTGCTAATTGTGTTCCGCCGTGGACTAACACCACATAAGAGAAGAGCGCAATGGCCACTTGGATGACGATTTCATTCACCAGTTTTTTCTTGCCTTTGAGTTTCATCGTCAAAAGGTCAATGGCGAGGTGACGTTTGAGACCTGTGGTGTAAGCGGCACCAATAAGCGCCACCCACATAAAGAGATAGCGAGCCAGTTCATCCGTGACGGTGCTTGGTTTACCGAGTACGTAGCGTGAAAGCACCTGCCAAACCACGCAGAAGACAAGAAAGGTCGAAAGAGAGACAGTAAATGCTGCCAACCCCCTGTTGATATACGTGACCAATTTATTCATTTTCATTTCCTTAAAGTAAACACGCGGACTGCATAACAATTGGTTTACCAATGTGGGCGGGCGTATTTGTGTAGGGTCTCAAAATAGGCATGTTGTTCTGAGTGGATTATAAGTTAGGCGATTTGGTTGTCACGTGAGCGGCTTCACAAATAGATTGGTTAACCAATTTGAGGGTGATTAGTGTGATTTTGGTCAATCAATTTGCTTTTTTGTTTTGACGGTTGCTTTTTTGATCGCCAATAATGGCTTCGAAACAAGAAATACCGTTTAAAAACTAAAAATACCCTACACATTGGACAACCAATCCACGGAGACAAGAACAATGATGACGCGTAAGACTCTAATAAGTGCCCTTGTCGGTGCTGCAATGACCTTCGGCGCCACTGCGTCTGCTTATGCTGCGACCACTTTGAAACTCAGTCACAACCACCCACGTGACCACGCGGTGCACAAAGCAATGGATTACATGGCAAAAGAAGTACGTGAGTTAACGGGTGGGGAAGTACGCATTCGTATTTATCCTGATGCTCAGCTAGGCACACAACGTGAATCGATGGAGCTGATGCAAAACGGCGCTCTGGATATGGTGAAGAGCAACGCGGCAGAACTGGAAGCGTTCTCGCCTGCTTACTCAGCCTTTAACTTACCGTACTTGTTCCGTGATAAAGAGCATTACTACAAAGTGACCGATGGTGAAGTTGGCCGTGAGATTCTTAACTCTTCTGCCCAAAGTGGCTTTATTGGCGTGACCTACTACGATGCGGGTGCACGTAGCTTCTACACCAGCAAGCCGGTTAACACTCCTGCGGATCTCAAAGGTTTGAAAGTACGCGTGCAGCCAAGCCCATCCGCGATTGCGATGGTGAAAGCCCTGGGCGGTAACCCCACACCACTGGCCTACGGTGAGCTATACACCGCACTACAGCAAGGCGTGGTGGATGCTGCGGAAAACAACATCCCATCGTTCAGCTTGAGCCGTCACAGCGAAGTCTCAAAATTCTTCAGCTTGGATGAGCACACCATGGTGCCGGATGTGCTGGTTATCTCGACCAAAACTTACGACAAGCTGACGCCTGAGCAGCAACAAGCGTTGATGAAAGCCGCCGCAGATTCTTCAGAATATATGAAGAAATTGTGGGCAGAATCGGAAGCCAAAGAGCGCGCGAAAGCAGAAAAAATGGGCGTGACATTTGTTGAACCCAATAAAGCAGCCTTTGTGGAAGCTGTTCAACCAATGTATCAAGAGATTGAAAAGAACAATCCTCAATTAAATCAACTTGTTGAGCGAATCAAAGCAGTACAGTAATTAAAAAAAATCGTCGTAATTGTAAAATAAAAACAAGGTGTTACCACATTCTGGTACATATAGGTTGACCAATTATAATTGGTCGTTATGATGGCGTGAGTAGTTAGATGGAATATAGTGACAATATCATCATGATGCCTTTTGAACCGAAAAGACCGTATCAAGAGATAGGCTTAGTACTGAGAAAAGAGTTGATCAACGGCCACTATAAAGTGGGGGATCGATTACCGCCAGAACGCGATATTGCTGAACGTTTAGACGTTAGCCGTACCGTGGTGCGTGAAGCGATCATCATGTTGGAACTGGAAAACTTAGTCGAAGTGAAAAAAGGTTCTGGTGTTTACGTCATTAATATTCCTTCTAAAAATAACGCTCGTGAGAACGTGATCAGCGATGACGCAGGTCCGTTCGAAATGCTCCAAGCGCGTCAGTTGCTCGAAAGCAATATCGCCGAATTTGCTGCCACGCAAGTGACGCCGGGAGACATCGTGAAAATGCGTGCCGCACTTAAGCTCGAACGAGATGAGCTGGCCAGTGGCACGGAAGATTGTAACGGTGATGAGAAGTTTCACATGTGCATTGCAGAGGCCACACAAAACTCTGTGCTGGTGGACATGTTGAGACAATCATGGGAACGACGCGAAAAAAGCCCGATGTGGAAAAAACTGCATTCTCACATCAGCAGTCAAGACTATCGTGAAGAGTGGCTTGATGATCACGCAAAAATCTTAGCGGCATTACAGCGCAAAGATCCTATCGCCGCCAAAAATGCCATGTGGCAGCACCTTGAAAACGTAAAACAGCGCCTGTTGGAACTGTCTGACGTCGACGATCCTAATTTCGATGGTTACCTTTTCAGCTCAAACCCTGTGGTGTTACTGAGCGCAGAAAAAGTGTAACCACCTTGCCAGCTTCGGCTGGTTCTCGTCAGCGCAGCCGCCTTGCCGCGGCTGCATATTAAGAAGTCGTTGTGCATTTAGCTTGAAGAATTTGAGCGGGCTAAGTGCGTCTTAAAAAAGGTGAGTGTCATGGAACAAACTTGGCGTTGGTACGGCCCGAATGATCCGGTTTCGCTAGACGATATTCGTCAAGCGGGCGCAACAGGCATTGTGAATGCCTTGCACCACATCCCAAATGGGGAAGTGTGGTCAAAAGAAGAGATTTTAAAACGTAAAGCCATCATCGAAGCGAAGGGCTTAACGTGGTCAGTGGTTGAAAGTGTGCCAGTTCACGAAGAAATCAAAACTCAGACGGGCAACTTCCAACAATGGATCGACAACTACAAGCAAACCCTGCGTAACCTTGCAGAGTGTGGTATCGACACCGTTTGCTACAACTTTATGCCGGTGCTTGACTGGACGCGCACCGACTTAGAATTTGAAATGCCTGATGGCTCTAAAGCGCTGCGTTTTGACCAAATCGCCTTTGCGGCATTTGAGCTGCACATTCTTAAGCGTCCGGGCGCGGAAGCGGATTACACCGAAGCGGAACAAGCGCAGGCATTGGAATACTTCAACAACATGTCTGAAGCGCAAATCCAGCAGCTCACCAGCAACATTATTGCAGGCTTGCCGGGCGCAGAAGAAGGCTACACCTTGGAAGAGTTCCAAGCGCAACTCGACCGCTACGCGGGCATTAGCAAAGACAAACTGCGTGAGCATATGGCGTATTTCTTGTCGCAACTGATGCCTGTGTGTGAGGCGCACGGCTTGAAACTCGCGGTGCACCCAGACGATCCACCGCGCCCAATTCTTGGCTTGCCGCGTATCGTTTCAACCATCGAAGACATCGATTGGTTGACCGAAAAAGTGCCAAGCAAAATGAACGGTTTGACCATGTGTACCGGCTCTTACGGTGTGCGTGGTGACAATGACCTAGTAAAGATGATCAAAAAGCACGGCGAGCGCATTTACTTCACCCACTTGCGTTCCACCAAGCGTGAAGAAAGCAACCCGATGACGTTCCACGAAGCGGCGCACCTGGATGGCGATGTGGATATGTACAACGTGGTGATGGCGATTCTGGATGAAGAACAGCGCCGCGCAGAAGTGGGCGACCATCGTTTGATTCCAATGCGCCCGGATCACGGCCACCAAATGTTGGATGACTTGAAGAAGAAAACCAACCCAGGCTACTCCGCTATTGGTCGCTTGAAAGGTTTGGCTGAAGTTCGCGGTTTAGAGATGGCACTAAAACGCGCGTTCTACACTAAGTAACGATTTACAATGTAAAACCATTTTTAAAAGCGCAGGGTTTCGGCTCTGCGCTTTCTTGTTTTTGCCGCACGATTCTCAGACTACGCTTGGTTTGAACTTCTAAAATGGGATGGTTCGTCCTCTAGATTGTGGTAAAGTCCGCGCCTGCGATTTACTTCATCTATATTGTTTTACTGCCTCTTCAACCAAAAGCACAAGGTTAAGCTAATGCCATTTTCTACTCTCTCATTGAGTTCTGAGCTGATTCACGCACTGCCAAAAGACTTCAAGAAACCGACCGATATTCAAGCGTTGGCCATTCCTGAGCTGTTGGCTGGTCAAGATCTACTGGCTTTGGCAAATACGGGCAGCGGCAAAACCCTTGCGTATGGTTTGCCTTTGTTGGAAAAGCTAGGTGTCAATCCAGAGCAAAAAGCGCTGATTTTGGTACCAATACGCGAGCTAGCAACGCAAGTGAGCGAGGCAATTAACCAAGTTGGTCAAGCGCTTGGCCTTAACGCGGTGTGTTTGTGCGGTGGTGTGGATAAAGAGCAGCAACTGCAAGCACTAGCGACAAATCCTCACATTCTTGTTGCCACAACCGGCCGTTTGGTTGATCTGGCAAACAACGGTTTGGACCTAAGCAATATCCATTACCTAGTATTGGATGAGGCGGATCGTTTGCTGAATATGGGCTTTTGGCCTGACGTACAAAATATTGCAGGGCAGATTTCAAATCAGCGTCAAACCGCAATGTTCTCGGCAACCTTTTCAGATGAGTTGAAGGGTAAAGCGAAGCTGCTTATGCAGGCACCAAAGCAGGTGGCTGCGCATCAAGAAAACAGCACCAACCAAGATATTGCTGAAACGCTGTACCTCGTCAACAAAGGCAGTAAAACCAAGGCATTGATTGAACTGATTCAAAAAAACGCGTGGACTCAGGCGTTAGTCTTTATTGGCGCGAAAGAGAACGCCGATGGTTTGGCGAAGAAGCTGAATAAAGCGGGCATCTCAACCAATGCATTGCACGGTGACAAGAGCCAAGCAGAGCGAGAAGCAGCATTGGCGCAGTTTAAATCTGGGCAAACTCAGGTGCTGATTGCGACCGATTTATTAGCACGCGGCATTCACATTGAACAACTGCCCGTGGTGATCAACTTCGAACTGCCGATGCATGCAGAAACTTATGTTCACCGAGTAGGGCGCACCGCCCGAGCAGGTGAGCAAGGCGTGGCGTTGTCATTGGTTTGCCACGGCGAAATGGACGCACTCAGCGCGATTCGCCACCTCACTCAACGTGAGTTGCCTGTGCAAGATTTGGAAGGGTTTCCAGTTACAGACAAACCGTCGACAGGCGAGAGCAAACGCGCGCCACGCGACAAAAAAGCCAATCGCCGTACGCAAAATAAAAAGAGCGTTAAGCAGTTTCAAAGTAAGGCGAAGCGCCCAGCGCCTAAAAGTAAGTAAACAAAAAGAACCCAATAAACAAAAAGCCACGCCTCAATGCGAGAAGCGTGGCTTTTTCATTTATCGTTGGTACGACTAGCTTAGCGCTTGTTTAATTCGTATCAAGGCTTGATCTAATGTACCTACTGGGCAGCCTAGATTAAGTCGAACAAACCCCGCTCCCTCTTTACCAAAAGCAATGCCCATGCTTGGGACAAGCCCCGCTGAGACAAACTTTTGTTCTATCTCAGTGTCAGTTAAGTTAAGTACACGACAGTCTAACCAAGCCAAATAGCCGGCTTGTGGCGCAACAAACTTCACCTCTGGCAGTTCCGTTTGTACAAACCGCTCAAGTTTGGCGATGTTAGCGCGCAGGTAGTCTTTTAAGTCCACTAACCAATCAGAGCACTCTTGATAAGCAATTGTCGCGGCACTCATTGAGAGACTGTTGAACACGTCCATGCCATGCGCATCTAGCCTGCGAGTAAACTGCGCTCGAAGTGATTCATCTGGAATCATAAAGTTAGAGATTCGCAGTGACGACAAACCAAACGTCTTACTGGCTGCCGTTGCCACAATCAGGCGTTGAGTGAGCGCTTGTGGTAGACGCAAAGCAGAGTAGTATGGCGCATCGCCAACCACCAAATCGCCCCATATTTCATCACTCAGCAGCCAGACTTGGTATTGCTCACACAGTTCGGCAACCTTTGTGATTTCGCTTTCAGACCAAACTCGCCCCGTTGGGTTATGTGGATTGCAGAAGATCATTGCTTTTGCGCCATTAGCAAAGCAGGTTTCGAGATGATCAAAGTCGAGTTGATAGTCGCCTTCGGTTTCCGTCAGTGGGTTCTCAACCACAACGCGATCGTTGAATTCAATGATCTTACGGAAAGAACCGTAACCCGGACTTTGCATCACAATGCCATCGCCTGTTTCGGTGAGCATTTGCAATGCCATTGCGAGCCCAGGAAGTACGCCATGTACTGTGGTGATCCACTCACGCTCAACACAGGTATCATGCTGATTTCGATACCAGTCGATAGTCGCTTGGTAGTACGCATCATCGCGTTCCGCGTAACCAAAGATCCCATGCTCAACTCGCTGTTGTAGTGCGTCTAACACCACTTGCGGCGCTTTAAAATCGTAATCGGATACCCACATCGGAAGTAAATCCGTCCCAGTCAATCCCAGCTTTTGTTGTATAAAGTCCCACTTTAAAGAGCCACTTTCCTTGCGGTTCAGAATTTGGTCGAAAGCGTTCATCAATGATTTACCTTATTTTGTTTCTACTGCTGGTGTATTTGAATGCTCGTCAGCAATCTGTTGTTGGTTTTGCTGTGGCTTTGCTTTTGCGATACCAAAGCCAGTGAAGCCATAAATCAAAGCGAAGATCACGCCGGTGTAACATTGAATCGCCCATGGTAGGTAATCCAATGTCGCCACACCTAGCGTACCTGCCATGTAGATACCTGCGGCCGTCCACGGAACCAATGGCTCAATAATGGTGCCGGCGTCTTCGATGGTTCGAGACAGGTTTTTGGTATCTAAGCCCATTTTGCGGTAAGCGTTTTGGAACAACTCACCTGGAATCAACAGTGCTAGCTTGCCGTCAGAAGTGGTGAAAACCACCGTGATGGTTGCCACAACCGTTGAAGCAATCAGCTGACCTGTGGTGTGAATCGCATGGAGGAATTTGCCTAGCACTACGTTTAGAGCGCCAGTTAGGCTCAGGATGCCAGCGAAGGCAAAGGCACAGAATACCAATAGAATCGTGCTCATCATCGAGAACAGACCGCCGCGGTTAAGCAGTTTGGCGATATCTGGCACCAAACCATTTACGCTGTGACCGTTTGCCTCAAACATGGCTAGATTGAAGCCGTCTACGTAAGCTTGGAAGCCTTGGTTAAGAGTGAAGTCTTGAAACACCATACCCAAACCAATTGCGATAGCCGATGCGCCAAGCATCAATGGCAGAACGGGCTTCTTAGTTAACGCGCCCCATAAGATCATCACTGGTGGAATCAGAAGTAGAATGTTGAAGTTGTAGAGATTGTCTAGACCCGAGATGATTTGAACCACTTTTTCTGGCTCATGAATATTGGTGATATCCGCGCTTTGACCTGCGAAAAAGAACACCACAGACGCAATGACAAATCCCGGTAGCGTGGTGTACAGCATGTGTTGAATATGTTCGTACAAAGTGGTGCCAGAAACCACAGGTGCAAAGTTAGTTGAATCGGATAGTGGTGAGATTTTGTCACCAAAATATGCGCCAGACACAACCGCACCGGCCGCCGCAGCGAGCGAGACGTCAAGACCCGCTGCAACACCCATGAGTGCAACACCCACGGTGCCCGCTGAGCCCCAAGACGTACCGGTACAAACGGAAACGACACTGGTTACAAAAAAAGTGGCAATAAGAATGTATTCAGGGCTGATGACTTTAAGTCCCCAGTACACCATGTAAGGGATTGTGCCGCTGACCATCCAGCTGGCAATTAAACCGCCAACCGAGACCAAAATCAGAATCACGGGCATCGCTTTGGCCAGTTTTTCTACGATGGCGTTGATGATGTCATCCCAGTTGTAACCGATCTTCCACGCGATAAGACCAGTAAAGGCAGCTGAGATCAGCAACAGAACTTCAATGCGAAGTCCGAGTATTCCGTATCCGACAGCCAGAAGCGCAAACATCACCGCAATAGGGGCGAGTGCTAATCCGAACGACGGTAGAGGCTTAGAATTTGTCATGTTATTTATCCTCAGGATCGATGTAGGGTTTGTTCGCAGTGGATAGTAACGGTCGTGTAATAGGCAAAATGAGAGCGGTGTGTTGTTTTCATGTAAGCGCTTACATGGGGTGCGCGAATGCCAAATTCATCACAATTTTAGCCGTTCTTTTGTATTGCTTTGACCGTTTGGCGACAAACTAAACTCGCTTCGAACTGATGCGAACTCGGCGGAGAATAGCCATCTTTACGCAAATTTAGCGCCAGTTTCGCCGCATAAGTCGACATTTCATCAATCGGGTTATGCATGGTGCTCAACCGTGGATAGAGGTAGCGTGCAAGCAACACATCATCAAAGCCGACCACGGAAATATCCTCGGGAACCGACAATCCTTGTTCATGCAAACTCGCCATTAAACCAGCTGCCATTACATCATTAAACGTCACCACCGCAGTGACGCCCGGGCAAGCTTGGATAAGCTGTCGTCCCGCTTCTTCACCGCCAGATTCGCTGAAGTTTTGGTTAATCACCCAGCCTGTTGGGATGGCTAAGTTGGCGGCATTCATGGCATCTCGATAGCCAGCCAATCGATCTGTGCGATCTTCAATCGGCAAGTCACTGGTGATGCACGCGATCTTGCGATGACCTTGCTCAATCAAATACTCAACTGATTTTCGTGCCCCAGCTCGGTTGTCTACCCAAACTGATCGATTGGAAATTTGTGCAATGGTGCGGTTGAGCAATACCATCGCTGGAAGCTGCGCAGCGTATTGCATCAGCGTGGTGTCATCGAGCATCTTTGAGTGCACGACCATTGCCTCACAACCTTGGCTAATGAGAAAGTCGATCCCTTCTTTTTCTCGTTGCGCGTTGTGTCCGCCACTGACTACGACCAACTGGCAACCATTGGCACGAGCAACTTCTTCAACGCTTTTGGCGATGAGAGCGAAGAAGGGATCGGCTAAATTACCAGTTAATAAACCGAGCGTGTTATTGCTGCGATTCGCCAGTGCCGTTGCGCGCGCATCTCGGCGGTAGTTGAGCGCTTTAATGGCGCGTTCAACGCGTTCTTGCGTCACAGGCTCAACATAACTGGTGCGATTGATAACACGCGAGACGGTTGCCGTGGATACACCGGCTAAGTCCGCGACGTCTTTCATGGTTGCCACTCGATTTCTCCAAGAGGATAACAAGGTAAAACAAACGAAGATGAAACGGGGCAGAGTGTAGCGATTATTTATTGTTGGTTATGTTAGTAAGCTCAAAGGATAGAACTTTAGCGCAAGTGATTGCGGTGTCTTGGATCTGTGGAGAATGGCGTTGTTAGTGGTTTTGGGTGAGTACACTAGAGTGTTTCTGCCCCATTCCAAGCTAGCACGCTATTCTGTCATACTTGACGCATGAGTTTGCTCCCTACTTTTTCTAGTTAGTGTAGTGCCTACTGAACGAGGTTCTTGTTCTTAATCATGTCTAATCAAGGTTTCTTGCCATCAGTTGAATTGACGAATTTACGATCTTTGTATATCGTGTTTAAAAACCAACCGATTCACTCACAGAACGTGAACACTAGTATTAATAGTCAAGGTAACCAAGTAGGTAGAAGACTAGGGGTAGCTCCTGTTGCTAGTTGATGAGACCTCTAAAGAGCCATTGTGAATCCTAATTGAAGTTATCCCTAAGGGAAGCTTCGCTGGACGTCTAGAGCTAAAAAGACAACCAGCATGTAATTAGGATATTAATATGCCTTTAAAAACACTTCACTCTTCTTCAGAAGCAAAAAAGCACTATAAAAGTGTCTCTTACGAAACCCTATTAGCAAGCTGGCTATTACAAGACGGCTGGGAAGTCTTTATGCCCATGATCGATCATGGTATGAAGACAGATGTACTTATTTCTGACGGGAGCAAATTCTACCGCATTCAAGTAAAGTCGGTAGAGTGCTTCGATGAAAACACCGTTGTTACCGACCAATGGCAGGATGCACAGATTGACTACGTAATATACTTCTCAAGATGCGCTAATTGGGGATACATTGCTCCACCCTTTAAGGGAAAGAGGAGGGTTAATCACATTGAGCATGTAAGGTTTCACCAACACCCCAAGAACTTTCTCAAAGCTTTTGGGCGAGCTTAATAAGCTCTGCTCGGAATGAAAATCGTGAACAGTTAATCGGTAACATATTACTGCCCCATTCCTTGCCAGTACGTTCAACCTCACAAAGAACAGTGAGGTGGTTTGACCTACTTCTTCTAACCAGCATAGTGTCTATGAAAGTGGGGTCTTACTAATTTAGCCAACTAGTTCGAATAGGCCGTCTTATTTCTATTTTTTAACCTACTGTAGTGATTAACTAAAACTGGCCATGTATATAGAGTTTTTCCATACTTTGGGTCATGCGTGCAGAGTCACGACTGACGCCATTGGTAACACGAATTTGTCCAGAGGCGTCTCAGATGCCTAGCTTGGGGGCAGAAGCAATTTAGTGTTAGCAATCTAATTGCCTTGCCTATTGCAAAGGGTCACTGCAACTGCCATTTCGATTTGAAGTGAATGCTAATACCTCAAACTATTAAGGCTGCTGCATTGCAGTGCCAGATTACTTATCGTTGTAAAACTTCCAGCCGTCTTTTTTCAGAACTTCGACCCATTTGTCACAGCCAACCAGTTTATCGACTGAATCAGAGGTTTCATTAATTGCTTCAAACAGGTATCCCTTATTACCGTAGTGTACGAGGTATCTTTTACTTCTCCCAGCCTTATCTGTGACGTTACCAATGAAATGACTTCTGTCGTCATAAGAAATAGAAAAGGTTTTAAATACCTCTGATGCTACCAATAATGCTCGGTATGCAAATGCTGGAAGCTTTGTACTGTATTTTTCGTTACCGAAATCGAAAACAAGCATCGCATCTCGGTATCCGGCAAACTCTTTTAAACCATCCATGTCAGACATAGATTTAGGGTATGTTCGCATTGGATACTTCACACTGTCCCAAACCGCCGTAATTTTTGTGATAGTGTTTATTTTGAACAGAAGTTTATATACATCCAGTAGACAGCGTGAAACTCGAATACTGATAATTTCCGGTGCATAAACAGGTAGATAGTTTTTATACTGGGTGTAAGAGACTGGATAGGATTTAACTCTACAGTAGTTCCCCAAAGTTTTTCCATTTTGTTCGAGTACACTGGAAACTATATTATCTTTTTCAAATTCTGTAGGCCATGAATATAAGTTTTTCGCTTTTTCTCCAGATGAAAACGAATAGCTTTCTACACAACGTACCTTACTTAGTAATGAAAGTGCTTGTGCGCCACTTTGTATGGTTTTTAGTATGTTTTCCGTCATTATACCTTCCTCATGTTACTGTTTTTGTTAAGAGAAAATGATAAGCAAGGTTCTATTTCGCTTGTTCAGGCGGTATTCTCACTCAGTACAGACATGTAAAAAGGGACATTTCACTGAAATATGTTTACCGAACTTTCTGACCGAGGAATTCTATTTAACGGTCTTCCCGGATTCTTTCGGGTATCAACTAAAGATATAAAGTCAGGATCCGACGCATTCGTCAAACTAATGAGAATGCTGAAAAAAGATCCCAACATTACTCATGATCAGCAGATGTTCAGGGACTATCGTAACGGAGATTTAGAGAAACTCATGCGGGAACTGATGGCAGAATGTCGTCTAAAGGGATTTGACGTCGACAGTTATTTGAGTGAAGTCGAGGGTTATGAACTTAGGCACTTAGGTGCGTGGTTCGGGATGAAGGTAGCGGTCGCATCATTCAGAAAGGCTCATCATGAATACGGCAGGTTTGAACTAGATGAGTTTTTTAGTTTCCTTCTGGCTCATTGCGAGATCGAGTATTTGTGTCTCAAAGGTAGCGATGAAAAAAACAACCACGAGGTAACTCAAAAATTTGTAAGAGACTGGCTGCTTATAGATAGTTTGCAACTCCCAGAGCCGCCAAATGAACAGGTAACTGAATATGTAATCAAACTTGTGATGTACTGGGCTGCTTTGTTTGACTTAATGATGGAGCTATCGCATCAGCCTTCTCCTACATTGAGTAATTATCTGCCAAAGCTAGCTGAAAAACAGGGTAAAACTTTGGTTGTTCCTTCTATGGAGGTGTTCCTTAAACGCTTAAAAAATCACTGGGCCAAGCATAAGTACCAAAAGGATCGTATAACGTGGATACAGTTATACAGAGATATTCTGGCTGCTCAGCGTACAGATGAAAGCTACTGTCGTTATCAGCAGGAGGCTTTATTAGACGAGAAGGAACTCAAGCTTTGGATGGTTGACCCTGATACCAATGCCATAAAAGCAAGATTTAAGCGCCTTAAGGAAGGAGATTTATTATCAGCAGATGAGTTTAAAAGTAATATCGCTATCTTGTATGTTCCATTTTCTGAAGCTGATTCTCTTGTAGATGAAATCAGCCTTGTAAGGTTCATAAACATATTTACCTATGTACAGCGTGAACTGTGCCACTCAGGAAGAGAAGCAGAGGAAATTGTGCGCTACTTCAGTGAGTATCCGGATTACCGCAACTTGGTAAAGGATCGTTTCGAACGATTCAGGCAGTCTGGCGAGCTAACCTGCTGACACGCTGCTTCTAATCGCAGATCGGGAGTGTATTATTTTGAATTGTTCAAGATGAGCTTGATATCACTTGGATTTTCAGCTCAATCAGGGACAAGAGCGACTTAGTGCCACTACCCTAAAGCGTTTCTGTCCAACTTCGAGCTAGCTGGTGAGGCTAGCTCAGATTTATCCAAAAACATTTTAGTCTCTCTCCCTTGGCCCCTCATCAATGAAGGCTCGCTTGCTTCGAGCTTTCATCCTGCTGTTTATCTAATTGGCTAGGCTGTTGGGCCAACTAAGCGCATTTTCCAATCTTCGACTTCGCCGGTCTCTAGGCGGCGTTCGACAAGTTTGCCCCAAGATTCAACCAATGGCAGTTCTGCCAGTTGGCTAAGCTCAGCTTTATCCAGGCAGCCAGTAAACACCGCGCCCATGATGCGAGCTAGGGACCAGTGTGGATAAGGTCTTTCACACAGAATAATCTCGTCACCTGCGCCGATATCGCCTTCTTCTAACACTCGGAAATACCAACCCGTTCGAAGCGTGTCTTGTAGCCTTCTTGCCATGTCGTTTTGCTCAAAGCGTACGTTGAGTTTCCAACAAGGCATGCGCCCTTGCGACACTTCTAGCAAGGTTGTGCCGATGCGGATCTTATCTTTCAAACAAATGAACGCTTCCGTCACACCGCTGGAACTGAGGTTCTCACCAAACGCGCCAGCGGATTGGAAAATTGCTTTGTTACCCAGTTCTTGCTGCCAAACTGGGTAGTGCTCGCTTGGGTAAATATGAAGGGCTTTTTGAATGCCGCCATGAAAGCGCGGATCGCCTTGCTCGTCATTGGTGAAACCCAGTTCAGTTGCGTGCAGACGCTGTGAGATAACCTGTTTGTTAATCGCACTTTTCGTACCATGCGCAAAGGCAACGGTTTTTCCTGCTAATACGCTGTTAACGACGCCTAACTTCTTCATATTCTTTCCTTATTGCGTGAAACGGATTGGGCAACAAACCCGAGGTTAACGCTCGCCCAATGAGGCAAATACCGGAATCGCTGCCAGTACTTCAATGCGCTTTTCTGTGCTTTTTAAGTAGCGTGTTTCGCTATCTGAAACCAACACATGGCGTTGATACCCTTCCGTTTTTGGAAACTTAGCCAATACGGTTTCGAGCGATGTTTCGCACTTGGCTGGGTTGATGTTATCAATATCGACTTTGAATAAGAGCTGGTTTTCTTTGGATATTTCAACTTGATATCGCATACGTCGCACCTCACGGCTTCATTCACTTTGCCGAGCATGATAGCCTAGTGAACTT
This sequence comes from Vibrio vulnificus CMCP6, assembly GCF_000039765.1. Taxonomy (NCBI): domain Bacteria; kingdom Pseudomonadati; phylum Pseudomonadota; class Gammaproteobacteria; order Vibrionales; family Vibrionaceae; genus Vibrio; species Vibrio vulnificus. Next base: position 1,133,588 of record NC_004460.2, on the reverse strand, counting down.
GTGTCAGAGTAGGGATGTAAGGACAGTTAATGATGCCAACCCGCCAAATCGATTCTCACTCCGGTGTGATGACGTCTAATGAGATGATGGCCGCGAATCCTCACTCACCTGCGCTGGTTAAAACCATAGACATGCCCAAAGGTTACATAGATGCGATGCACCAACATACTTGGCATCAAGTCATTTTCCCGATCAAAGGGCTTCTGCAAACCCAAACCGATCACTACCAGCACCTTGTGCCCCATACCTCTGCGCTGTTTGTGCCTGCGGGCATTCAACATGAATCTATCGCGCTAAGTCATACCACGTTTGTTGGTATCTACCTCAATCCGACTTTTGGAACCGAGTATAAGCATCAAGTGCGAACCATTACGCTCACGCCTTTTTTAAATGAGCTGCTACAGGAAATTCGCCGCCAGTGCGAAGGGGTTGTGAGTGAAGGGGAAGTGTCGCGCTTGCTGGCGGTGCTGCATGATCAAATCATGAAAGACAACGTGCAGACGTTTCAGTTGCTGCTGCCAGAAGATCGGCGCTTAAAGCTGATATTTGAAGCGTTGACCGACAAGCCAGCATTGGATTGGTCGCTCAAACAGTGGGGTGAGAAAGTCGGCGCGTCGGAGCGCACTTTGTCGCGCTTGTTTGCCAAAGAGTTCAACACATCGTTTCAGTTGTGGCGACAGCAAATTCGGCTGATCTATTCGCTCTCTTTGTTAGATGAAGAACTCTCTATTCAAAGCATTGCCGATCAAGTGGGCTATCAGAACGACTCATCCTACATCAAGGCATTTAAAGCCTATTTTGATGTTACCCCACAGCAGTTTCGCGTGACAGGCCGACGGAGATAGCGAGCGCAGTCTCCTTCGTCGTCTCACTCCAATGGCAACTGGAAGGTGCTCTTGATTTCCTTAACGGAGACGTTGGATTGAATGGCGCTGATGCCTTTTACACGGCGAATGGCACTGATGCGGTCAAAGTATTCGTCTAAGTCTCTTGCTACCACTTGCACCATGTAATCTGCGCTGCCTGCAATGCAGTGACACATTAAGATCCAGTCGGTTTCCGCGACGAAGTCTTCAAAAGGTGTGGTGTTTTCCACTTCATGGCTGCCTAGAGTGACCAGCGTAAACCCCGAAACTTGAAAGCCGAGTTTCTTGCGATTGAGTTTCGCGGCGTAGCCCTCAATGTAGCCTTCCTCTTCCATTTTTTTCCAACGTCGCCAACAGGGTGTCTCGCTCAAGTTGAGGGTTTCGGCGAGTTTGGAATTGCTTATGCGTCCATCTTTCTGAATATGATCAAGAATGGCGAAATCGGTATTGTCCAATTCGAAGTTGGTGGATTCTTTCTTTTTCATAATACTTTTGGAAATAGTCTGCTCAAATTGGCGTTTATCGTAGCGCAGATAGCAATTTTATTTCTAGCCAAATCGTTAGACTGTTTTCATATTAAATCACGACTTTTTGGGGAGAGAGTGCATGAGTGCTCAGTTGTTGGCGGCGTTTTTGTTGTTTGCCGTTTCTATTTCATTGACGCCGGGAGCGGGCAATGTGGCGCTGTTAGGCATTTCAAGCCGATACGGATTTTCTGCGACCGTGCCGTTTGTGCTGGGCAATGCTGTCGGGGTGATCATCATGTTGGTTGGTGCCAGTGTGGGGCTCGTCAGTTTGTTTACCCTTTACCCAGATTTGTACACGGCACTAAAGTGGGTTGGTGCGGCGTATTTGCTGTATCTGGCATGGTCGATTGCCAATATGGAGATCGATAATGATTCGAATGCGAAAAAGTCTGGTTTTTTGTCTGGAGTGTGGGTGCAAATTTTGAATCCGAAAAGTTGGGTCGCATCGCTGACGGTGTTCTCTCAATTTATCTCGCCAAACAATGATTACCTGACTCAGGTGGTGATCATTATCAGCGTGATGGTAGGAACCGGTGTGTTAGGGATGTTTGTGTGGGCCTATTTTGGCACCGTATTGAACCGCTTTATCCAGTCACCACAAAAGGTGGTGTGGGTAAACCGATGCATGGGCAGCAGCCTCGCGTTAGTGGTGGTGTTTATGCTGAGTCAGCCGGTTTAGGCTTAGTGGCTTGTTGCAGTCAGATTTTTTAAGGGGGATGGCGCTAACCATCCCCCTTTATTTTAAGGAATCACTTTTAAGGATTAACGAAACTGCGGCATGTAATCGAGGTTCGCTTGAATGGTCTCTTCCAATGCCTGCTCTAGAATCGTTCCCGTTGTGACCAATGGGTTGAGAATCAACGCTCGGTGAGCCGCATTGCGGTTGCCAGTGACCGCGGCTTCTACAGTGAGCGATTCAAAATCCTTCATCAATTGAATCAGGCGCAGTGTATCTGTTGGGAACGGCGCAACATTCAAAGCAACGGGCCCTGATTTGGTGATCATACAGCTGACTTCCACAGTGCAGTCGTCCGGCAAGCCCGCAATCGCGCCGTTGTTGCGAGTGTTCACGTGCATGATGGTGCGTTTGTCATTGTAGATAGAGCTCATCAGCTCACACGCCGCTTCTGAGTAATATTGGCCACCGCGCTTTTCGAGCTCTTTTGGTTTCTCGTTAAGCTCTGGGTTGCGGTAGATATCGAACAGACGTTTCTCCATCGCTTTGACCACTTCGCCGCGTGTGCCTTCGCCGTTCGCTTCTTCAATTTCCTGCTTCATGATGTCTTCGCTAGTGTAGTAATAGCGAAGGTAAGCACACGGGATCATCCCCATATTGCGCAGCAGCTCTTGCGGCCATTCGAATGGAGGAATGTTTTGCGGAACGAGAGGATCGTTGCCCGATAAGATCTCTTCGACTACCTCTTGCAGCTTATCGCGACCTTCATGCAGGATCTGACGCGCCCAGATAAAGTGGTTCAAACCCGCGACTTGCAATACAAAGTCTTTCTCGTCAGCCCCCAGCATTTGCGCGATGCCTTTTTGCATGATCACTGGCACGTTGCATAAACCGACCGCTTTTACTTTGGTGTGTTTGAGAATCGCTTCGGTCACCATGCCCGATGGGTTAGTGAAGTTCAACAGCCAAGCGTCAGGACACAATTCTTCCATCTCTTTACAGATTTCTAGCGCGATAGGAATGGTGCGACAGGCATTAGCAAAACCGCCTAACCCGTTGGTTTCCTGACCGATCATGCCGTATTTAAGCGAGATGCGTTCATCGCGGATACGACCTTCCAAACAACCCGCGCGAAATTGAGAACAGACAAAATCGGCGTCTTTTAATGCGGGTTTGCGCTCCAGCGTGACGTGAACATCAATATGAGACAGGTTGTTTTTCGCCAACATTCGGCGCGTTAAATCGCCAATGATGCTGACTTTCTCTTTGCCATCTTCAATATCGACCAACCACAACTCGCCGATAGGCAGTTCATGATTGCGCTTGATAAGACCTTCGATAAGCTCTGGCGTGTAACTGGATCCTGCGCCAATAATGGTAATTTTTAGATTCTTTTTCATCGTGCTGTTTCTCGTTATGGATAAGACAGTTTGATTTAAAAGCATCGTGATTCGCTATACAAACCAATTTAAACTTGCTATGCATTAGCCTTTCTAATTTATGTTGAGTGCCAAGATGGACAGAAAACAGCAGATGCTCTCCAATATGTACACTTTCGCCGTTGCTGGTAAGTGTCTCAGTTTTACCAAAGCCGCTGAAGAGTTGTTTATTACCCAAGGGGCAGTGAGCCAGCGCATTAAGTCACTGGAAGAACAATTGGGGTTCAGCTTGTTTGTGCGCATGACGCGGCGATTAGAGCTGACCAAAGAAGGAGAGCGATTGCTGCACGCGCTTAACCAATCGTTTGAGGTGATTTTCTCTGAGCTTGAAGACATCAAATTCAACGAGCTTCGTGGCGAGCTTTACATTGGCGTGGCCCCCACGTTTGCACAGAGTTGGTTACTGCCGCGTATGGTGGAATTTCAGCGTTTGTATCCTTCTCTCAATATCAAGCTTCGAGTAAAGGCAAGCCGATTAGATTTCTTACATGAGCCCGTTGATATTGCGATTTACTACAGTGACAGCGAGCATCCGGGTTTCCGTCATCAAAGGTTATTTAATGAAGAGTTGATGCCAGTTTGTAGCCCTGAATACAGCCAAATACATTTCTCCGATGGCATGAGTAGTGTCAGCCAATTTGAAGCCGTGACTTTTATCCATTGCACCGAATCACTAGAAGCAAATGAGCCAAATCATGAATGGCAGAGCTGGTTAGCAAGCCAAAGCAACCCTGAGTTGAAATCGCTTAATGTGATGGAGAAAACCTACCTTTTTAACCATGCCGATATGGCGATGATTGCCGCCAAAAACAGCATGGGCATCGCAATGGCACGGGCATCTTTGGTGCAAGCCAGTTTGGAAAAGGGAGAGCTCGTCGCGCCTTTTGAACGCGTCCACGCAGGGAGAGGGTACGATTTGATTTGTTTAAACGGCCAACAACACAGGCCAAAAAACGCGGCGTTTATTGAATGGCTAAATGGGCAGTTGGCGTGCTGAGTTGGGTGAAAATTGGGGATTATTTACCGCGTTTAGCCCGTGGATGAGGCTTTGGCTGCCGCCATCCCGTTAGGCTCAGTAAACAATCCCACTTACAGATCATTTCGTATGAAAAATCTGCTCGGTTTCCAGTGATGTCATCGAGCGAATCTGGCGCCAAACGTAATAAAAAATACCAAACATCATCAACATGCTCGGAATGGCAATCACGGGGTAGCTGTATAAGGTCAGCTTACCGAGCTCTTCATTGAATTCCACGGTGCCTGCCGGGCTGGTGACAATCCAAGTGGCAAGGAAATAGTTCATCACAGAAGAAAAAGCAAAGGTACTGGCGAACAGGTAGTTGGACGACATTAAACAGCGCTCGAAGGCGTCTGTTTTGCCTCTTTCTTTGAGACGCTGGGTGATCAAATCAAGGTTCAATACGGTGTCGTTGAGCACCATCTTCTGCATTAACGGGTAGCGTGTAAAGGTCGAGCCAAATACCGCGAAGCCGATCAAACCTGGGATCAACGCTTCTTTTAGGGCGAGCCATTTTGTATCCAGTTCCAGCAAACCGATGCCGCCAGTCAGCAATACACTGACAAAGCCAAGGGCGGAGATGAAGTTGAATTTTTTGTTGCGGATCAGGTCCATGCCACCATAAACAATGGGAAACAACAAGGCGACCACAAGGGCAAGTGCTGTTCCTAGGTGTTCTTCTCCGCTGAATTTCATCAAGATGAATGAAGGGACAAATACGTTAAAAAGGATCTCGACAAGGGGATTCGATTTTTTCGCCGTCGTGTTACTCATATTTTTCTGACTCTATGTTATCGGCTGCGATTTTACGTTGAGGGGCAGTGTTCCTTCCCCAACTCCAGATGTAAAGCGTTAATGTGCCAAGTTATGTAACGACTTATGAAATAGGTGAGCAGAGAAACAATTAAATGACCTCAATGCCTAATGCCAGTCAGTTAAGCTGACTGGCTTTTTTTATTGGGGTATTTCTTTGCCTTTGGTTTTATTGCTCTCGGATATATCCGCTCTTCTCGTTTAATGGACAAGACATGGTGTATCGCCTCCTCTTGCAAGTGAGTAATGCGCTTAGGGATTGTTCCCGCTGACTCCAACCAGAACCCCAAAATTACGTGAATGATAGAGTGAGCACACGTTGTGAAGCTCAGTTGGTTGGGGTAGATGCCTGGCACAGCTTTAGCCATGTTAACCATCTGATATCTAATAATGTTATAGCTAAGTAATAAGCCCCATAGTTCTTGTTTTACCATCTCTGGCTTCTTGCTTCTCAGTGTGAACTCGTTGTTCAGAAGTGAAGACTTCATTTCACGATATCCCACTTCGATTTCCCATCTATGACTGTAAAGCTCTGCTATTTCCGCTGGCGGATAACGACGATGATCAGTCATCGAGGTCAAGATACTCACTTCTTTCCCTTTGATAGTTTTCTTTATCAGGCGAACTTCGATGGTTTCAGGTAGTGACAGGGACTTCTTTCTCGCTTGAGGCGTTGTCTTGAGTTCGACAATCCGATCATTGCGACCCAGCTTTCTAACTTCAGTAAATTGGGTATTCTTGCGCATTGGCATTAGCCAATGCCTTTCATTACCTGTATTTGCCCAACGATGAAGAAGGCTAAGAGAGTAAAAACCTCTGTCGAACATTGTGAGGCTGTAGTCTGGTGTTGTTTCAATCAACTGTTCCGCCAATATCATCTCATTGGTTTTGTAACTCGCGAAAGCACTGGCGACCAGCATGTGACTGGTCAACTCCATCTGGCAAACCATACGCACCTGAGGAAAGCTACCTTCACCATTCTGATTTGACGCAGATTGAAACGCATCACGGTTTTCCTTAGTGTCTGGCGTTCGCCATACCACGCCATCGACAGCGAGGAGTTTTAATCCACACCAAGTCGGATGGTCAGCTGTTTCATTCCATAAGCTCTGGCTTTGATGAAATACTTCTTTCATTGCATCAGCCCCGAGCCGTTGTCTCGCTTGAACGATAGCACTAGGGGCAACCAGACTTCGCTTCCCGGGCAACATTAATTGCGCTTTGGAGACAATTGACCACAAAGGCTCTTGTCGGTAAAGCGACATAGCAACGACCGCCCAAACGGCCATGTCGAGAGGGATACGACGTTTACGAATAGTGGCCACACCAGAAGCTTCTAAGCATTGGTTGATGAAATCAGGGCAAAGAATGTCACTGAGTTTTCCAAGTTGTTCAGTATTGGGGGCATAACGATTGGCGAGTGTTAGGGCTGTAGTTAATTGCAAAATAAAAGGCTCAAAGTTTTAGAAACTTAGAGCCTTTATAAGCCATCTGCAGGATCGTTCAACCGATCATTTATCTCTTAACTGATCGGCATTAACCTCAATGCCTCTCATTATCCTATCGCTTTGACAATTCATTTGCTCTCTACTGAGCCCGAAAACGCTTCGGTGTGGTGCCGGTGTGTTTTTTAAACGTCAGTGTGAATGCTCGCTCAGATTCGTACCCTACTTGTTCGGCAATCTCGTCAATCGGCAGCAAGGATTCGAGTAGTAATTCTTGTGCTTTTTGCATTCGCAGATTGGTTAAATACTCAAACATCGGTTTACCAACCAAGCTTGAAAAGCGATTGGCAAATGCCGCGCGTGACATACCAATTTGATTGGCGACGGTTTCCAATGTCCAGCCAGTTTCCGGATGGTCATGGAGAAGCTGCAGTGCTCGAGAGATGCGTTTGTCGTTGAGTGCTTCCAAAAAGGGACTGGTTTGCTCACGTCCAAAATTAATCCGAATCAGCTCGACCAAAATGATTTCGGTGAGCTTATTGACGATAAGCTCTGAACCAGGCCCTTGTGAAAGATACTCTGAACTTAATTGGTCAAAGGTGCTGCGTAGCCAAGGGTATTTCGCCAAATCTTGATCACGAACGATGGTGACGCGCGGAAATACATCCAGCAGCGGTGTGGTCGCTGTGCGTGTAAAGCTAAAGGAACCACATAAAAGCAGTGTCGATTCGGTTAAATCGGATTTCCCTTTTTCAGGTGATTGACTGGAGAGAAGGTGATTTTGCCCGGGGCCGAGAAAGATAAGATCGCCCGCGTTCAGCTGTTCGATACGCCCATCCACATTGGCCCAACAGGCACCACGGCGGATCATGTGAAAGCTGGCGTGATCCAAATCGTTGAAGGTTTTGGTCCACGGTGCTTCGACCTGACTGCAAAAATACACACTGCCGACAACGCGTATTGCTCGAAGAATATCGCTCATCACTTCCATGTATTGCCTCCTATGAATATACGATCGATGTATTAATTCAAGATTATTGTGCATAGATAGTACGAGTGGCAAGCGCTAAATTAAACCCATAGCGAAACACACGGGAGCAAGACCATGCCAAAGATTGAAATCTACACCAAAAGCTACTGCCCACACTGTAAAGCAGCCAAACAGACCTTGGCGAGCATGGGGTTGGTTTATCGAGAAATCGAAGTCAGCGATGACCAAGCACTGTTTAACGAGATGCTAAATCGCAGCCAACGCAGAACGGTGCCGCAAATTTTTGTCGGCGATGTGCATGTTGGCGGGAATCAAGACCTTATCACAGCAATCCGAAAAGGCCGATTTGAGAAGATTCTACGTAGCCAAGCAATCCGTCACTAAATCATTACCTATTGAATAAAAATCAGAATTGAAAGGAGAACACTATGTCAACGCTCATCAATACTCATCAAAATCGCAGCGAATTTGCCCATTCACTCAACCAGTTTGCAGATCAAGCGGTGCGTTTTTCCATCGTCATCGTACTTGCATGGATAGGGGCGATGAAGTTTACCAGCTACGAAGCGGGTGCTATTGAAGGTTTAGTGGCTTCAAGCCCTCTGACTAGCTGGTTGTATAGCGTGTTTAGCTTGCAAGGCGCATCAAACCTCATTGGTTTTGTGGAAGTGGCGACGGCGGTTGCGCTACTGTTAGCCCCAGTTCATCGTGGCTTTGCGATACTTGGAGCCGCCAGCGCAACATTGACTTTTGCTGTAACAACCAGCTTCTTGTTTACTGCTCCTATTGCTGAAGCGAGCCTAGGCGGATTCCCTGCCATTTCGGTTGTGCCGGGACAATTCTTGCTTAAAGACATTGTGTTACTTTCGGCAGCGCTTTCTTTACTCGCAAAAGCTTTGCTGCGTGATGAGTAATCTGAGCTTGGTGTGAAAGACAGAGTAAAGATAAGAATATGAAAAGGGGCTGATGCCCCTTTTCGATTAATAAACGGTTTGGAAAGTCGTACGATATGTCCAACGTTTTCCTTGCACAATGACGATAGCTCGGCTGTCTTCCGCCACCTTATAGATAACGCCGTGCATATTTGAGTCGATACGTGGATCGTTTGGATCATTGCAGGTTATTGCACCATTAGAGACACGATAGAAGTTCGACATCCTCTTTACATCAGCATTTAATTGGCACGTCAGCATAAAGTCCAATTGAGCAAACATACGATCATCATTAGAGAAGATGAGTGTCATACGCTCCCAATCCGCATAGCTTTGATACATCAGATCAAAATCAGCGAGTGTTGGCAGTTTGGTGTACGTGGTGTCAACAAGTGTTCTGTCACCCTCATCTTTGACTAGTGCGGACACATTACCCTTTGAAAAATGAAACTGAACGGTGGAGTTTTGGTAATGATAGTAGTCGCCAAGTTCCGATTTCACGAAATGGTTCGTATCTATATAAGGACCAATTAAATTGTTGTCGACCACAATGCTACGATTTGAGCTGCTAATATAACCATCCTTGTATTGTTGTGGTGGTCTATATAAATAGATCGCATCTTCATTCGAGCTATAAAAAAGCGACTCCCCGTTTTTATCTTTATAAACACCATCGTAACTTTCTGCTAACTCTGATGAAGAATCAGAAGAACCATTACAGCCCGATAATGCGATTGACAATGTTATTGTCATTAACAAGCTTAAATATTTTTTCATTTTCTTTATTAATCTCTCTTAAAAAATGCCATTAAAACATGACCTTATGATTATTATGCGAATGGTTATCATCAGCAAGATAAATATGATTGAACGGGCATATATATCTGTATTTTTCTCAGGTTTGAAAATTAGAAAAAGCTAACGTTGAATGATGTTATGAACGTAGATCTAATAACTAAAATTCGAGAGGAAATTCGCTTCGCTTGTTTTTTATTGTCTATGAATGATTTTTTTTGAAGAGGTGGATTTTTCGTCAGCGTAAAATTGCATAACTTGCTTTATTGTTGAGCAATGATGGCTATCATCTGATCATAAAGCGTGTTGATAATTGGCAGTATAAAATAAACAAATCATTAGAAGAGCTAGTCGACGTCCTTCTCTTACCGTGTAAGCTTTCGTTGTAATAACCCTTCTCTTACCAACACTCTCAAACATCACAAATCTTGATCTTCTTCCCACCAGTTTGGCAAATCACAACTATGTTTAATTTATCTTTTCATGCATCAGTGAGGATATGTTCATGAGCTTATCTATCGTGCAGCGGATCTCCGCTGGATTCGTGTTAATGCTCCTTTTGCTCATCCTGTTGGGGGTCATCAGTACCCTTAAAATTCAAGGGATTAATGACGGTTTGTCTGAAGTTTCTGATCGCGCGACACCCTTGGTGGTGGCGGTCGCTGGGCTGAAGGAAGCACTGCAAGAGAGTAACCGCTGGGTTTTGGAGTATCGAGCCAGCGAGGAGGCGGCAGAGTTGCCACAACTCTCGAGTCGATTTAAATCTCAGCAGGCACGTTTTCGTGAGTTAAGCCAAGAGATGAACCAGTTTACCTCGGCAGAAGAAAGCCAAGCGCAGTTCCAGCAAGTGTTGCAGGCAACCAATCAGTTTTACGCCGATTCGGATAAGGTGCTGGCGAAACATGGCGAGTGGGTGGATGCCTTAGTCAAACGTCGTGAGCTCGAAATTGCGTTTATTCGTCTTGAAGATACTTACCAATGGGCAGCGGATTTGCTTTTGCAACAGAGCTCTAGCCAACGCTCCATGCGCAATAAAGCGGAATTGATCACCTCTGGGATTGCGCGAGATCTGAAAAATATTCGCCGTGCCGACGCTAAAACCGATCTCAATGCACTCGAGAAGGTACTGAGTAAAGATATTGAGATGGCGCGTAAACGCCTTGAGCGCGTATTAGTGCCAGAAGATGTCAAAGCACGCTATGTGGCGAACCTCAATCGCTTGCAAGAGCTGGCGCTGGGTAAGCAAGGCTTACTTGAAACCATGCGCCGAGCTCAGCAACTGGAAAACGATCTTGTGATTCAAAACCAGCAGGTGGATACCAGCCTTTCCAACAGCTTGGCAAAATTGGATGACATGGCCAGAGCGGCGGGCACCATTGCAGAGAGAAGCCGAACGTTGGCGGATGAAGCGGTGAGCAGTGCCAACTTCTGGATCATGGCGGTCTCGGCGATTTCTGCCGCCGTGGCTTTGATCATCGGTTATACCACCGCAATGAGCATCAAAAACCCACTACAGAAGATCAACAAAGAGCTCGCCTACATGGCCAAAGGGGATATGACGCGGCGCATCAATTATCAAACGGGCTGTGAGTTTGGTGAGCTTTCACGCTCCATTGACATGTTGGCGGACAAAACGGGGGAATTATTGTCGCAAATTACCGCCGGTTCTCGTCACTTAGTGGATGAAGCGAGCCGTTCGGCGGAAATCAGCGAGCGGGCCATGGCGCGGGTGCAAGAGCAGAAAAGCCAGACAGATCAAGTGGCTGCGGCAATTACCGAGCTAGAGGTGAGCGCAACTGAGGTGGCTCGCTCCACCGATGGGGCGAAAGATGAAGTGGATCGTGCCGATGCCGAAGCGAAAAGTGGCCGCCAGAAAGTGGCCAACACGCGCAAAATCACCGAGCAGCTGGCTCATGACATGGAAGCCGCTGTGGGTATCACGCACAAGCTGGGTGAGTTCAGTAACAACATTGGCAGCATTTTGGACGTGATTCGTGGCATCGCGGAGCAAACCAACTTACTGGCACTCAACGCGGCGATCGAAGCGGCGCGTGCGGGGGATGCAGGGCGCGGTTTTGCGGTGGTGGCCGATGAAGTTCGTGCCCTCGCAACACGCACGCAAACCTCAACCGAAGAGATCCAGAAAATGATTGAGAACCTTCAGCACTCCAGTAAGGAAGTGGTTGAGGTGATGGGACGCAGCCAAGATCAAACGCGAACTTGTGTGGAGCAGACGCGAGAGATGGACACGGCGCTGCAATCGATCGCCGAGCGCATGAGCGCGATCAAAGAGATGGCCGATCAAGTGGCGCATGCCGCACAAGAGCAGATTTTAGTGAGCCAGAGCGTTGCACACCACGTGACGGGCATTTCAGAAGTGGCGCACGAGACAGAGCGTGAAGCGAGAGAGTCGGCCAGCAGCAGCGAAGTGTTGGCGGATTTAGCGGCCAAACAGCAACAACTGATTGCACATTTCAAGGTTTAGGAGGGCGTATGATCAACAAGTGGATTGGAGCGCTGGGTCTCCTAGTGTGTAGCCAAGTCATAGCAAGTGAGTTGGTGATTGAAAGTTGGCGAGCGGATGACAAGGCGCTGTGGGAGCAGAAAATCATTCCAGCGTTTGAAGCTTCACATCCGGGCATCAAAGTGACCTTTCGTCCTGTGAAAAACGTCAACTACATGCCGACGTTGTGGGAAAACCTTAAAGCAGGCAAAGCGGGTGATTTAATTACTTGCCGTCCTTTTGATGATTCCTTAGCGCTCTTTAAAGCGGGGCATCTGGCCGAGATTACCGAAATGGCTGGGATGGAGAATTTCCCGAGCTTTGCACAAGCACCTTGGCAAACCGATTCTGGCGCGCAAACGTTTTGTGTACCAATGGCATCGGTGATTCACGGTTTCTTTTATAACAAGCAGATTTTCAATCAGCTTGGTTTGAGTGTGCCAAAAACGCGTGAGCAATTTTTCTCTGTCCTCGACAAAGTGAAAGCAGATGGGCGTTATGTACCTTTGGCGATGAGCGGCAGCGAGAGTTGGGTGTCGTCCGAATTGGGCTTTCAAAACATTGGGCCGAATTACTGGAAAGGTGAAGATGGCCGCTTAGCGCTGATTAATGGTCAAGAGCGTTTAGATGATGGACAATACGTGCAGGTGTTTGAAGAACTGGCGCGTTGGCGTCGCTACTTAGGAACGGGTGGGGAAAACCGAGATTATGGGGCCACCAATGACCTGTTTACTTCCGGCAAGGCGGCGTTTTATGTCGCAGGCTCGTGGGAGATCGCCCCTTTTACCGACAAACTCGACTTTGGCGTGATGCCGCCACCGGTCGCCAATCAGGGCGATGGCTGTTTTTTCACTGACCATACCGACATCGGCATGGGGATGAATCCGGCCAGTAAGAATCCGCAAGCGGCGATGGCCTTTTTGCAATGGCTGACCACGCCACAGTTTGCAGAGCTTTATACCAACTCTTTGCCGGGCTTTTTCTCGCTTTCAAACCACTTCTTTGAGGTGAGCAATCCTGCGGCGCGTGAAATGATGGAATGGCGCGACCAATGTGATTCCACCATACGTGTGGCCACGCAAATTCTCTCCCGTGGTCAGCCTAAGCTAGGGGATGAGCTGGCGGAAGTAAGCCAAGCGGTGCTGCTTGGTAAAATGGCACCGAAAGCGGCGGCAACGCGCTTAGAAAATGGACTGAAAGATTGGTATGCACCCCATAAAAACAGCAAAGCCAAAGGTCAGGAATGCCAATGTTCAGCGGTGACGCCATTGGCGACCTCAAGCGTCAATGTTGCAGAATCGGCTGTCGTTTCGGTGGAAGGAGAAGAGAGCCTTTCGGAATAACATCGACTCTGGGGTATGGCAAAAAGCGGCTGTTTCAGGCCGCTTTCTATTACTCAGCAGCCTGAACAGTGGTGGTTTATTGAGGCTGTTGCAGTTTTGCTTTCGCTTCTTCCACTTTAGAGAAATCAAGCCCAAGTTCTTCCACGGCTTCTTTAATCAGCGCAGGATTTTGCATCACTTGCGCCATCAGCATTTGCAGTTGCTCTTGAGGTAAACCAAGTTGCATGATGGTTGCCATAGCGGCCAGTGGGTTCTGCGTTAGGGTTTGAAATAGCTCGTTGATTTGCTCGTCGCTGATATTGTTCTCTTTCAACATTGCTAGAATCGGGTTCATCACAGTTCCTTTTATTACCAAATGAAATAGTCGTGAATTCTAACATTGGCAATGGCTGGCGTGAACCTTGATTCGCTGGCAGCAGCCTACGTTGTTTTAGAGCCACAAATAGAAAAGCCCAAGTTGAGAAGTCTCTCCACTTGGGCTTTTGCATTGGAACTGAGGCGTTCGCGTGAAACGTGCGAATTACACGTAGTACGCTTCAACCGTACCTTTCAGTTGAATCAGCATTGGGTTGCCGTAGCGGTCTTTCGCTTTTGGAGAAGCGATTTTGATCCAACCTTCGCTAACACAGTATTCTTCAACGTCGTTACGCTCTTTGCCGTTAAAACGGATACCGATTTGGTGATCAAAGCACTCTTTTACGAAGAATGGGCTACGTGCGTTGCCCGATAGACGGTCTGGAAGTGCTGGTTTTGCAGTTGTATCGTTCATGTTCTTTAACCTGAAATCGCTAAAAAGTGCGCCATTGTAGACAGAGCCAGCGCTCTGTTCAAGCTCTCTGCTTGCGGAACGTGGCTGGGCAAGTTTGCACGAAGGAAAAAGCCGCCTTGCGCTAGGCATAAAGGCGGCTTGCAACACGAAAACTAGCCGAGGAGATCGGCATAGCGTTCTCTCAAGCGGCGTAACTTAGGTTCAATCACCACCGCGCAGTATTGCTTTTCAGGGTTATCGCTGTAGTAATTTTGATGGTGAGTTTCTGCTTGGTAAAACTGCTCGAAATCCACCACCTCTGTCACGATTGGCTCATCAAAATAGGGTGCGACCTCAGCAATCACTTGTTGTGCGATGCGTTTTTGTTCCTCATCATGCGCCAAAATGATGCTGCGATATTGCGTACCGCGATCCGCCCCTTGGCGATTTAGCGTGGTGGGGTTGTGTGTGGTTAGATGAACCAACAACAGCGCTTCATAACGAATTATGTCGGGGTCGAAACTCACTTGAATGACTTCGGCGTGGCCCGTTTTCCCACTGCACACTTCACGGTAGCAAGGGTGTTTAACATGGCCACCACTGTAGCCACTTTTCACATCAAGTACGCCTTTGAGCTGAGAAAACATCGCCTCGGTACACCAAAAGCAGCCACCACCAAAGGTAGCAAGTTGCGTGGTCATGATGCCTCCTGGTTTACTTTTTCAATTGAAACGGCATTCACACAATAGCGAAGCCCGGATGGTGCCGGCCCATCGGGAAATACGTGCCCAAGGTGCGATTCGCATTGGTTGCAGCGTACCTCGATTCTTGGTCTGGCCAAGGTTTCATCCAGATGGTAGGAAATCGCATTGCTTTTCATTGGCTGAGCGAACGATGGCCAACCGGTTCTTGAATCGAACTTACTGCCCGAATCAAACAGCAGGTTTTGGCAACCTGCACAGCGGTACAAACCCGGTTCAAACAGTTCGCACATTTGGTTAGAAAAAGGACGCTCAGTACCATGTTGCCTCATCACGTAGTACTGCGCTTCGCCAAGTTGCTCACGCCACTGCGCATCGCTTTTTCTCACGACGGTATCAGGCTGAGGATTTCCTTGGTGGGTGAAGGTGATGATATCTTGCCATGTCAGCATAACGCCTCCTTTGTTTATTCTTTCAATCAGACCGCACATCGCCCCGATTTCTTTCACGCTCTCTTGTACGCAGGGTGACGATAAAATGTGCAGAATGTCACGTCCTAAGCAACCATTGGAATAAGTGCTCGGTTTGGTATTCATCAAGCCGCTACAATGCGAGTTCTTAAAACAATCATAATGGACTTATTAACTATGACACGTCGTTGTACCGCGTGGTTGGCTGCGCTTCCCCTTCTTCTTTCCAGTGTTTCTCATGCGTATGATCTTACTTACGAAGATTTTGACGAAGAAACGTTAGCAGTGTTAAAGCAAGCCGAAACGTCTAAAGATGCACAACTGCTTTTCAAAGCGTCAGAGATCCTCATCGACGAATCGATGATGCAAGAAAACGTTGATCAAGGGTTGCTTTATCTCAAGCAGTCCGCCGATCTCGATAACCTAGAAGCACTGAGTACTTTGGCGGAGCACTATTACTATGAGGAAGCATATCAGCAGGCTCTACCGCTCTATCAAAAACTGGCCGAGAAAGGTGATGCCATTGCGCTTTACTACTTGGGTGTGATGTATTTTGATGGTGAAGGTGTTGAACAGGATCAGAAAAAAGGCAACGAATACTACCTCGCATCCGCGCAGAAAGGCGATGAAGATGCGATGTTCCAACTGGCTTTTTCATACAATGACGGTTTAGGCATTGAGCAAGATTTTAAGCAGGCGAACCATTGGTTCGCGAGCGCCGCTGAAAAGGGACATGCATTGGCGACTTTTAATCTTGGTGTCAGTTACTTGCAAGGTGAAGGCGTGGCGCGTGACTGCCAAAAAGCCATTACTCTGTTTGAGCACGCCATTGAACTTGATGACGAATCAAAGGCCTATCAGATCATGGGTAAAATCTACTCCGAGCCTAGATACATGCGATCTTGTGGAATCAAATCGGCAGACTACAAAAAAGCGCTGGAGTATTTCCAATATGCAGCGGAATGGGGTGAGGAGTACAGCCAGTTTATGATTGGTTCTTTCCACTTTAAAGGGCGTGGTGTGGAGCGTAATTACGTCAAAGCACTGGCTTGGTACAACATCGCTTATGAAAATGGTTATGATGAAGCTGAAAAGGCGATCAAAGAAGTGAAAGGAAAAATGAACGAGAAAGAGATCGCCAAAGCAGGTGAATATCAAGAAGCGATTGAAGAAACGCTATAAGAGTTGTGCTTGGTTTTGACCTTATCGGCAGCATGAGAGGACTGAGCACAGTCCTCTTTTTTATTAAGAAAGAATCAAAAAATAGCCAATTCCACCGATGGACAGCATCCCCAGTAAGAATGAGCCAATTTGCAATAAACCGTCACGTTCCATCAAACCAAGCCCCATGATCATCACCACAAATGCCGGTGCGATATTGGTAAATGGGAAAGGCAGCGATATCAGTAAACCGAGTAGCAGAATAATACAACCGTTCACTTGATCGACGACAGGCGCTTCCATGTACTGAATTCGAGGGTAGATATACTGCTCAAGTTTACGTACCTTGGGCTCGAACGCTCGAAGAATCGCTTGTACTTTTTCGTTGGGCAGTTCTCTATCCAAAATGACACTTGGTAGCCACGCTTTTCTCCGTCCCAAAATCATCTGCAACCCGAGTGTTGCTATCAAGATTCCGCCAATAATCGAAACGAGCGGAAGGACATTAAATAATGCGATGAGCATGAGTAACATACCGAAGGTTCGGTCACCCAATCGATCGGTTAAGTTTCTCAAGGTAATTCCGGGAGATTGAGCTTGTTTAATCAGCTCAACGATGACATCTGACGTTCTGCTACGCTGGTTTTCCGGTACAGCAAATAGCGCCTTATTGTCATCTCCTTGTGGTTCCAAAGTCGAATATCCTTATTGGTGTTTTTAACGCGCCCATCGTAGGGTAGATTGCCTTTCTCATCAATTCTTCTTGTTGATTTTTTTGTATGTTATTTAACGCACTCTGACATAGTGATTTTTCACCATGTGGTCCGCTAAGCGTTCAGCATGAATATGCTTAAAGTTCAACGCCTTTGGTAAGCGGCCAAACAGTGGAATGCCAGCGCCTAACAGCACAGGAATGGTGGTGATGATCATCTCATCAATCAAATCCTCGGCCAAAAAACTCTGCACGGTTTTTCCACCATCGATATAAAGGCGTTGATAGCCCTGTTGATGTAGCTGTGCAACCATCGTTGGTAACGCCCCTTGCACCAAAAATACCTTGTCTTGATAGCCTTCTGGCACACTTTTCAAGGTATTACTCAGCACAAAAACCGGCTTGTTGTAAGGCCATTCCACGCCAAAACTGAGCACCATTTCAAAGGTGTTTCTGCCCATCACCAACGCATCAACACTGGCCATAAAATCGGCAAAGCCAAAGTCCGAACCATCTGGATTGGGCACTTGATGCAGCCAGTCCATTTCGTTGTTTGGTCCTGCGATATAGCCATCTAAGCTGGTGGCAATGTAGACAATGTTGGACATCGATTTTCTCCAGTAGGTGATTGAGGGCTGAGGGTGTCACAACCCACTGACAATTACTGTCAGTATGGTGTGCAGCGTCCCAATTTGGGATAGGAAATCCGCTATAATGACGGCACGTTTGTTGTGATACAGGATCTCCCGATGCACTATACCTTAGCAGATAAGAGCGCGATTGAAGCGATAAAAACACTTTTTTGTCAAACCTTTACCGATTCGGAAGGTGAAGCTGAAGGGCAGTTGATTGGCCAACTGGCGTCGGATTTGATCGAGCAAACGCACAATGACGATCTTTTTATCTATATCGCAGCGGAGGGTGAAGCGGTGGTGGGCGCGATTTTGTTTACTCGTTTGCATTACCCCTGTGGTACGCCCGTGTTTGTGATGGCTCCGGTTGCTGTGGCCACTTCCTGTCATGGTCAAGGAATTGGACAAGCGTTAATTGCTTTCGGCTTGCAGGAGATCAAAGCACAAGGCGTTGAAGTTGCCGTCACGTATGGGGATCCGAACTTTTATCACAAGACAGGTTTTGTCCCTGTTGATACCCAAACCATCGCTGCGCCGTACTCGTTGCAATTTCCTCACGGCTGGCAAGCACAGTCGCTAACAGGTGAAGCACTGCCCGTTTTAAAAGGGCCTGTGACGTGTGTGGCGGCGTTTTGCGATCCGCAATTTTGGTGATGATGATAGAGAAAACGATGGTGTCGCCGAGTTGCATCCCAAACGGTGGATTTCGACGCAAAAAGCCCGCGATGTGACTCGCGGGCTTTGTCGTTAGAATGAGGCTACCTTTATGGCGTTACTCTTATGGTGTTACCACACCGAACCACATGTCGAATTTATCAAAGACCGACATCAGCGTTTGGAACTGCGCTTGGTTTGAAACACTAAACTCACCGGCTTTGACCTGATCTTGCAGTGTCGCTTGCTTGGTCAGCATTTTCTCAAACGCTTGGCGGGTTAAGTTAATGGTCAAATCCGCATTATCAAATTGGCTACCAGAGTACGATTTCAATACCGAGT
Organism: Vibrio vulnificus CMCP6; assembly: GCF_000039765.1. Classification (NCBI taxonomy): domain Bacteria; kingdom Pseudomonadati; phylum Pseudomonadota; class Gammaproteobacteria; order Vibrionales; family Vibrionaceae; genus Vibrio; species Vibrio vulnificus. Next base: position 1,114,820 of record NC_004460.2, on the reverse strand, counting down.
TGCTCAGCTCCATCGAGTATTGGCCGTCGCCTTTGACATTGATGTTCACTTTGATATCGAGGCCATTCGCCGCGTCAGGTTTTACCGTCACGCCGAGATACTTCATGAACTGATCAAACGGCATATTCTTAGCAATTGCGGCCGTGTCTGGCGTTGCGACGGGTTTGATGCCTTGGCGCAGCTCTTTCGCACCGCCAAGATAGTAGTTACGCCAAGGGCCAGATTCCGCCTGATAACCCAATTGCTCCATTGCATCCGCTTCTAAGTAGCGAGCGTCCATATTGTTTGGGTTGGAGAAAGTCACGTTGTTAAGCAGTGTCACCGCCCAGCGGTATTCACCGTTTTTCACTGCTTGCTCAGCCAGTTCTATCACTTTCTCTTCCCCGCCCATCGCTTCAACGTATTTTGCGCCTTGTTCACTTGGTGTCAGCGGGTTTAGGTTGGCTGGGTTGCCATCCCACCATGCACCAAAGTAGAAGTCGTACGTCGCGCGAGCATTGTGCGATACCGTGCCGTAGTAACCGCGGTTGTACCATTCTTTGCCTAGCGAATCTGGCAGGGTAATTTCTGCTGAAATCTCATTTGGTGTATAGCCTTTGTTGGCGAGACGCAGGGTTTGGTCATGGACAAACTTGTACATGTCGCGCGTTTTCTCAAGCTGAGTTTGGATCTTCTCTTTGCCAAAGGTTGGCCAGTGGTGAGAGGCGATCATGGTATCGGCTTTGTCACCGTAAGTTTTCAGCGCTTGGTCAATGTATTCAGCCCAAGAAGAAGCATCACGTGTTTTCGCGCCGCGCAGTGTCGAGATGTTGTGGATGGTGTGCGTCATTACTTCCGCCGCCATCATGGTTTTGTATTGTGGGAAGTAGAACATAAATTCTGACGGAGCTTCGGATTCCTGCGCCATGATCACTTCCAGTTCCACACCATCGACCGCCATTTTCTGCCCGGTGATATTGGCAATGTGCGTTGGTTTCACGATGCCAGGCGCTCCGGATGAGGTGGTTTTACCCAAACCGCCATCCACTTGCCCTTGGCTGCTCGCTTCAAGCAGGTTGCCATACATGTAAGAAGCGCGACGCGACATGGTGTTGCCTGCCATCAAGTTCTCGGCAATCGAGTGAGAGAAAAAGCCCTCTGGCGCAAGAATATCGACTTTACCAGCATCAATCGCTTTTTGGCTGGTGATGCCAAGGATGCCACCAAAGTGGTCAACGTGTGAGTGGGTGAAAATCACGCCCGTTACCGGCGCATCTTCCACTTTGTCACGCAGCAATTTCAGCCCTGCCGCGGCGGTTTCTGGTGAAATGAGTGGGTCGATCACGACCCAACCTTTGTCACCGCGGATAAAGGTCATCACCGAGAGATCAAAACCGCGTACTTGGTAAATGCCCTCTTTCACTTTGAACAAGCCATCGATGTTGTTCAGTTTTGCTTGGCGCAGCAGTGAAGGGTTGACGGTTTGAATGTTCTTCTCTTGTTCAACAAAGTCGTATTTGCTGAAGTCCCAAATCACATTGCCTTTGGCGTCTTTGATGGTTTTTTCTGGCCAAGTAGCAATGTAACCGCGTGAGGCATCTTCAAAATCACTTTGATTGGCGAAGTCGAGGTAGCTTTTGAGTTGGTTGTTTTTCTCGATGGTGAACGAAGAAGCTTGTTTAGGCTCGCTGCTGGTTGGGGCAGCGAACGTTAGAGCTGGGAATAGAGTGGCGATAATCGCTAGCGATACAATCGATTTTTGTCGTTTCATGGTTTATCTCTCTCTGAAAGCGGCGCGTTGAGCATCCGTCGTTAAGGAGAGATTAATGAGTGTGGATTAAACAATCGATAGACTAAGCCTGAAAAGTAAATTTAGTTTTATTTAATCCACTTTGGCGTTAGCCTTCAACATCGTTAACGAAATGTCGCAGTTGCTTGCATCAGAGCACTCTTAAGCCATTGATGTCCGGAATCTTGTTGCTGGCTATGGTGCCATGTCATGTAGATAGGCAACTTATTAAGCTTAAAGGGCAGCGGCATCACTTGCAGTTGGTGCGCTTTGGCCATCAAATCGGCATGCCATTGGCCAGTGACGCAGATCCAATCGGTTTGTGCTGCCATCATGATGGCGTTGCAGCTGGAACCGGTTTTATAGGCGATGTTTCTTTGTGGTTGTGGCTCCAGCGCCAGTGAGTCAACGATGTCTTGGTTTTGCCGTTTGGTTTCCCACAACAAGTGCTGCTCGGCAAAAAACTGTTGATGAGTGATGGTGTTTTGAATGCGTGGATGATCTTGGCGGCACACCATCACCAGAGGCAGTTCGAACAACAATTCGTTGTGATAACCGTGTTCATCAAACGGCACAGTGGCGAGAATCATGTCCACTTTGCGGGTACGCAAATCCGCTTGGCGATCGCGCTCGTCTAAATGTTCCACATCGGCACAGAGCTTGACGTTTGGAGCGTGCTGCGCGAGGTGATCCATCAAGGGAGGCAGCAGCATTAAATCGATGTCTTTATGACTGGAGAGACGAAAAGTGCGATGGCTGGTGTCAGGATTAAACTGCTGACGGGATTTAGCGCCATTAAGCAGCAGGCTAAGTGGCTCTTGGATTTCAGCATGCAGCTCAATGGCAAAATTCGTTGGCGTAATGCCCCGACCTTGGCGAATAAAGAGCGGATCTTGGTACTGCTCGCGCAAGCGATTCAGGGCGTGGCTGACCGCTGGGGCGGTAATGCCCAGCGTTTCTGCCGCTTCGTTTACGCTGCGCGTTTTCATCACCACATCAAAGGTTTTCAGTAAGTTTAGATCCATCGTCATCTCGTTAGGTGCCCATCTTGTGCGCTGCTGAAACGTTGATTTTTACCCATTCGTCCGTTTGGCTCAAGTGATGTTCGGTGAGCACAAACCCTATTTCTAAAGTTGGTGGGCTACTTCATTCCTTTAAACACGCCAACCTAAATATATAAGCAAATTATATAAATATTTATCCATTGCGAGATGTAATCCTGACAACAAAAAATTGTTACCTTTCTTGGGACATTTTTTATTGCGCTGAGTAAATTATGACCTTACTATCGCATCGCTTCTTGATGATAGCCAATCCGAGTACATCACAGCTGTTTTATGTGGCAAGGCGATAGAGCAACTATCCAAGAGTGACTTTGACGGCGCACCAGCGCTTTTATTGACGCTCCACTTTTCATACCCATTCATCTCTTATGTATGAAAAGTGCCCCATTACTTTGGAGGTTTGCTATGGCACATTCACAATCTATTTTTGATATTCATTCACTAACTTCACCAGTGCTAAGCGCAGAAGAAATCCACTTGATCGAAGCGTCGGTTGAGCAATTTGGTGCGCCACTCTTGCTATTGGACTGCGATGTGATTCGTCAGCAGTACCGCGCTTTGAAAAACGCGTTGCCAAACGTGACGCTGCACTACGCATTAAAACCGCTGCCACACCCAGTGGTGGTGCGTACTTTGTTAGCAGAAGGGGCGAGTTTCGACCTTGCAACAACAGGGGAAGTGGAGTTGGTCGCTTCTGAAGGCGTACCGGCGGATCTCACTATCCACACTCACCCAATCAAGCGTGATGCCGATATTCGTGATGCACTGGCTTACGGTTGCAACGTATTTGTAGTGGATAACTTGAATGAACTGGAAAAATTCAAAGCGTATCGCGATGACGTCGAGTTATTGGTGCGCTTGAGCTTCCGCAATTCAGAAGCGTTTGCTGACTTGTCGAAGAAGTTTGGTTGTTCACCAGAGCAGGCATTAGTGATCATCGAAACGGCAAAAGAGTGGAATATTCGCATCAAAGGTTTGTCGTTCCATGTGGGCTCACAAACTACTAACCCAAACAAGTATGTTGAAGCGATCCACACTTGCCGACATGTGATGGAACAAGTGGTTGAACGCGGTTTGCCAGCGTTGAGCACGCTTGATATTGGTGGTGGCTTCCCTGTGAACTACACCCAACAAGTGATGCCGATTGATCAATTCTGCGCGCCAATTAATGAAGCGCTAAGCTTGTTGCCAGAAACGGTCCACGTTTTGGCTGAACCGGGTCGCTTTATCTGTGCACCTGCGGTGACCAGTGTGGCTTCAGTGATGGGGCAAGCCGAGCGTGAAGGGCAAATTTGGTACTACTTGGATGACGGTATTTATGGCTCGTTCAGTGGTTTGATGTTTGACGATGCGCGTTATCCGCTCACCACCATCAAACAAGGTGGCGAGCTGATCCCAAGCGTACTTTCTGGCCCAACGTGCGACAGCGTGGATGTGATTGCAGAAAACATTCTGCTGCCAAAATTGAACAATGGCGATTTGGTAATTGGCCGCACCATGGGTGCCTACACCAGTGCAACCGCGACCGATTTTAACTTCTTTAAACGCGCTCAAACTATTGCGCTGAATGAATTTGTTGCAAGCAGCGAACGCATGATTGGCTAAGCCAAACACACTCGAATATCAAAAACGCTCACTTCGGTGAGCGTTTTTCGTTGTGTTACGACAATCCTGATTCGACTTCTTTGAGCCAGTTTGGTATCTGTTTACGGTACCAATCGATGTACATCTTGGCCTCTTGTTTTTCTCGGCTAACGAGCAAATTGGTCACTTCAACGATGAGCCATCCTTTTACCAAGATCAGTTGCCGAACAAGGGTGTCGTTGGATAGGCGAGGGTTGTGTTGGCGATACAGACTTGCGATAGCATGGTAGTCAGTGAGTTTACCAAGGCCACGTACTAACGGCGCCAGATCAATCGCAGGGCTGCCCAAGCCAAAACGTTCCCAATCAAACAAAACCAGTTCTCCTGAGGCGCGAGTGCCCCAATTGCCCTCGTTAGAATCACCTGAGATCAAGCCGTCGTGTTCGAAGATCTCGCCACTGATGGTTTGTAGTGCGCGTATGCTGTTTGCATTTTGATTAGATAGTGCCAGCGAGCGTAATGCTTTCTCGGTGTCTTCGGCTTGCCAACGGTGTGTTTTTACAGCGAAGTCTGGGCGATATTGTGTTTGATGAATACTTGCTAACTGCTCAAAAGTGTTTGTATTTTTAAGCAAGTCGGCCAGGGTCACTTGGTGAGGAATCTGTTCGATATACAAGGTATCGTTACACACGTCCAACAAGCGAGGTGTGTTCACACCGGTAAGTTTGTCTGCTGCATGTTGATAAAAGTGAATTTCAACCGCTGAAGCGCCCTGCTTTTGAATACAAGGTTGGCCATGGTGGTTGACGAGCGATACTTTTGCCGCGCCCATTTTTGATAAATCTTTATTGCTCATGTCGGCTTATTCTCATGTTGTCATACTGCAATTTGAACGGCTGATTGGGTGATGAAGGTCTGTTTTACGACAAATTCAGTAAAGCCGTCAAAACCAAAGCGCATTTTCGCTGATTAATTGCTCAGTCAGTGATGCCACCGATATACTGGCCCTTTCGTCTCAATGGAAATGAACCGATGAAAAACAGCTTGAGCATTCGCGCGTACACCAAGCAACTGCAGAGCCACACTCATGAAGACTACCATCAGCTGGTTTTGCCTTTACAGGGCAGCATCGAAATCACCATGCCGCACTACTCGGGTAAAGTGGTCGTTGGTCACTGCGTTGTGATCTGCGCGGGTCGTCAGCATGCTTTCAAAGCCGATGAAGAGGCTCGTTTTATCGTTGCGGATCTCTTGTCTTTGCCTGTACATCTGCACGAGAGTGAGATGCCAGTTTTTCGCATTACCCCCCCATTACAGAGCTTTCTCTCTTTTGTCGAAAAACAGCTTGAGTTCCAAGTCGACAGTGGCATTGAAGCGTCGATTCTTGATGTTTTCTCGATGTTGTTGACTCAACAAGCCTTAAAGCAGGTGGTGGAGCCGCGGATACGTACGGTGCAAAGCTACATTGTGGAACATCTCGACCAGCCGCTCACCATTGAGTTGCTCGCAAATCGGGCGTGCTTAAGCCCAACCCAATTTAAAAAGCGTTTTAAAGAGAGCGTCGGTGAGAGTGCATTGCAATACATAACCGCGCTGCGAATGGAAAAAGCCAAAGCCCTGCTGACTCATACCGATTTACCGGTGCAACGTGTGGCCGAGCAAGTGGGCTATAGTGACCTCTCTGCCTTCAGTCGCCGTTTCTCGCGACATTTTGGTTTGTCGCCCAGAGCCTTTTGTCGCGCTTAAAAAGAGCGTCTCTACAATCAACTAATACGTCCTTTTGGCCAAGTTATTCTGTTCTTCTATGGTTAGCATATCGTCATCATTTAACAAAAAGAGTAACCCTGATGACGGATTTGGCATTGGCTTCCTCCATCACCTCTAAGACGAAAGGACGTGGGGCGATCTTGCTGGCGTGTGTGCTCTGGGGCACGACAGGTACGGCAGCCAGTTTGACACAATCGGTATCGCCATTAGCAATAGGTGCATTTGCGATGGGCTTTGGCGGGCTGTTGCAAGCGTTTTTGGCCCGTCGTGCCATCGTCTATCAATGTCGCATTTTGCTTGAGTTCAAGCGGCCTCTGCTGATAAGTGCCGTTGCCTTAGCGGTTTATCCTTTGGCCTTTTACACCTCAATGCAACTGGCGGGCGTGGCGGTAGGTACGGTTATTTCCATCGCCAGTGCGCCATTTTTTACTGTGATGTTAGAGCGTCTTTTTGGCCAAGGTGTGAACATCTCGCGACGCTGGTGGCTCAGCTTTGCCATTGGCGTGCTGGGTATTACGTTATTGGCCACGGCAAAAGCTCCTCTACATGGTGAAAGTGGCGCAAATTATATGCTGGGCATTTTGCTCGGTTTGGCGGGCGGTTTGGCCTATGCGATCTACTCTTGGGTGGCCAAAGCGATGATTTTACAAGGCGTAAAATCCCAAGCGGCAGTGGGGGCGATTTTTGCGCTTGGTGCCAGTTTATTGTTACCCAGTTTAGCGTGGACAGGCGATCAGCTATTGGCCACTCCGCTGAATACCAGCGTGGCAATTTACATGGCGCTGCTGCCGATGTGCGTAGGGTATTTATTGTTTGGTTTTGGGCTGCGTTATGTTGAAGTACACAGCGCCAACTTACTCACTTTGTTTGAGCCGGTGATCGCCAGCCTATTAGCGGTGTGGGTTGTCGGCGAGTCCATTTCACCGCTTGGCTGGCTTGGCATCACCTTCATCGGTGGGTGTTTGGTGATGCAAAGTGCAGCAAAAAGTGACTGAACGCAAACCCAGATGGTATGCATTCTTTTGACCATGACCAACAACTGCTAAACTGCGACCACATTTACAAAATTGCCAAATTGAACGTATGACATCCAACGAGCGCCGCGACGCGATTCTTAAACATATTCAGCAACATCAAAGTGGTTCGGTGAACGACTTTGCGGTGAAGTATCAGGTTTCTGAAGTGACGATTCGTAATGATCTCAATATTCTAGAGAAAAAAGGCTGTGTTACGCGCTGCTATGGTGGGGCGATGATCAACGCCCAATTCGCCTTTGATAAGCCCCTTCAGGATAAAAAACAGATCAATCAAGACATCAAAAGCTTATTAGGCCAATACGCCGCTTCTTTGGTGGAAGATGGCGATACCTTGATTTTGGATTCCGGTTCAACCACGGAGCAAATTGCTTTTCATTTGACGGAAAAACAGCACCTAAAAGTGATGACCAATGCCATCAACATTGCCTACCACTTGGCCAACCGCGACAACATCGAAGTGATTGTCACAGGTGGTTTAATGCGCAAAAACTCCTATTCCTTACATGGCGAATCGGGTGAGGCATTGCTGGGGCAATTTCGCTTCAACAAACTGTTCTTAGGGGTTGATGGTTTTGACAAACTGGCGGGGGTGACAACGCCGCATTCTGGCGAAGCCAGCATTAACCGCAGAATGGTTGAGGCAGCACAAATGGTTATTGCGGTTACCGATTCAAGCAAATTTGATCGGCAAAGTTTTTGTCTGATTGCGCGCCCAGAGCAACTGGATATGCTGATCACCGACAGTGGCATCCCCGAAGATTACCACCGAGAACTCACCGAAATGGGGGTGGATGTTCGCCTTGTAGACCTGCTTTAAAGCAGGTCTATTTTTCTCTCAATTTCACAAAGTGTGATCTTACGCAGGTCTCGATGTGAAATCCTGCCGCTATTTTGACCAATCCTCTCTCTTTCACTTTCATTTCTCCGTTTTTCTTATTTTCCTTACGTTTGGTGGGTTTTTCTGCCGTTTGAGTGAAAGTAAAACCTTTCACTTTGCGTGAAACGAAAGGTTTTTTGACCTAAAAACGAAAGGTTACCCACTGTGATCTCCCTTTCACTTTTCATTTTTTAGCCCTGTTTTAATAACAACGAAAAGAGAGCGAAAGCTTTCTGATGGAAAGTGAAAGGTAACGAAAGGCGAGTAAGTGATGACCAGTGCAGAGCGTAGACAACGAATTATGTCTCACATCCGACAACACGGCAGTGGCAAAGTCGACGATTTTGCTTTGGCGTTTAATGTGTCGGCAGTCACCATCCGTCATGATCTCAATCTCTTGGAAAAAGAGGGATGCGTTTTCCGCTGTTATGGTGGCGCCAATCTCAATCCCAACTTTGCTTTCGACCAGCCGCTTTATCGCAAAGATCAAATCAATCGCGATATCAAACAGATGATTGCTTATGCCGCCGCGCAACTGATCGGGGATGGTGAGGCGATCATTTTGGACTCCGGCTCCACCATCGCTTTGATGCCTCAGCACCTTACCCAGAAAAAATTGGTGGTGATGACCAATGCCCTCAACACCGCGTACCAACTGAGTCACAACGACAACGTGGAACTGCACGTCATTGGCGGCAGTCTGCGCCGTGCTTCTTGCTCGCTGACAGGGCATCACGGTGAGCAGCAGATCCGCACTTACCTGTTCGACAAATTGTTTTTAGGTGTGGATGGCTTTGATCTGCAAGCGGGCATTACCACGCCGGACAACCACGAAGCGCAAGTGAACCGCGCGATGTGCGATGTGGCGAGACAAGTGATTGCAGTGACCGACTCGAGCAAATTTGGCCGCAAAAGCTTTTGCATGATCCGCGCTGCCAACCAAATCGATGTGCTGGTGACGGACAGCCACATTCCTCATGCCACCCATGAAGCGCTTCTAGCGATGGGGGTTGAAGTGATTCTCGCCGACCAAATGGCGCCAAACCGTAAGTTGAACTAGGACCAAACATGAAAACGCTACTTTCTTTAATTCAGCAACACAAACAAGGCCACGCGAAGGGCATTTACTCAGTGTGTTCCGCACACCCTTTGGTGTTGGAAGCGGCGATCAAACAAGCGGCGCGTGATGGTCAGTTGGTGCTGATTGAAGCAACCTCAAACCAAGTAAACCAGTTTGGCGGCTACACCGGGATGACACCACAAGTGTTTGCCGACTATGTAATGACCTTAGCGGAGCGTTTGAATTTCCCGAAAGCGCGTTTGGTGCTGGGTGGGGATCATCTTGGTCCAAACTGTTGGCAGCATTTACCCGCAAGACAAGCGATGGAGTACTCCGCACAACTGATTCACGATTACGTGATGGCGGGTTTTAACAAAATTCACCTCGATTGCTCCATGGCGTGTGAAGGCGATGCCATTCCCCTCAGTGAGCAAGTGATGGCCGAGCGCGCTGCGCAGCTCTGTTTAGTCGCCGAGCAAGCGTGGCAAGCGCGTGGGGGCGAAGCGCCTTTGTATGTTGTGGGGACGGAAGTGCCAACTCCGGGCGGCGCGTTGGAATCGCTGCAAGAACATGAGTTGCAAGTGACCAAACCAGAGCAAGCTTTGGCGACGCTTGACGCGCATCACCAAGCGTTCAGTGATTTAGGGCTGGGCTACGTGTGGCCTCGCGTGATTGGTTTGGTGGTGCAGCCAGGGGTGGAGTTTGATCACCACCATGTGCATCACTATCAAAGTGATCAAGCACAAGCCCTGAGCCAGCTGATCGACACTCAGCCGCATTTGGTGTTTGAAGCACACTCGACCGATTACCAAAATCCGGCGGCTTATCATGAGCTTGTTCGTGATCACTTTGCGATTTTGAAGGTGGGCCCAGCATTAACGTTTGCACTGCGTGAAGCGCTATTTGCCCTCGATCGCGCTGAAAAAGAGTGGCTGGGTGTTCATCAGGCCTCACACCTACGTGACACCATTGAACAAGTGATGCATGAACAGCCCAACTATTGGCGTTCTCATTATCAAAGCCAAGGCCATCAACAGTTTCTTGATTGCAATTACAGCTTGAGCGACCGCATTCGCTACTACTGGACACACCCAGCGGTGCAAGCGGCGCAACAAGCGATGTTTACGCACCTTATTTCCCAGCCTCTGCCGACAACGCTGCTGAGCCAATATTTGCCAGCGCAGGCACGAGCCATTGCCCAGAACCAGATTTGTAACCATCCCGCTGACATCATCATTCACAAAATTATGGAGGTCACGCAGCTCTATTCCGACGCGTGTTACCACAATGCAGCGGTATGCAAGGAGACCATCTAATGACGACTTTTTTAGGCTATTCATCCACTTGGCTTGAAGCGCACAACGGCATTCATACCGCGCAAGAGATCAGCCATCAGCCCGCACTTTGGCGTGCATTGGCGGAGATTCTGCAGCAGCAAGCGCCAAGCATTGAAGCGTTTCTTGCGCCGTTGCTGGCACGCCAAGATCTACGCATTATTTTGACAGGCGCGGGCACGTCTGCGTTTGTCGGGGATGCGGCGCTGCCGTTTATTCAAGCCGATCTGCGTTTTCAAGTGGCGTCGATTCCAACGACGGATTTGGTTTCCAACCCTGAACAATATTTGGATCCCACTCGCCCGACGTTACTGGTCTCTTATGCGCGCTCTGGTAACAGCCCAGAGAGCGTGGCGGCCGTTAAACTGGTTGATCAGTTAGTCGACGAGGCTTACCACCTGTTTTTGACCTGCAATGGCGAAGGCGCACTCTCTCGCTATGCTCAGCAAGCCAGCAATGCGCTGTGTGTGTTGATGCCCGAGGGCTCAAACGACAAGAGCTTTGCCATGACATCGAGCTTTAGCTGCATGTTGATGTCGACGTTAGCCTTGCTTGGTGAATTCTCAGCGGAGGCCATGTTCGCGACGGCGGCTTTGTGCGAAAGCAAATTGACGCAATGGCCAGAAGCGGTCAAACAGCTAGCCGCGCTGCCGTATGAACGGCTTATCGTACTTGGCAGTGGCGGTTTTGCGGGTTTGGCGCGCGAAGCTTCGCTCAAATCTCTCGAATTGAGCGCAGGCAAAGTGATGACCGCGTTTGATTCCTCGCTGGGTTTCCGCCATGGGCCAAAATTCACCATTAATGACAAAGCGCTGGTGGTTCAACTGCTGTCCAGTGATGACTACACCCGCCAGTATGACTTGGATCTGCTGCGCGAAATTCGCCGCGACAACCAAGCCCTGCGCCACGTGGCCTTAACGGAAAAACCGTTGAGTGAAGAACACGTCTTCGAGTTAGGGCAGCTCGGCCTTGGCGACCGCTGGCTCTGTTTCCCATACATCCTATTTTGCCAAATGCTGGCGTTTGAAAAATCGCTCCAGCTTGGCTTTGGCCCTGACAATCCATGCCCAACAGGGGAAGTGAACCGCGTGGTTCAAGGGGTCACCATTTACCCGTTTCACACCAATCGTCCACAACCATCTACTTCGAATCTATAAGGAAATTGAACATGCCAAATATCGTACTCAGTCGTATTGATGAACGTTTAGTCCATGGCCAAGTCGGCGTGCAATGGGTCGGGTTTGCTGATGCCAATATCGTGGTGGTGGTGAACGATGACGTTGCTCAAGACACCATTCAACAGAATCTGATGGAGATGGTGTTAGCTGATGGCATTGCCATCCGTTTTTGGACGGTGCAGAAAACCATCGACACCATCCACAAAGCGGCCGATCGCCAACGCATTTTGTTGGTGTGCCGTACACCGAAAGATTTTCGCCAGTTGGTGGAAGGGGGCGTGCCGATCCAAAACATCAACGTCGGCAACATGCATTACGCCGACGGTAAAAAACAGATTTCTAAAACGGTTTCGGTCGATGCCGAAGACGTGGCGGATTTTCAACAACTAAAAGCACTAGGCGTGCGCTGCTCCATTCAGGGCGTCCCAACAGAAAGTGCAACCGATCTCTTTACTCTACTCTGATAAAAGGACATCTATCATGGAAATAGGACTCTTACAGGCATTGTTGCTAGGCATACTGGCCTTTCTGGCCGGTCTTGACCTCTTCAATGGCTTGACTCACTTCCACCGACCTGTGGTTTTGGGTCCTCTCGTTGGTCTGATCTTGGGCGATCTGCAAACCGGTATTTTGGTGGGCGGTACGCTAGAACTGATCTGGATGGGCTTGGCGCCTTTAGCGGGTGCGCAGCCACCAAACGTTATCATCGGTACGATTGTGGGCACCACTTTTGCCATCACCACCAAAGTGGAACCGAACGTGGCGGTTGGCGTGGCGGTACCGTTCGCCGTTGCGGTGCAAATGGGCATCACGTTGCTCTTCTCTGCGATGTCTGCCGTGATGTCGAAGTGTGACGAATACGCACAAAACGCCGACACCGATGGCATTGAACGCGTTAACTACTTCGCGCTTGCTGTGCTTGGCACCTTCTACTTCCTGTGCGCATTTTTACCTATCTATCTTGGTGCAGAACACGCAGGCACCATGGTTTCTGCCCTACCGAAAGAGCTGATTGATGGCCTAGGTGTGGCAGGTGGCATCATGCCCGCTATCGGTTTCGCGGTACTGATGAAAATCATGATGAAGAATGCCTACATCCCTTACTTCATCTTAGGTTTTGTTGCTGCCGCTTGGCTTGAGCTGCCTATCTTGGCGATCGCTTCTGCGGCCACGGCCATGGCGATTATCGACTTTATGCGCAAATCAGAACCGACTCCTGTGACTGCCCCTGCTGAGGATCTTGAAGATGGAATCTAACGTAATCAAACAAATGGATCTGGACAACGTGAATCCAGACGTAAGACCGGCTCCCGGCGTGGCGGCGGACGAATATGAGAACAAAGAGATTGGCGCTGAGTTGACGAAAGCAGACATCAACCGCATGGCGTGGCGCTCTTTGCTACTGCAAGCCTCGTTCAACTTTGAACGTATGCAAGCGTCTGGTTGGCTTTACGGCTTGTTGCCAGCGTTGAAGAAAATTCACACCAACAAGGCCGATCTCTCCAAAGCGATGCAAGGGCACATGGGCTTCTTCAACACTCACCCGTTCCTTGTCACCTTCGTGATGGGCATCGTACTGGCGATGGAGCGTTCAAAACAAAACATCAACAGTATTCAGAGCACCAAAATTGCCGTGGGCGCGCCAATGGGCGGGATCGGCGATGCGATGTTCTGGTTAACCCTGCTGCCAATTTGTGGCGGTATCGGCGCGGACCTTGCGCTACAAGGCTCCATCATGGGCGCGGTGTTCTTCTTCGTCTTGTTTAACGTGGTGCATTTTGGTTTGCGCTTCGGTTTGGCGCACTACGCCTACCGCATGGGTGTGGCGGCGATTCCGATGATCAAAGCCAACACCAAGAAAGTGGGTCACGCTGCTTCCATGGTGGGTATGACGGTGATTGGTGCGCTGGTGGCCACTTACGTTCGCCTCTCAACCACCGCAGAAATTACCGCCGGTGACGCCGTGGTGAAACTGCAAGCCGATGTGATCGACAAGCTAATGCCAGCCTTCCTACCACTGCTTTACACCTTGGCGATGTACGCATTGGTGAAACGTGGTTGGAGCCCACTCAAACTGATTGCCATCACGGTGACATTGGGTGTCGTGGGTCGCTTTATGGGCTTCCTATAAGCGCGGATACATCGCAACAACAACGAAAGATAACGCAGTAAAAACGGGGCTGGTACGCCAGCCCCAAGAAGGAACCAAATATGATAGCGGTAATTTTATCGGGTCACGGCGGGTTTGCCTCTGGCATCGCTCAAGCCATTGCACAAGTGATTGGCGAGCAAGAGCAGTTTCGATTCCTCGATTTCCCAGAGCAGATGACCACGCCTCAGTTGGAAGTGGCCATGCGCCAAGCGATTGAGGAAATCGACAGCGGTGATGGCATTGTTTTTCTCACCGATTTACTGGGCGGCACACCATTTCGTACCGCTTCCTTGCTGAGCCAAGAGCGCGATGATATCGAAGTCGTGACGGGCACCAACATGCAAATGGCCGCCGAAATGTTGCTTGAGCGCGACGAGCTGACCTTAACCGCGTTTCGTGAGATGGCGGTGGAATGTGGCCATCGTGGCATCACCTCTTTAGCGGCGGAAATGGCACTGAAAGCGCAACAAGCCGCCACACAACCGAGTGCAGTGGTAGAAGAAGATGGCATCTGAACAACAACACTATCGCGCTCAGCGAATTTTACACGGTGATCACTGGTTGCAAGACGCGGTGCTCAGTGTGGATTCGCAAGGCAACATCAGCGCGATAGCGGCATATGACCCGCAACAACATCGAACAGTGACCGACTTGGGCGCTGTGAACTTAATGCCCGGCTTGATCGACAGTCATGTCCATGGCAGCCAAGGGTGCGATGTGATGGACGCAACACATGCCAGTTTAAATACCATGTCGCGATACTTCGCCAGCTTAGGCGTCACCGCTTTTGTGGCCACCACGGTCACTGCGCCAGTGGCCAAGATTCGCTCGGCACTAGCGCAAGTGGCGAAAAGCAAGCAGCAAGGCGTTGAGGGGGCCGAGATCCTCGGTGCGTATTTAGAAGGGCCTTATTTCACCGAGAAGAACAAAGGCGCACACCCAACGCAATGGTTCCGCGAGTTGGCGGTGGAAGAACTGGATAACTGGATTTCCTACAGTGACAACCAACTGTTGAAAGTGGCACTCGCGCCGGAAAAAGAGGGGGCTCTGGCGGCGATTCGCTACTTAGCCAACCAAGGCATTAGCGTCATGCTGGGCCACACCGACGCCAGTTACCAGCAGGTCAAACTCGCGCTTGATGCGGGCGCAAAGGGCATCGTCCATTGTTACAACGGCATGCGAGGCCTACACCATCGCGACCCCGGAGTGGTCGGGGCGGGGCTACTTCACCCTGAATGCTATGTCGAGATGATCGCCGATGGTCATCATGTTCATCCCGCGGCGATTGAAGTGGCGCACCGCTGCTGTGGCTCACGCATGACCTTAATTACCGATGCCATGTGCGCCACAGGCATGCCCGATGGCCAATACACCTTGGGGGAATATCAGGTGGAGATGAAACAAGGTGTGGTCACGACTCAAGAAGGGGGGCTCGCGGGCAGCACATTAACCCTGATTGAAGGGGTAAAAAATATTCAACGCTGGCTCAATTTGCCGTTTGAGCAAGCGTGGTTGATGGCGTCACACACGCCCGCCAAATCGTTAGGCATTCAACATCAACTAGGCACATTAGAAGTCGGCAAACGCGCTTCAATGGTGGCTTTAGGTTCCGATTTCTCAATTGATAAAACGTGGGTGAATGGTCGTCTGGTGTTTGACGCCGTGGTTTCCCCTCGTCAGGAGGCTTTATGTATCTGATTTCTTCTCGCGAAATGTTAAAACGCGCGCAACTTGGTGGCTATGCGGTTCCTGCCTTCAATATTCATAACCTTGAAACGGTGCAAGTGGTGGTTGAAACCGCATCGGAAATGGGATCGCCGGTGATTTTAGCCGGCACGCCAGGGACTTACGATTACGCGGGTACCGATTACTTGATCAGCATTTGTAAAGAAGCCGCGCACAAGCATTCGATTCCTTTGGTGCTGCATTTGGATCACCATGAAGATTTGCAAGACATCCGCAACAAAGTGGAGCACGGCATTCGCTCGGTGATGATTGATGGTTCACACCATGCGTTTGACCAGAATATCGACATTGTTCGCTCAGTGGTGCAGTACTGCAACCGTTTCGACGCCAGTGTCGAAGCTGAGTTGGGCCGCTTGGGTGGCCAAGAAGACGATTTGATTGTCGACAGCGCCGATGCGTTGATGACGGATCCTGCCTCTGCTGCTGAGTTTGTTCGTCGCACTGGCATTGATTCGTTGGCCGTGGCGATTGGCACTGCACACGGGCTCTACAAAGCCGAACCAAAACTCGACTTCGCTCGTTTAGAGAAAATCCGTTCGGTGGTCGACATTCCATTGGTTTTACACGGTGCCTCTGGTGTGCCAGATGAGATGGTTCGTCGCTGTATTGAGCTTGGCGTATGCAAAGTGAATGTGGCGACTGAGCTGAAAATTGCCTTTGCTGATGCGGTCAAAGGGCACTTCGCTGAACACCCAGATGCAAATGATCCCAGAAAGTACATCACCCCAGGTAAAGCGGCGATGAAACGCGTGGTGATGGATAAAATCCGCATGTGTGGCAGCGAAGGTAAACTGTAATTACCGTTTCACTTTACTAATACTTCCCCCTAATTTGGTATTAGTCGGGCACTGGAAACAGTGCCCTTTTTTACACTGTAAATTTTGTGAGGGGAGAGGCTTTGAACAACTTCGAACCCATCAAAGCGCTCGCATTTCTTAGAAGCGTTGAGTTAAGCGTAATCTGTTTCGGTAGGTTAATCCTGCAGATATTTCGCGGTGGCGGAGACAAAAAACCGCCCATCGAGAGCGGTTCCATCTTTAAACCTAAAACCTACATATCTTAGAACTTCACTTGGTAATTGAGCGTGTATGTACGGCCACGGCCTTTGTAGTCGTAAGCGGCGGATTCATAGTGTGCTGAGTAAATCAGCTGTGCGCGTTGACCCCAAGCGGTGGTGTAGTCTTTATCCAACAGGTTCTGAATGCCAAAACCTAAGCTACCGACAGGAAGCTGATAGCTGCCCACAAGATCAAACAGGGTGTAGCCGTTGAGCTTGTTGTTGGACGCATCTTCGTAGTCAAACATGGTTTGGCTTTGCAGTTTAACGTTGAGATTGGCATCGCTCCAACCGGCCCAAGCGTTGGCCTTCGACGTGCTAGCGTAGCCCGCATCGTAATCTTCCCAGCCCTTGTCCACTTTCACTTCAGAGACCACATAGTGACCAGAAGCACCCAACTGAATGTTGTCATGAATCCAGTAAGAGAGCATCGCTTCTAAACCGTAGACTCGTTTTTTGTCTTCGATTTCTTCAATCAGCAAGGTGGTCTTGTTGTACTTAATGTTCTTGTCGGATTGCGAGTAGTATGCCGCAGTTTGCAGATTCACATCGCCACTCTCTAGGCGGTAGCCCAACTCGACGCTGTTGGTCTTAATCCCTGACATTTTTGACTGATTGACATTGATGCTGTCGTTCAGTTGCCAGTGATCGCCAACAAGCGTGTAATTACCCTGCCCGTAGTACTTGGCTGGATCGGCTAGATCAAAACCTTGCGAGAAGTTAGCCCAAACTTGTGAGTCGCGGTTGAGGTGGTAGATCGTCCCCAAATTGAACAGTGCAACGCTGTAATCTGTTTCTCCGCCGGGTACCGCATCGGCTGAGGTGCCACTGCCTGCGGCGATTTTCTTCTGTTGGTTGTAACCCACGAAGTCATCGATCTTGTTCAACATGTATTGGTAGCGAACACCGCCTTCAACGCTCCATTCGTCGGTGATGGCGTAATCGACTTGAGCAAAAGCCGCCACCGAACTCACTTCCACGCCAGGATAACGGCCCACTTGGGCGTAAGTCTTGTTCACCAAATTGCCGGAATTGTTAGCGATGGTGGGATCGTAAAGCGCTTGATTGCTGTCGAGCTTGTCTTGGTAGGCATCGATGCCATAGACAATGTTGAGCTTGTCGAAGCTTTTTGCCAGTGCCGCTTTTAGCGAGATCACGTCGGTAATCTGTTGGCCAGAAGATTGATAATAAGGTGTGTAAGTTTGGTCTTCTTTGCGGTACGAGGCTTCTGCGATGAGCTGCTGGCCAAGAAACTGTGCATCAGCATAAGAGGCGCTTAGCATAATGCGCTTGGTGCCGTGCTCACGGTCAGATTCAAAGCCTTTACGCACATCAACAAAGTCTCTGCCGACAATGTACAGGCCATATGGCGAATCTTGCTGGCTATCATAGTATTGCGCTAGAAAGTTCAGCTTTTTCGTCTCTGACACGTCAACGCCAACCGTGGTTAAGAAATCGACGGTTTGGTTAAACTGCAGTGAGCCTTGTGAGATATCCGGTGTCACAATGGTGCCGTTAGCATCAAAGAAACCTTGTGTTTCGGTGTAAACCACAGAGGTGCGTGCTTGAACCTTTTCATTGCCGCCAGAAATAGACTGAGCCACTTTGTAGTCAAAATCTTCGCCGGAGTTAAAGCCAGAAGTCCCGCCCACATACGATTCAAACTCAAGCTCTTCGCTGTGCGCTTTTTTGGTGATGATGTTGATGACACCACCCGAGGCGCCTGCGCCATAGATGGAAGTGGAACCCGACAACACTTCGATACGATCAACGTTGAATGGATCGATGGAATCAAGATGACGGCTGATGGAGCGTGAAGATTGCAGAGAAACGCCGTCAATCATTACCAACATCTTACGCCCACGTAGGTTTTGGCCTAGGTTGGTGCGAGCGCCACTGCTGACGTCCAGAGACGGAATTGCCGATGCCAGAATATCGCCAAGAGTCTTACCACCGCGGTATTCTTGTTCAATTTTGTCGGACTCGATATACCAAACCGTACCAGGAATATCGCTGATCGCTTTTGGAGTGCGGCTTGAAACCACCACCATTTTGTCGTTGGTTGAGGTTTCTTGTGCTTGGGCAGTCAGTGCAGTACTTGCGGCGATAATCGCAAGTGCCATGGTTGATAGAGGGAACTTCCCTTTACTTGCTGTCATTATTTTCTCTATGTTTATCAATTATAAAGCGGCACAAATCCAAGGTTTGAGCGGCGCGAAGGCTTGTAATTAATCTAAATAAGAATTGTTATTATTGTATTTCTGTTGTGAAAATACAATATGCAAATGCGAATTATTTTCTTTTAACTCAATAGCGCTGATGGCGATGGTTTTTTGGGAGAGGAGAGAGGGACGAAGAACGAGGGACTAGGTGAGAGGGACAAGGGGCGAGTAGGGAGGAACTAGAAGGGGAGCCTCGCGTTGAGAAATTATCCCCTCAGCTAAGCGACTTAAGCTAAGGGGCATGCAGGTTTTAATTGGCGCACGACTAAGCGAGTTAGATGTCGGTGTGGGTGATGCTGTTGACCAGCTTTTCCCGCTCCGACAGAGAGAGATGGATAACATTGCTGTAGGTGCGCTGCATGACACGAATATCATTTTCTAGCAGCTGAGTGAGTTTTTTTGCCGCCTCTTTGTTTTTGCCCTCAAGCAGCAGCTCGAGGATCTCAAGCCGACGTTGGCAAGATTTAATGACTGACGTTTGGATGTGCATTGAGACCAGGTCGGTCGCTTTGCGCATGCGATTATGCTGCTGCATGTTGCTCAGTAAAAAACGGTTGCCTGAGCAGGCGGCGAGCAGCTCATGAAAGTCCGCACTTAGGCTGAACAAATCGCTGGCGCTGACGGTGTCTGGTTTTTGAATCGCTTGCAGATGACGATCACGACACTGCTCTAATGCATTGAGATCGGCTAACCAACTTGGTTCGAGCAAGCCTGCTGGTTCGAAAATCAGCCGACATCGGTAGCTTTCGGTGTGCCTTTCCAGCGTATTGAGAACACCGTCGAGGTGCCACTTATAGCCGGGGCTTCGGCGCAAGATACCATCATTTTCGAGCAAACGGAGCACGCTTTGTATCTCGCCTCGATTGGCGTTGTAGCGCTCTTGAAGCTCCTTTTCTGAAAACGCCGCGGCGATCTCCCCAAAGAAGAGATCCATCAGCAACCTAAGATACAGTTTCTCCTGACGAGATGTTTTATTGTCGGCATTCTCGTTAGTTTGAATGGCATGAGCATCGATCTGTAACGTGAATCCCTTATTAGGCACAGCTTTAGCGATGCCTAAGGCAGACATGTAGCTGAGCACGGCGCGCATCGGAGTTCTCGATACTTGGAACTGATTAGCCAATGACGATTCATTCAGGCTGGCGCCGATTTTCGCATCGTCGGCTTTGAGTTTGCTGACCACTTGATTGAACAAATCTTGCTGAAGTTTGGTGATGGGGGCTTTTTCCATGAGTGACATAGGCTTAGTGTTTTCCCCACATGGTAAACACAAATTTATCTTATTGCCATTTATTGCTTTTTAGTTCCCAAAATACAATCGAAAAAGTCACGCCACAGTGACCACAGAAGGCCAACGTTAAGCCTTCTGCGGCAAGAGATTTTCTTTTAACTATGAGGAAGACTAACGCCTCATCAGATAAAGAAAGTAGCCACCCCCAATCAAAGAGGCCAAGAGACCTGCGGGGAATTGCCAAGGGAACCAAAGGGTTCGCCCAATCCAGTCCGCCGAGACCATAATGGTCGCCCCCAATAGCGCAGCGGTGAGCATCTGTGGTCTTGCTTGGTATTGATGCAGTGAGCGCGCCATATGCGGAGCCAATAGGCCAACAAAGCTCAGTGGGCCAATTACAATGGTGCACAGCGTGGTGAGTGCGGCCACTAGCAGTAACAGTACCAACCTGACCAGCGTAGCGTTCATGCCGATGCTGTTGGCGGTGATTTCGCCTAGGCCGATTAACGCTAGCCAACGGCTTAGTGACAAGGCGATGCCACCCACCAAAACCACACCGATGGCGAGCAACACAACGTCATTGCTGGCCACTAAGTAGGTGGAACCCGATAACCAAGTGAGCAGAGCGGAGGCATTGTCGTGTCCTGAGCTCATGGCGATTCTGAGTAGGGCATCCAAACCTGCGCTCAAGGCAATGCCGGTCAACAAGGTTTGTGTCGGGGCGAAGTGATGCTTTCTGCCCATGAACCACACCACCACCGCGACCGAGACCGCCCCCAGCGTACCCAACAACATTTGCTGCTCTCTACCCACGGCAACCCCAAACAGCGTTCCGAGCACAAGGGCGAGCGCCGCGCCAGAGCTGATCCCCAATACTTCTGGGCTGGCCATTGGGTTGCCAGAGATGCGCTGGATAATGGTGCCAGCAAAGGCTAGCCCTATTCCCGCGATCAGCGCAACCAGCAGGCGTGGCGCACGCAGCTCAAAGAGCGATTGAGTTAGGCCAAAGCTCCAGCCAAATTGGTTTTTACCCAACAAGAGTGCGAACAGAGAAACGATGAAAAGCACCAATGTCAGCGCGGTTAGCACGTAGCGAGTGTTAACCCGCTTATAGTGTTCGACGTGTTCAGAGCGCGCCTTAAGATCGGATTGGAGTTTGCTTCGTTGCAGCAGCCACAACAAAAATGGTGCGCCGATTAAGGCCGTCATGGCGCCGGTGGGCAGCAGTTCCCCTCCCACACCAGAGAAAGGTTGGATCAGCAAATCGACGATAAGCAGAATGGCGCTGCCAATCACGCCGCTGGTAAGAATTTGCTTCGCCAGCGTTCGAGCGCCAAGCATTCTCGCCATAGCGGGCGCAACGATGCCAACAAAACCGATCAAACCGACTTCGCTGACCACCGCGGCCGTAATGAAGATGGCGAACGATAAGCACAACAGTTTAATTTGCTTGATGTTAACGCCTAACGAAGTGGCGACATGGTCACCAAACTGCAGCGCAGACAATGGCCGTTGCAGCAGCAAAAGCAACATCGTCGGGATCAGAACCAAAGGCAACAGCATTTGCGTGCTCGACCAGTCGTTTTGGTTGAGCACACCGGCACCCCACACAAAAATGCTGGTCAGGCGCTGCTCATTGAGCATCAAGAGCATGGTGTTGAGTGAGCCCAAAAACAGACTCACCACCATGCCCGCGAGCACCATATGTAAGGGCGAAAAACCTCTGGCGGCGCTCAAGACAAACACCAGCCCAGTGGCTAGGCAACCGCCGATAAACGCGGGAACAAACCCAGGTACCGCCAAGCTCGCCGGGAGCAATAAAATCCCTAGTACCATCCCCAGCTCGGCGCCCGCCGCGACGCCCAATGTGGTTGGTGAAGCAATCGGGTTACGTAACACAAACTGCATCACACACCCAGCCACCGCTAAAGCAAACCCACAAATGATGGCAACGCTCAGCCTCGGCAAATAGGTTAAATGCGTAATGAGATGCTGATAATTAGACGCATCAAAATGGAAAAGGGTATTCCAAATCAGGCCAATACCTTGGGAATAGGGCGCGGTGATTTGCAGCAGTAAGCCAATAAGTAAAACCGCCGCGCTCAGTAACGCTGCGGTTTTAAAAGGAAATCGCCCCTTGACTGGGTCTGTGATGTCTAAGGTGTTCATTGTGGCTGGGTGAGTCGTCCAGTAATGTGGTCACTCAAGCGTTGCGCGGCCAGTAATCCACCAAACGTCCAAATGGCTGGAAGTTCGTAAACAGAATCGGTGCGGCTAAATTCCATGGCTTGCCAAAGCGGAGACTGCGTCAGTTGCTGGCGTTCTTCTTGGCTCAAAGGGCCAAAAATCATCACATTTGCTTTTTGATGTTCCGCCAGTTTTTCCGTTCCGGTGGTGGTGAAACCCCAAAGATTGGTGGGTTCCTGCCAATCGTTTTTGAGCCCCATCGCATTGATGGTGTCTTGAGCCAAAGAGCCTTCACTGTGAATACGTAGGGTTTTGTCGTTAATAAAACGAGCAAACAGCAGGGGCTTGTCGGCTTTTCCGGCTGAGGTGATTTTTGCCCCGTTGGCCGTAAGGCGCTGGTCAGTTTGTGCAATCACTTGCTCCGCCTGCTGCTCTTTATCGAACAGCTTACCGAGTGAGCGAGTAATGCGTTTGGCCGATTCCAACGGCTGCTTGTCTTCACTGTAGACGCTGTAAACCAGAACCGGCGCAATCTTACTGAGTGGCTCATAAGCCGCCGCAAGATGTTTGCTGATCAAGATGACATCGGGCTTGATGTTGCTCAGTAGCTCTAAGTTCGGCTCACGGCGTGAACCGACATCAATCGCATCGGCGTTTAGATGGGGTTCGGCCACCCATTGTTGGTAGCCGCTTATGTTTGCCACGCCTTCAAGTTCAATGCCTAGGCTGAGTACGGTTTCGGTGAGCACCCAATCGAGTGCCACCACTTTCTTTGGTGTGGTTTCAAAAGATGTGGTACCCATTTCGTGGGTGATGTCGAGAGCATAGCTGTTGAATGCCAAGGCCGCAGAGAGCATCAGGATGATTTTTTTCACAACAGATTCCTTCTGATTTAAGGGATGTAACTGATCGGTTTTCCCGTTTTGGGGTGAGCGAATAACGCGAGCTCCATACCATAGATTTTCATCAATGTTTCTGGCGTCATTAGCGCTTGAGGATTGCCTTCTGCAATCACCTTTCCAGAGTGGAGGGCAATGAGGTGATCGCTAAACTTGGCCGCCATATTGACGTCGTGTAGCACCATGATCACCGTTAAGCCCATGGTTTGGTTGAGCTCGCGGATCAACGCCAGCAGTTCATGTTGATGCGCCACATCCAAGGCGGAAGTCGGTTCGTCGAGCAAAATGCACTGACTTTGCTGCGCGAGCAGCATCGCGACCCAAGCGCGTTGCCTTTCCCCGCCGGACAAGGTGGCAACGAAGCGTTGAGCGAACGCCGTTAAACCCACTTTTTCAATGGCTTCATCGACAATCGCATAGTCCTCTTTGCCATAACGACCAAAGGCCCCTTTCCACGGATAGCGCCCAAAGTAGACCAGCTCACGAACCGTCACTCCGTCTGTGATGGGGGGATGTTGGGGAAGGTAGGCCACTTGATGGGCAAACTCTAAGCTGTTGAACGAAGCGATCGGCTGTTGGTTAAACAGAACTTGCCCCTGCGTTGGCGCGTTTTGTCGACTCAGCAATTTAACTAAGGTCGATTTACCACACCCATTGTGACCAAGCAGTGTAGTGACTTTCCCCGATGCAAACGTGAGGTTGGTCGGAGAGAGGATCACCTTATCGTCGATTTCGAACGACGCATCGACAAGTTGATACATAAGCGAAATAGGAAGTTGAGTTATTGGCTACGAGCCGTTCACTTTAGCATGTTGAAATTGCAATGAGAATTGTTTTCATAATCAATCTCTCTATCGTTGGGTGTGTGGCGCACCGCTGATGTGGATGATCGCGCTTGGCGTTATTCGCGTTTGTTGTCTGGATGCCTTGGGCAGTCGCGACACAATTCTCGCCCTTGGCATTTGTAGACTAAACAGCAACTGGTGCGCACCAAGCTAAGTTGTCGAGATGTTTCATCGTAGCGAAGAGAGTGGATGAGTTTTTCAGGCAACTGGCAGGCTGCAAGCCACAACCGTGCTTGTTCTAGGAAATAGTCACCCGACAAGGTGGGATAAAACTGACTGAGTTTCACCAAACAGCCGAATACACCATCCGCAAACAAGTGTTGGGTAAAACCGGGGCGGATGCGGGTCCAGAGACTCATCTCTTGGCGGAAGTAGTCGAAGAGCGCGCAGAGTTCTTTACCTGCATGGGCAATCAATTCTTGCTCGCTGCCTTGGCGATATTCATCGTCGTCAAATTGATAGCCACTGACGAACCTTGGCTGAACGTGTTGGCCCATGGATGAAAGCTTTGGCAAACCTTGGCAAGAGTAGATGGCAATAAACGCCACATACAGCGGTTGCCAGCAGAGCAGCGTCCAAGTGCGCGTTAGCCAATAGGCCGACCCAGCTTCGGGATGCGCTAATTTGAGGCTTTCATACAGCGCGCGGATATGGTCGGAACTTGCGTGTTCGATATGGATAAACCCATGCTCGGCGCACCTTTCTGGTCGCGGTTTGAGCGCGCCATGCAGATATGGGGTGACGTGTTGTGAGTGCTCGAACAGATGCTCAAAAAACGAATGGCCACTCATGTTGTTGTGCTTATGCCGTGAAAGGGTGAGGCAAGAATAAAGAAACTGCGTTGTTATTACAATTGATTCTCATTTAAATGTTTGATTGGAATTTCTGATGCAAAGCGGCCAACGTTTGATGACAAAAAAGCGTTAGCCACGCAAGGGGGCTAACGCTTTCAATCAAGCTTGAGCACGATGAGGCGTGTTGAGTTATTCCTCAACTTCGCAATCGGTGCAGCTTTGCAGTGCGATTTCATGTTCGAAAACCACGACTTCTTTGCCATCGGCGAGTAGCTCAGCGATTTCATCCGCGACTTCTTGCTCGTCTTCTGCTTCCACTTGGTCTGCCAGTTCTTCGTCTGAATAGCCGTAGAAGTTCAGCAATAAGTAGTCACGCGCTTCTTCTTTTGTGCACGTTACGTTCACAGAAAAATCCGCTTCAACGTTTTCTTGCGCGATGATTTCAGCCACTTGAGCAAGAACATCTTCTTTCATCGCCGCCGTTAACCAACCCAGATCCGTGCTTACTGTGGTCTTTTTGCAGTCAAAACAAGGAAGTTGATGAAAGTAGTATTGAAAATCAGTCATAAGTCATTTCTTCTTTGAGTGTTGATAGCAAAATTATGCGCGTTTTTTGGCAAATTACTATCTCAATCAATGTGGGAGGCGATATTGCCGATGTTGATTGGCCAAGCTGAATGTTGCCATTGCACCTGTAATTTGCTTTTTTATCCGCAGTTGCAATGGATTTCATGACTTTTCCGCATAAGTTTTTGTCAATTCCATCTGACATAGCAATACCAAATCTGACAACGTCCAGACATTAAAGCCGATATGATTCCAGCAACTTTGTATGTGAGGCGTAGTCATGCGACTACCCAATAATGGCTGGAATCATAATGACGAAACGTTGGCTTGTCTCTGCTGTGAGCGTTGCGCTGCTCGGTGGTGGTGCGTATTTCTATCTGCAATCTTCGGCGGAGCCGGACGCTTTTCCCACGCTTGTGGTCACAACGGGCACCATTGAAAAGCAGGCGGTGGCTGTCGGCAAAATTGTTCCAGCTCATTCTGTGTCTATCAAGTCGCAAATTGATGGTATCGTCGGGGAAATCTACGCAAAAGTGGGTGAAAAGGTCACACAAGGTCAGCCGCTGATCAAGGTGCGCCCAAATCCGACTCCTCAAGCTCTGACGGATGCCTCGGCGGCGCTAATGCGCAGCGAAGCCGATTTCGAATCCGCCAAGCAAAAACTCACCAACCTAGAAAGTTTGGTGAAGCAAAATATCATCCCGAAGAACTACGATGAGTACGTCAGTGCGCGCTCGACGGTCAAATCTGCCCAAGCGGATGTGCTGCAAAAACGGCAAAACCTCGAACTGATCCGCAGTGGTGAAGCCTCTATCGGTGATGCGCGCTTAACCTCCACGATCTACGCGCCCATTGATGGCACGGTGCTTAATCAAAAAGTGGAAGTTGGCGAGCCGATCATTTCCACGCAATCGAGTCAGGCTGCGACGGAAATGATGTCGTTAGCCGACATGAATAATTTGATCTTTAAAGGCAGCGTCAGTGAGCATGATGCGGCGCAGCTCTCCCCAGGGATGCCCGTTCTGCTCACCGTTGCTCCCTATCCTGATGTGGCGATTTCTGGTGTGCTCACCAAAGTGGCGATTCAATCAGAGAATCTTAACTCCCCAGGAGGTAATGCCTCTGCCAAGAGTTTTGATAACGGTTTTGAAGTTGAAGTAGGGCAGCTCAACATTCCGAGCGAAGTACTGCTGCGCTCGGGGTTCTCGTCAACGGCGAAAATCACGTTGAAGAAATCTGAAAACGTCTTAACGCTGCCAGAGCGCGCATTGCAGTTTGAAGGCGATGCGCCGCATGTGCTGATCCCAGATAGCTCTGAGCAAGGTTTCCACGCGCAGCCAGTGCAGTTGGGGCTCTCTGACGGTATTAACGTTGAAGTGTTGGATGGCGTGACGTTGGATGAAGAAATCATCGACAACAGCATGGTGATGGGAGGCGCGCATGGTTAACAAGCACTTATCGAAAATCGGCTTGGCCGTGTTGGCGGCGACGCTGAGTTTGCCCAGCCATGCCATCTCCATTGAGCAAGCGTGGCAGCAAGCTAAGCAAAATGATCCGAATTACGAAAAAGCCAAGATAGGTGTGCAACTGGGCCAAGCGGGCGTGGACAGCAGCCGTAGCGCGTTGTTGCCGGATCTCAGTGCCAGCGCCTCACTCAATTGGAGTGAATCGGCCGACAGTTCCAACAGTTATGGGGCCACCTTATCGCAAACCATTTGGGACAGCAGTTTGTGGTCGAGCTTAGATCAAGCAAAAGCCAACTACCTCAAATCGGAGCTGGAACTGTCTCAAGCACACAACGAACTCGCGCAGAAACTGCTCGCTGCCTATTTGGATCTCGCCAGCGCACAAGGTGACCTAGTATTGGCGCAAACCAAGCTGGATGAGGGCAACAAACTGTTGCAAATCATCGAGAAGCGTTATCAAGCGGGTAAGGTCAAATCGGTGGATGTGGAAGAGATGCGCGCGACACAAGTCTCTGAGCAAGCGACGATTCTCAATGCCCAAGCGGATCTTGAAGTGAAAAGAGCGGAGCTGGCGGCGCTGATCAACCAAGTGCCAGACAGCGTGGATCAAATTCGCACCGACACTTTGATTCAACCGCCGATGCTGGTGACCTCTCAGGCGCAGTGGCTCAAATTAGCCAAAGACAGCAGCCCAGAGCTGCTGGTGGCGGCGCAAATGGTCAAAGCCAGTGAGTTCGCAAAGCAGTCCGCCAAAGGGGGCTATTACCCGACCCTCAGAGGCAGTGTGGGTTACAGCGATGGTGATCAACGCTCCAACGGCGAGTTTAATGCGGGCCTGACGTTGAGTGTGCCGATTGATCTCAACGGCTCGGTGAGGAGCAAAGTTGATGAAGCGTCGTTGAACATTTTGAGTGCCAAACAAGAGATGCGCCGAGTCGAAATCGACATCCAAAAGCGCGTGATTCAGCAGTTTACTCAGGTTGAGATCAACTGGAACCAAGTGTTGATCGCCAACGAGCTGGTGGCGTCGCGTGGTAACGTATTGGCCAGCAAAGAGAAACTCTATGATGCAGGTTTGCTGGAAGTTTCCGATGTGATCAGCGCGCACAACAGCTTGTTTGAGGCCAAACACAGCCTGCAAACCAACTTGTATAACTACTGGCGTCAGCGAATTGCATTGCTGCAAACCGCGGGTAAGCTCGATGACGACATCATGGTCCTCATCTCCCGAGCTTTTCATTCATGAGCGCGTTATTGCAACAAACATGGCAAACGTTGATGGCGCACCGCATGAAAAGCGTGTTGGCCATTATTGCCATTGCTTGGGGGGTGATCTCCGTGGTGGTGCTGATCGCTCTCGGTGAGGGGTTTTATCGTCACCAAACTCAGCAGTTGTCATTTCTGGTGAACAACGTGCAAGTTGCTTTTCCATCCAGCACCAGCAAACCGTGGCATGGCCTTCCTTCGCGACGCCAAATTCAGCTCTCGCAAGATCACGTCGATATGATCACACAATCGGGCTCTGTGAAAGCAGCCTCAAGTGTGTACGCCAAATCGGACGCCAGAGTCACCAATCAGCGAGGGCAAAACTTAATGAGTAACGTCAGTGGGATTGATTCCTCTTACTTGTCGCTGCTGCAACTCAAATTGATGCCCGGCTCTCGTCATTTGTCACCTAGCGATATTCGCAACCATAGCCGTGTGGCTGTGTTGGGGAATCAAATCGCGCAAATGGGGGGAATCCAAATCGGTGATACGCTCAATGTGAATGGCATTCCTTTTTTGATCATTGGCATTACCGCCAGTGAGGATATGGGTATTTCATTTGGTGAAAGCCGCAGCGTACTTATTCCGCAAACCACCTTCCGCGATTTGTGGAATGCCAAACCATGGATGATCATGCTCAAGCCGATGGATGGCATGGATGGCGCGTCATTCCGACAAGCGATAGTTCAATTTTACGCTAAGCAACTGCACTTTGACCCGAGCGACAAAGAGGCGATCAACTTGCCCGATTTCAGCGAAGGCGCAGCACTGATCACCGCGATTTTCCGTGGCATTCAGATCTTCCTTGGTGCAAGTGGTGCCATGACCATGGCGGTGGGAGCCTTGGGAGTGGCTAACATCATGTTCCTCTCAGTGACGGAACGCACGCGAGAAATTGGGGTGCGTTTGGCCATTGGCGCGACGCAAAAATCGATACTCGGCCAGTTTATTCTCGAAGGGCTGTTTTTAGTGGCGGTGGGGACGGCGCTTGGATTGCTGGTGGCCTATTTGGTGGTGGGGTTACTGAGCTCTATCGCCCTGCCTGATTGGTTGGGCTTTCCGGTGATCACGGGAGATTCCATTCTCTGGTCTTTGCTTGTGACCTTGATTCTGGCGCTGTTGGCGTCGTATTTCCCCGCAAGACGAGCTTCACGCCTCACGCCCCTGATTGCGTTAAGTGCGAGGGCGTAACCATGCTGCTACCGACGAGACAAATCTTTCAAGAAATGGCCGCAGAGAAGCTGCGACTGGGCTTGACCATTCTTGCCGTGGCATGGGCAACGCTGTGTATTGCGGCGATGTTGGCGGTGGGGGAAGGCATTCGTCAGGGCGTGTTGCGAACCGCGCAAAATGGCAACGGCAACCTGATTTATTTAACGGGTGGGATGGCCAGTATCGATCACGGCGCATTCCATCAAGGCAAATTTCTGACCCTGAAAATCGAGGATGTGGGTGTGGTTCAAGCCTTGCCAGAGGTGAAAAGCGTTGCGCCAACCGCGCGATGGAATGAGCCGATTACCGTGGGTGACCGCGGTTCATGGCAACAGCCGTTAGCCGTGACCACTGAATTCGCCGCAATGACCAATCTTGCGCCTAGAGAGGGAGGCCGCTGGTTCAATCCGCTCGATCAAAAACAGATGCGCAAAGTGGTGGTGCTGGGTTACTCCTTGGCGGCGGATCTGTTCAACCCTGTGGAAGACTTCAGTTGGTTCGCACCGGTGACCTTACAAGTCGACCCTGTCGGGCAAAAAGTCAAAATTGGCAGTGAAGAGTTCACCGTGATTGGGGTGTTGAAAAAGAACGGTGCCGAGATCGAACAAGGTGATTTGATCAACTACTCAAGCTTTGTCCCGCTGGCAACTTGGAAGCGATTCCATGCCAATGGCGAGATTGGCGGCATTAATGTCGAGCCACAAACGGACGCCAATCGCATTCAATTGGCGCAGACCATTCGCCAAGTGATTGCACGCAAACACGGCGCGAGCGTGAGTGATGAACAAGTGGTGCAAGTGGATGACATGTTCCTCAAACAAAAAAGCATGCAGCATTTCTTGATTGGCCTGCAAAGCTTCCTTGGCATTATTGGTTTCGTCACCCTGGCGGTGGCGGGTGTCGGCATTGCCAACGTGATGTATGCCACGGTGAAGCGCTCCACACGAGACATTGGCGTGCGTATGGCCGTTGGAGCCACGCCCACCGCGATTCGTTTGCATTATTTGGTGCAATCGTTAATGACCATGATGCTCGGCGGCGTTCTGGGCTTGGGCGTGACGTACGCGCTGGTTTCGGCGATCAGCGCCATCAATCTCGATGGCAACGTCTTCTATGAAGATCTTGGCAAGCCTGTGCCAGAGCTGTCGTGGATGGTGGTGACGATTGTGATCGCCACCTTGGTGATCATCGGTGTGGCCTCGGCTTGGTTGCCAGCTAACCGAGCTGCCAAAGTGAGCCCATTGGAGGCGTTACAAAGTGAATAATAAGCAAGATTGTGGAGAGAAAATGTCGAACACGCCGCTGGTTGAACTGACCAACATTTGCAAATTTTACTCCAGTGGCGAGGCGGAGGTACGCGCGCTAGATGGCGTTGACCTCACCATTCACCAAGGCGAGTTTTTGTCTATTCTGGGGCCGTCGGGCTCAGGCAAATCAACGCTAATGAACATGCTTGGCTGCCTTGATAAACCCACCGAGGGCGAATATCAACTCGCTGGCCAGAACGTTGCTAGTTTAAGTGCCAACGAGCTGGCAAGTATTCGCAATCAGAAGATCGGTTTTGTCTTTCAAAGCTTCAACCTGCTGGAATATGCCACTGCGCTAGATAACGTGGCCTTGCCGCTTGTGTACTCTGGCATCAAAGCCAAAGAGCGTCGCCAGCGCGCGGCCAAATTGTTAGCGCAAGTGGGGCTGGGGGATAGGCTAGACCACAAACCAAACCAGCTTTCTGGTGGCCAAAAACAGAGGGTGGCGATTGCCAGAGCCTTGGTGAACGATCCGCAAATCATTCTTGCCGATGAGCCGACGGGCGCGCTGGATTCGAAATCGGGCGCTGAGATTGAGGCGCTGTTTAATCAACTCCACGCCGAAGGCAGAACGCTCATCATCGTAACGCACGACAACGCTTTAGCCGAGCGCACCAAACGCATCATCACCATTAAAGATGGCAAGGTGATCTCAGACAGAGCGCCGAGTTAGCGCTGGGATCTTGGAAAGGAAAGCTTGAATCGCCGCGCGTTATGCGCGGCTTTTTGCCAGTAGCTGAGCCACTTTGCCTTTGGTGGTTTTACTCACGGTTTGCATAAACTGAAAGCTTGGATTGGCGATACCCGAGTGCTCTAGTTCTTCCACCATCAGTAGCCACAATTTGGCCGTCATTTGAGCATCGGCTAACGCTCGGTGAAATATACCGTCGTTGTCGATGTTTTTATAACGAACCAACTCACCAAGCTTGTGTGACGGCGCGTCTTGAATCAGCCGTCTTGCCACCAACAGTGAACAGGCAAACTCGCCTGAATAGTCGCAGTTGATTCGCTCCAGCTCTGCATCCAGAAAGCGTTTATCGAACGACGCGTTGTGCGCAATCAGGTTTTCACCCGCAATAAACTCGCTAAAAGATGCCATCACCTCATCGCAACTGGGCGCGCTGCGCAGCATGTTGTTGGTGATGCCAGTGTAGCTTTCAATAAATGAACTGACCCGAAAGCCAGGATTCATAAGTTGTTGAAAACTATCGACCACCTCACCATCAACGATCTTAACCGCACCGATTTCAATCGCGCGATCCCCCAAGTTCGGTGAGAGACCAGTGGTTTCAAAGTCGAGTACGACAACGGAATTGGCTTGAGGCATAAGGGTTTCCAACTAAACAATAACGCGCAGAGTATCTGCGAAAGTGGTGAAAAAGGGAAGAAGGGGGCGAAGTAAGGTGGTTCTCAGTGCGTTTTGGGGCTAAAACAATGGGCAATAGGATTTTATAAGTATCACGTTTCTTTCTACGTTTGAAATTCCATATTGGCAATATTCTTTGACTTACAAAAACATTGATAAATCAACAATATTATTTTTATTTACGGTTAAGAATAAGCCGATCAAAAAATTAGCACTTTTGTACCGCTTATCGCACTAGGCATCATAATGTGAGTGCCTACTTACAGTTTTTTGTATTTTTGCCACTTATCCACAAGTCATCTCGAGACTGTGCCTTGAAAACCGATGCCATTATAATTATCGTAAAGTCTGTAAGGGGATAAGTAGCTACTTTCTTCTTCCAGAAACGACAAATCCCACCCAAAGGCGGGATTTGAAGCGGTGCTAATCAAAAGTGGCGGCAACCACTTCCAACGAGCTTGCCTGTATCTGTCGATACGAACAAAGCGATGATAGATCGCAGGCTCTTGATTGGCAAATTTATTAAATCCAAATGCGGAGCCAGATATGAATATTCTGAACCCTCGCGCTTTTTGTCGTTTAGTGTTTTCGACTATTAGGCGTATTTTTATTTCACATCCGGGATGGTTTGTGAAAGGGTTAATTTTTGTCATTGACTTCTTGAGAGATGACGGATAATCCTTCTTGGGCGTAATTTTGTTACGCCTTTCTTATATTTTCGGTCACGATTTTTGTTGTGACTGTTTAAAATTTGTGCCCGTCCTAAATGATTTCTTTCCCCAACTCTATTTTCAAGCCTCACCGCAACCAACCCCTAATGGTGATCAAGTCAATCAAAATCACAGACATGGTGATAGAAGTTGCCGCATTCCGAGCAGGTGTTTTTGTACGGTTTGTTTTTGATCACCAGATAAACTTGGGCGTCGACAAACAGCGTCACCAAATCACCGTTGAGTTGCCTTCGGCATCGGAAAGTGCGATGTAAAATTCGGCCGTTGACTCGGCGCTCAGACCACGGTTTACGGTACCTCTGGGAAACGCGTAGAAGTAAGTATTGACGGGCCAATACCAGTCCATATTACGTGCTGTCACTGGAAATTTATCGTTTAAGTTGTTGAATATACGTGTGCACATATGCATTGATGTCCTTGTTATCAATAAGTTAATCAGGTTATCATACGTGATGTTTTAAAGCATTGAGCCCATGGAAGGAAATATGGACATAAACGAGCTTGATGGCAGCTTGACGCTACGCCTCAAAGTGCTCAAAGGCATGAGTCTTGGGATCGGAAGCTTGGCTGCCTTGATGGCTATCGGTAACTTTGTTATTAGCCAGAGCTACATCTACGGTACGTTGGAAGGCTTATACGCGCTTTACTCTTGGCACGTTTATCGCCAAATCGATAGGGGTAGTGTATTCAACGGTCACAAGTACATTATGTCATTGTGTATTACGTTGCTCGTTATTCTTGGCACCTTCCTCAAGCCAACGGTCAATGGCGTGTTCTTTTGGTCGCTGGTTTTGCCAATCGTTTACTATTTGTTGCTGGGCTACAAAGTGGGTTTTGCGGCGACCGCATGTTTGTTCTTAATTCAAATCGTCAACATCACCTATCAATTTTACTTAGAACAGTACTTTGACATGTTGACGATGATGATCAACTTCGCCTTTTGTTATTTCAGTATTGCGGCTATCGCGCACGTGTATGAGTTCAATCGTGTGTCAACGGAAAACAAGTTAAGTAAGTTGGCCACGCTCGATCCGCTGACTGGCACCAATAACCGCCTTGCTCTGAAACATCGCTACCAAGCGCTGAAAACTCAAGGAACAGCCTTCTTCTTATTGGTATTGGATATCGATCACTTTAAAGCCATCAATGATGAATACGGCCACGACGGAGGAGACTGCGTGCTTCGGTCCGTGGTGAAAACGATGGCTCATGTGGTGGGAGAGGAGAATGTGTTCCGTCAAGGGGGAGAGGAGTTCTGTATTCTGTTAGCGGGTGTTTCTCACCAGCATGCCCTAAAGACTGCGGAAACCATCCGTCAAAACATTGGTGATACTCCCATTCACTATCGAGAGGGGGCGATCTCAGTGACGGTCAGCATTGGCTTGGCTGAGGCGCATGCATCGAGTTGCGTCGATGAAATTAATCGTCAAGCCGATGCCAATCTTTATGATGCTAAATCCCAAGGACGCAATAGAGTGGTTGCGTAACGCCTTGTAAATTGCCTGCTGTTAGTTGAGCTGTGGCGAAAAATGAATGCTCTGGGTTTTGTCATGGTGGGCGAGCTTTGGTTCCTCGAAAAGAGATTATCGCTATCTGGTTGTAAATTAGAGACTTAGTTCGAATAGCCTGATAGAAAATTCTAATCTAAGGCTCAAAAGAAAAACGAGTGATAATCGTTCTGATGTTGGCCACATTTTTCTTACCAAAAGATGAGGCCAACACACAGATACATTTAACTTGACAGATTAACGCTACCAAATTTTTCGTTTTAACCGGTAGATATTACCACCAAGAAATTTTCCGGAAAATTTTAAAAATGATAGCTAGCGCCTAAAGAGAATACGCTAATGTCTGATTCAATACTGATATTTTCCGTGCCAACTTTCACGACATCCAATTCTGGGCGCATGAAGTCCCAAGATGCTCGAATATGAAACGTTGGTGATAATTTAAGTTCAGCACCTAAACCATACATACCCGTTAAAGTGCTATCAGAAAGGGTAGAGTAGCCCGGTGCATTTACCAGAGCATTCGACACTTTAAACTCTGCGTTGAAATAGGCTACCCCTGCCTTCGCATACAATTCAAAAGTGTCGGTTAATGAAAATGATAATTTGGGTTGAACGGATAAAAAGTACATATTACCGACAGTTACATAAGTGTCTTCTAAAGCATCGTACCCACCAATAGCACCTTCAAGAGCGAGAAATGAATTGAACTTATAACCGCCATAGATACTGCCCGCAACGCTTTGATCATCGTCTAGTGCCAAGTCCATCGAACCAGAACCAAAACTCGTGTTAGCATTCCCCACCGCATTTTTAAACGATGCTAAGCCTAGTGAAGCACCTAAGTACGGCTCTGACTGCGCTCCAAAAGAGATTGTTCCTGCGATAACTAGAGTAAGAATGGATTTGTTTGTCATGTTTGTTCCTATCTTTAAATTAATACAACACTTTGTTATCCAGTTACTTCCTAGTCTGAACCATTTCCTTAATGATCAAGATAACTGATGAACAGTGTGCAATATTTTATTGATAGAAAACATGAATAATTTTGTGAAAAATCTGCATGATTTAAGTAAAAGTGTTCGTAGGTATGTCAGAGTAAAGATTTTGTATACGATTTAAAAATTAGACATTAGTAAATTAGTATTTTATTCGATGTTTTTTTCCTATTTCCTATTTCCTATTATCGTTTATCTCTAGAGAAGCAATTTTTATTGCATTGATTGGTATTGCCTAAATAGCGAGTGAAAATTGAGTCGGAAAATCTATTTCTTTTTTGCTGAATATTTATTGATATTGCTTTCGAACACCTCACCTCGATTTTTACTAATGACTTCCAAAATTATTTTCATTAAGTCAGGCTTTTCGTGCGTAAACTCATTGATGAAGATGAGATAACAATTTTTGTGGATGTTGGGGGTAAATCTTCTCAATGTACGACAACTGTTTTTTATCGCTATCGTTATTGGCAATGTTGCATGATCTTAATTTTTGAATGATTGGGTAGCGTGCACATTGAGCTCGCTACGGACTGTCATTGCAAACAAAACCTTCATCGTTCATGTTGTTGGCGGCTGGTGGGTGCTTTTCCTGCCGCCGCTCATTCCTAAACCATGAATTTCCTTCATGTTCAATGTGAAACAATACCAATATTCTTCAAGTCGCGAAGCAAGTATAAAAACCGGACTGCTCTGGTGCTTGCCAAGGTGAGTGCGTTTTTGTGTCAAAGACGAAACGCAGCGCAAACTGGCGATTGGGAAAACCAAAAAACACAACCACCCCATGCCCAGAGAGGAAAAGTCAGCGTTATCTAAGGAAATAGGAGACCCACTCACCATGAACAACGATTTCACGTTTGCGATCAAACGCATTCGCTTTGACGAGAACTACCAGCCCTCGGACAACACGCGCATCACCACCAACTTTGCCAACTTGGCTCGTGGTCAGCGCCGTCAAGAGAACCTGCGCAATGCGCTTCGCATGATCAACAACCGTTTTAACGCCATGGCGAGTTGGGATAACCCAGCCGGCGATCGTTACTCGGTGGAGTTGGACATCATCTCCGTGGATATCGATATTCACGGCAGTGGCGACGCTTTTCCCTCGATTGAAGTGCTCAAAACCAACATTCTTGACCGAAAAACCAATGAGCGCATTGAAGGCATTGTCGGCAACAACTTCTCGTCTTATGTGCGTGATTACGACTTCAGCGTGCTGTTGCTGGATCACAACAAAAATCAGCCTCAGTTCAGCATTCCAGCGAATTTTGGTGAGCTGCACGGCAAGCTGTTTAAGGCGTTTGTCAGCTCGGCTGAGTATCAACAGCATTTCAAAAAGCTACCCGTGATCTGCCTGAGCGTGTCGGACAACAAGATCTACCGCCGCACGGAAAACCAGCATCCGGTGTTGGGGTATGAGTATCTGCCCAACGACTCCTCGCTGACCGAGCAATACTTCCAGAAAATGGGCTTGCAGGTGCGCTACTTTATGCCGCCAAACAGCGTTGCGCCGCTGGCGTTTTATTTCTTTGGTGACTTGCTGAACGATTACTCGAACCTTGAGCTCATCAGTACCATCAGCACCATGGAGACGTTCCAAAAGATTTACCGCCCGGAGATTTACAACGCCAATGCCGTAGCAGGGCAACGCTACCAACCCAACTTGAAGAACCTTGACCACTCGTTAACTCAAATCGTCTACGACCGAGAAGAGCGCAGCCAATTGGCTATTGAACAAGGTCGCTTTGCCGAAGCGCATTTCATCAAACCGTACCAATCGCTCCTTGAGCAATGGTCGGCCAATTACGCGTAAGCAATCAGTAGAATCGAGAAGGGAATGACGATGAAAACACTATTACCCACTTCAACCGCGGGCAGCTTACCGAAACCTTCATGGCTGGCTGAGCCGGAAACACTTTGGTCGCCATGGAAACTGCAAGGCGATGAACTGACGGACGGCAAACGCGATGCGCTGCGCCTCTCTTTGCACGAGCAAGAACGAGCGGGTGTGGATATTGTCAGTGACGGCGAACAGACTCGCCAACACTTTGTGACGACTTTTATTGAGCACCTGAGCGGGGTGGATTTTGAAAACCGCAAAACGGTGACCATTCGTAACCGTTATGAGGCGAGCGTGCCGACGGTCGTGGGGCCGGTGAGCCGCACTAAGCCAGTGTTTGTGGACGATGCCAAATACTTGCGCCAGCAAACCAAGCAGCCGATTAAGTGGGCGCTGCCGGGGCCAATGACGATGATCGACACACTCTATGATGATTACTACGGCAGCCGCGAAAAACTGGCGTGGGAGTTCGCTAAGATCCTTAACCAAGAAGCGAAAGAGCTTGAAGCGGCGGGCGTCGACATCATCCAATTTGATGAACCCGCGTTTAACGTCTTTTTTGATGATGTCAACGATTGGGGCATTGCTTGTTTGGAGCGCGCTATCGAAGGGCTGAAATGCGAAACGGCGGTGCATATCTGTTATGGCTACGGCATCAAAGCCAACACCGATTGGAAGAAAACGCTTGGCTCTGAGTGGCGACAATACGAAGAAGTGTTCCCGAAACTGCAGAAATCCAACATCGATATTATCTCGCTGGAATGCCACAACTCGCGCGTGCCGATTGAGCTGCTTGAGTTGATCCGCGGCAAGAAAGTGATGGTCGGCGCAATTGACGTCGCCACCAACGAGATTGAAACGCCAGAAGAAGTGGCCAACACCCTGCGTGAAGCGTTGAAATACGTCGATGCAGACAAGCTCTACCCATGCACCAACTGCGGCATGGCACCACTTGCTCGTGATGTTTCCGCCGCCAAGCTCAATGCTTTAGCCGCCGGCGCTGCGATTGTGCGAAAAGAGCTGGCGAAATAACACGGGGCATTTTCCCCACTCCTTAGATAAAACAAAGCCAAGTGATCAGCGCTTGGCTTTTGTTTTATCAGCATGTCACTCGCCAGAGTGGGAATCTCCGCAAGGTTCTTTTTTCCCAACTTCTCTATACATTCTGAATTTCAGGATGCTTCAATAACAACGCGCGAATGCCATGATGCACTACCCACATCAACATCGCTGTGGCGGTCACGGCGACAAAGATGGAGCTAAAGCGGTACAAAATCGAAAAGAACGCGTCTTTGCCTTCGGGGACAATCGCCGTCAGCGGCACGGCCAGTGCCGACATCGCCGAAAATGCGATCGCACCTTTGATTGGCCCCTTGGTGAGCAAATAACAAAATGGCCCCATGGCGATGGTCAGCGCGAGCCAAAACAGCAAGCCATTGCTATACCAACCGCCTAACACCAGTTGAACTGCCAAACCAGCTAAGCAACCCAGCGCGGTGCCAATGACGCGGATTTTTGCCATCGCCATGGAGCCAGCCAAGGTCATTGGTGTAAGAATGATGATGATTGACGCTTGCGCTGAGAGCGAGTCGTAAAGATCGGCAAATTGAAACAGCAGAAAAGCGGCCATGGCGACCACCCAACCCATCGCTACTTGGCTGATGTAGTCCATATCGCTTTTGACGGGTGTGGTCATGGCATCCTGAAACTCGTCGCGTTTAGGCTCGGGAAAGAGCCAAAAAGCCAGCGCACAAATGGCAATGTTCGCAAGGGAAATGACCCACAAGTTGAGGTTAAAATCTTCGATATCGATGAAATCATAGCTGGCAAAGTTCAGTACGATCGACCCAACCAACAGCCCCATATAGCCAAACAAGTAGGTGTTGGGATTCATCATCGCAATGCATTTGATGAGGAAAAACAGCCCCACCGCCACCGTCATGAGCACGGGGTGGAACTGCAGATATTCCAACAAAAAGGTTGCTTGTACTGTGGTCCAGACGGCGGAAAAAACCACCATCAGTAGCCGTGAGAGCTGAAAGCTATCGGTTCTGCTGAGAATAAACAGTGGCAGCATGATGGCGAAAAAACCGTAAGACCAGCCAAAGAGCATGCTCAGGGCAAGGCCGCTGGCGCAGCCAAACCAAATTCGCTGAGTTTTCATCTTGCCCCTCTAGTACACGTAGTGGAACAGGCTGGCGAGCTTGATTTGCCAAGTGGCCATCCAACGCCATAAGGTCTCCTCTGGTGGGTAGAGCACGATAGTGGCGCGAGAGCCAACAAACAGTGCCGCAGGCATGGCATCGTCAGTGGCGAGATTGACGCGTGTTCTCTGCGCATCGCGTACCCAGCGGTTGTTGATTTCTACGCTGGTTAATGAGCCGTTAGGTTTTTGCTGCGCGGCAGCAACACCGTAATCTCGGCTAGAGAGCGAGAAATCAAACACTTGGCCCGGATAGGCATCAAACGCCACCATGGCATGATAGCGATCATCTACCTTGGCGACGGATTTTTCGCGAAAATCCCCCGTTACCCACAGTGAACCGGTTGGAATGAAAGTCAGCAGGGGCTGGTTGGCGTTGGCCATGCTGCCCACTTCCAATTGCAAGTTGGTCACCACACCATCGCTGGGGGCAAGCACCTGAGTATTGGCTAAATCCAACTGCGCTTTTTCAATGCCGTTTTGCGCCACGCGCACTGCGGTGCTTTGTCCTTCACCTTGGCCTAGTTGCGCTTCAATCACGTTGAGGCTTTGCTGCTCGGCTTTTAAGTTGGCGTTGGCCACTTGGTTTTGCGCAAAGGAGTTATCGAGGCTTGAGCGGGAAATTACTTGCTGCGTCGAGAGCTTTTGCAGGCGCAGATACTCTCGATGGGCGTTGTCATAAGTCGCTTGTGCTCGCGCAATATTCGCCAGTGCCGCTTCGCGTTGAGAATAGAGCGTCGCTTCTTTTTCTAAGGCAGATTGCAGCGAGAGCTTGGCTTGCTCTAAGGCAATGCGGTATTTACGTGCATCAATGCTAAACAGCACATCCCCTTGTTGAACATGTTGGTTATTGTGGATCTGCACTTGGGTCACTTTGCCCGACACTTCAGGGGCGACTTGCACAACATAACCTTGAACGCGACCTTCGGTGGTGATGGGAGCGTGTTGGTCAGCCAGGATGATGTAGAAAAATAGTGCGATGAATAGGACAATCAGGCTTCTCATCCAAACGCGAAATTTATGTTCTGCAGTCATAGAATCTATCAGTTTAAAAAGAAAGAGTGCGATTATAGAGAAGGGAGACGTTGTGCAGTAGAATGTGAAAAAAGACATTAATGAGCTAAAAGTAGGACAATGAACGTCAGTCTCGATGATCTCTATCTGTTTACCCAAACGGTGATGCATGGCGGCATCAGTGCCGCAGCCAACGTGCAGAAAATGCAACGCTCTAAAGTCAGCCGCCGTTTGCAAGAGCTGGAAAAGGCGCTGGGGTGTCAGTTGTTGATTCGCACCACGCGCTCAATTGAATTGACCGAGCAAGGTCAACGCTTGATTGAACTGGTGGGTCAGCCGATGACGCATTTGCAACAAGGGTTGGCGGTGATGTCTGAGCACAATCAGCCATCGGGGGGTAAAGTACGTTTGGCGATCCCTTCGGCTTTGATGACCTCGGCGGCGTTTAACGCCATCATCAGCCAATTTAGCCTGCGTTTTCCCTCGGTCTCCTTGGAGATTGAAAACCATCAGCAAAGTGTCGATCTGCGCCGTCAGGCGTTCGATCTTCAGCTCTTGCCTGATGGGGCGAAGGTCAGTGACGACAGCTATGTGCAGTTTAGCTTGCTTCCCTATCGCTCGCATTTGGTGGCCTCGCAAGCTTACTTAGCAACGCATCCTGCGATTCATTGCTTAGAAGATTTGCGCCAGCACCGCTTGCTGACCAACCGCTACAATGCTGACTTGCTGGATCCCAGTTTGCCGCTGGCACTGAAATCGGACGATTTGCATTTGCTGCGTTCCATGGCGATGGCAGGGCAAGGGATTGCGTTTATTCCGCAAGTACATTCCAAACCCGCGTTGGAAGAGGGCAACTTAGTGGAAGTGTTGCCCCACCTCACCCATGCGAAACAACACTTGACCTTAATCTACCCGTCAGCACTTTACCTTCCGGAGAAAGTGAAAGTGCTGATTGAGCTGTTTCGCGAAAAATTTCAGTGAGCCGGATGGATAACTACATCACTCAAGGTGAGCGTAAAGGTGGTTAAGTCGTGCTTGGACTGGGCGTAAATATCGCCGCCATGCAATTTGGCTATGGAACGAGAAATGGGTAAGCCCAAGCCCGCGCCACCACTTTGTTGGTGAGTGCGCGATTTGTCGGCGCGATAGAAACGCTCGAATAAGCGTGGGATTTGCGTGGATTCGATGGTCTCTCCGTGATTGGTCACGGCAATTTGGTAGCCGATCAAATGCGGGAAAATCTCGACGGTGATATTGCTCTCTGGGTAACTGTGGCGCACCGCGTTGGAGAGCAAGTTGGCGAACGCACGCTTTAGCATGGTTCTGTCCCCGACCACTTGCCCTTCACCAAAACAAGTAATGGTGAGGGACTTTTCATCCCCCGCTAACTCGTAGTATTCCGCCAGATCCTCCAGCAGCAATTTGAGGTCGATCGGCTCGTTGTTTTTCATCAACAAGTTGTGCTCCGATTTGGCCAAATAGAGCATATCGGAGATGGTTTTGGTGAGACGACTGAGCTCTTCGGCGTTGGATTCCAAAATATCGCGATATTCTTGCTCACTGCGCGGTTTGGCCAGCATCACTTGGGTTTGCGTCATCATATTGCCGATGGGGGTGCGCAGCTCGTGGGCGATGTCGGATGAAAATTCCGATAGGCGTTCAAAATCGCCCTGAAGGCGAGAAAGCATGCGGTTGAAACGTGCCACCAATGGCAATAATTCCTCCGGAAAGGGCTGCTGTGGGACGCGGACACTGAGCTCTTCCGTAGAAATGGCATCCACGTATTGTTCAAGTTTGGCCAAAGGTTTGAGCCCTTTGCGCGCAATGAACCAACTGAGAAAGCCACTGACGATGCTGGCGAAAAAGGTGATCCACAGCAGCACCTGTTTGAAGTTGGACAGAAAGGTAATGTGCAGGTCGATGTTCAGCCCCAACACCGCGTACCACTCTGGCGAGCTACTCAGCGGGAAACGGATGGCTCGGTAATGGTGGCCATTTTCCTGCCAATCTATGCGTTCCATGCTGGCTTTGTTGATGAACCTTTGCGGCAAAGCGAGCGATTGAGACTGGTATTCCACCTGATTGCCATTGAGCAGCCAGAGTTTGGTGTCGCCTTTTTCAAAGAAAGGGCCATATTGGCTGATGAAATCGCCTCGCACTCTCAGTTCGTTAATCGTGTTGAACTTTTGCTGTAAGTTGTAGCGATCTTGCTCGTAAAGATGATGTTTGACCGCCCACAGTACCGCGGCACTCAGTGACACAAGTACCAACAGAGAGGCAAAAAAGTAGGAAAAAGTCAGCCGAGTGGTGATCGATCTAAATCCCATAACAAGGCTCTCGCTCCTCAAGCACGTAGCCCATGCCACGTTCAGTGTGAATCAATTTCGGCTCAAACGGTTTGTCGACTTTATTGCGCAGCCGCCGCACGGCCACGTCGATGACATTGGTGTCACTGTCGAAATTCATGTCCCAAACGGAAGAGGCGATTTGGCTGCGCGACATCACTTCCCCCGTTTTGCGCATAAACAGCTCCAACAAGGCAAACTCTTTGGCGGTGAGGGCAATGGGTTCTTTGTCGCGAAACACTTTGCGTCGCAACAGATCCAGATGGAGATTGGCGATGGAAAGCCGGGTGGTGCTTTGGGTGGTGGGTTGTTGGCGTTTGAGCACGGTGCGAATGCGCGCCAACAGTTCGACAAAGGCGAAGGGTTTAACGATGTAATCATCAGCGCCCAGTTCCAGTCCTTTGACTCGATCTTCGACTTGATCGCGTGCGGTGAGCAGAATCACCGGGGTGTCGACTTGGTTACTGCGCAGAGCGCGCAACACTTGCCAACCATTGAGGTGGGGCAACATCACGTCCAATACAATTAAATCATAGCGTTGGCTGGTGGCTTGATAGAGGCCATCAACCCCATCGCAGGCAAGATTGACGAGATAGCCTGCTTCTGAAAGTCCTTTTCTTAAATACGTCCCGGTTTTCTTTTCGTCTTCAATGATCAGAAGTTTCATAACTGCCTTAACCGAGTGTCACAATGAGGCCAGCTAAAGCGTGGCAGGGCTAGGGGTGAGCCCTACCAAACGCGGTTTGATGGAGATTAGCTGTTCTCATCTCGTTTCAAATATTGATAACCCACGTTGACCACACCTTGGTAGCGGGTGTCACCTTGCTCATCGATGATCACTTTGGTGCTGATTTCTGCGCCATCTTTGAGCTCAATGCTGTTGGTTTCCGTTGGGTCATAGGCTATGACATTGAATTTGGCCTTTAGTTCTTGTGGCGATGCGGCTTGCAAGTTGGCCAGCAGCACCACACCAGCATCGTAAGCTGCTTGCTGGCTGCCATACAACTCGGTGGTTTTGCTGTAGTGCTTAGTGGTAAACGTGTAGTTTGGCGGTGGCGTTTGCAGCGCCGCCCAACTGGTTGACGCGAAAATTAAGCCAGCAGAAGCAAGAAGAGTGGTGGTTACTTTTTTCATTGTTGCTTCCTTAACTCTAGTTATCTAGGGGTTAAGCAAAGTGTATCGATCGGCGCTGACGAGAAAGGGTCGTTGAGATGACAAATTTGTCATGTTGTTTTGTTGCGTGGATGCAACGGCTCTCATTCGCAAGATAAGTTTGATTCTGTGCCCGATATCTCAATGAAAAAACAGTAGAAAATGGCGAACGCGATGAGCGTGGTCTACGTTGT
Source organism: Vibrio vulnificus CMCP6 (assembly GCF_000039765.1). Taxonomy (NCBI): domain Bacteria; kingdom Pseudomonadati; phylum Pseudomonadota; class Gammaproteobacteria; order Vibrionales; family Vibrionaceae; genus Vibrio; species Vibrio vulnificus. The sequence goes on along the minus strand of NC_004460.2, from coordinate 1,070,849 downwards.
TGGAGTGCAGTTAGGTTCATAAAAGGAATGACAATGAAACCACTCTCTTTGTATATCGCGCTCGCGCTCACGTCAGGGGCCGTTCTGGCCGAACCCATCCCATCTAAACCGGCGACACAAGCCACGATTGAAGCCAATCAGGCGGTGTATCAAGCGTTAAATTTTAAGGATGAAACCGATTTTAAGAATGCCCAACGAGGTTTGATCGCCAAACAAGATGTGGTCATCATCAAAAACGCCAATGGCGATGTGGTGTGGGATCTGGAAGCGTACAAGCAGTTCATCTCGCTAGAAAATAAAGCGCCAGATAGCGTGAACCCCAGTTTATGGCGTAACGCGCAGCTCAATATGATCAATGGTCTGTTTGAGGTGACTGAGGGCATTTATCAGGTGCGCGCTTACGATCTTTCCAACATCACCTTTATTAAAGGGGATAAAGGGTGGATCGTCTTCGACCCGTTGATTTCCCAAGAAACCGCTAAAGCGGCGCTGGAGTTTGTTAACGCTCAGCTTGGTGAGCGCCCAGTGACGGCGGTGATCTACTCGCACAGTCACATTGACCACTTTGGTGGGGTTCGCGGCATCGTGAATGAAGAAGATGTGAAAGCGGGCAAGGTGGAGATCATTGCCTCACACGGCTTCACGGAACATGCAGTGTCAGAAAACGTGATTGCAGGCAATGCGATGGGCCGACGCGCGATCTATATGTATGGTGCTTTGCTGCCGCGCAATGAACGTGGCGGGGTCAACGGTGGCTTAGGCCAAACCACGTCAACGGGCTTACCAACCTTGATTGTCCCCACCCGTATTATTGAAAAAACCGGTGAAGAGCTGACGGTGGATGGCGTGCGCATGGTGTTCCAATACACCCCAGGCACGGAAGCACCAACCGAAATCAATACTTGGTTCCCAGACAAAAAAGCGTTGTGGATGGCAGAGAACTCCACCAACACCATGCACAACATCCTCACGTTGCGCGGAGCGCAGGTGCGTGATGCGCTCAAGTGGTCCTCTTACCTCAACGAAACCATTGAAATGTGGGGTGATGAGGTGGAAGTGAAATTCCAAAGTCACCACTGGCCAATGTGGGGCAGCAAAGAGATTGTTGCTTACTTTAAAGGCCAGCGTGATATGTACAAGTACACGCACGACCAAACCGTACGCTTGATGAACCAAGGGTACATCGGCTCTGAAATCTCGGAAGTGATTCAATTCCCAGAGGAGTTGGAGAAGAACTGGAGTACACGCGGTTACTACGGCACCTTGCGCCACAACAGCCGAGCGGTTTATCAGCGCTACATGGGTTGGTATTCTGGTAATCCTTCCGATCTCAACAACTTACCGCCAACCAACGCAGCGGTGAAATACGTTGAGTACATGGGCGGCGAAAGCGCAACCATCGACAAGGCGCAAGCGGATTTCGATAAAGGCAACTACCGCTGGGTGGCGGAAGTGCTCAAACATGTTGTTTTTGCTAACCCACAAAGTAAGCGTGGCAAAGCGTTGCTCGCCGATACTTACGAGCAGTTGGGGTATCAAGCGGAATCTGGCCCTTGGCGCTCGGTCTACTTGCAAGGGGCTTATGAGCTAAGAAACGGGACGCCCAAAGCGGGAGGCACCAATACGGCCTCGCCCGACATCATCAAAAACATGCCGCCAGAGATGTTGTTTGATTACCTAGCGGTGCGCATTTTGCCAGAAAAAGCCGCGGGTAAAACCTTCGCCATCAACATCAATTTCACCGATTTAGATGAGCAGTACACCTTGTATGTGGAAAACTCGGTGCTCAACCACACGCGTAAGCAAGCGAAAAAAGCCGACGTGACGTTGAATTTGACCAAGGCGACTTTAGACGATGTTCAGCTTGGCAACATTACCTTGGAGAAAGCAATTGCTGATGGTGATGTGCAACTAAAAGGCAATACGCAGGTGTTTAAAGACTTTGTTGGCATGCTGGATAAGTTTGATTTCTGGTTCAACATTGTGACGCCATAGAGAGGGCATAGTTATGGTGCGAAGTAGGCACTTACCTCTCTTGGGTTTGTTGTCCTTAATGGCAAGCCAGCCTGTGCTGGCTTGCTCTTATGATGGGCAATTTAATAACCCGTTTGCGGAGAGTTATCCCGGCGCGTTAGACATCGCGATAGCCACTCGCGAAGCGATTGATGCGCAACACATTACCAAACCGCAGAGATTGGCGGGCAGCAAAGGACTGGCGCGTGCGCAGTGGTGGTTAACCTTGCTCAACAAGCAATGGCCGGATGCGGTCGCAGCGGAAAGCTACATCTATTTGGTGGACAGTCAATTGTGGTCAAAGCGGCAAATGGATGGGCTCACCATTCATGTGCCTCCGCCTGAAAATGCGCAACAGGTGATGCTGTTAAGTGAGGCGGCCCTTGGCGCCTTAATCAATAATGAGCTTAGCTACGAGCAGGCCTATGAGCTGCAGATTGTGCAGGCTGTGACGCAGTAATTTGCACAGTCGTTCGCGCAGTCGCTTAACGGCCATGCAGCCTAGAAGTCTATTTAGGATATGGAAGGCTCTGCGAGTAAAAACGTCAATGTAAAGGTGAGTCCGGCACTGGCGTTTTTGTTGACCGCAATCCGCCCTTGCATATCGCGCATGTTGTTGGCGGTAATCGACAGGCCCAAGCCCAGCCCTTCGCCAATTTTTTTGCTTGTCGCAAAGGGTTCAAACATCTGGCTCAGTTGCTCCTCGCTGACGCCGCAGCCGTTGTCACTCAAGGTGAGCGTCAGCGCTGTTGCTGAGGTGGTGGCTGAGATCATCAATTGTGGCTGCACGGTGTGTTTCATTGCGTCCACAGCGTTGGAGATCAGGTTGCCCAGCACTTGTCGTAAGCGTTGTTCTTCTCCCAACACATCGGCCAGTGGATGCGGTAAACGCACCCGTACATCAATGGGGGCGAGCTCGGCTTGGTAAATGCGCAAGGTTTCTTGTAACGCATCCGGCAGGGAGACTGGGCAAAGCTGGTCCGGCTTTTGATAGGCGAAGGATTTAAGCTGGCTGGTCATTTTGCCCATGCGATCAATCAGGCGATGGATAAGTCGATTGTTGGCTTGCAACATCGCCATTTCACCCCGCTCAAGCAGTATCTCGTTACTGGTGAGCAGGGTTTTTAGCCCTGTCAGCGGTTGATTGAGCTCGTGAGTGATCGCGCTCGACATCCTACCCAGCGCCGCTAATTTGCTGCTTTCGATTAATTCTTGTTGCGCTGAACGCAGCGCCGCGGTGCGTTCTTCCACCCGTTCCGCCAGCTCTTGGTTGGCCTTTTGCAGAGCTTGTTCGGCTTTTTTGCGTTTGCTGATGTCGAGCACTGTGGCGAGATAGTAAAGCTCGCCATGCCAGGGAAAAGCGGTGAGAGAAAACAGCAACGGAAATTGGCTGCCATCGCTGCGCCTGCCCATGGTTTCCACTGCACTCACCTCCGCAAGATCGCGATGCTTGGGTAAGTTTCTCAGCAGTTGCAAGGTGGTGGAGGCGGCATTGCCGGTATCAAACAGTTGCCATGCAGGGGCGCGTTTACTCATCGAATCGGAGAGGCTGAAATAGCGTTTGGCCATCGGGTTGAGGTCTTCAATCTCACCATGACCATTCAGCAGCAACAGCCCGACATGGGTTTTGTTGATCATCTGACTCATCCGCTGGCGCGACTCATCCAATAAACGTTGGATGCGTTGGTTGCTGAGCGATTTTTGATGGCGTTGATAGGCGATCACGCCCACCAACAGCAGCACAAAGTTGGCCAACAGGATCGCCCAACCTGCGCGGCTGCTCGCTTGCTGTATCGGCTGGTAATCCGTGAGGTAGGTGAGTTGCCATTTGAGATCGTCCAAAACAATGGTTTGAGCAAGAAAGCGGCGTTGTTCCAGTTGCCAGAATTGCAAACGCGTGCCATCGCGCAATGTCGCCTCGCTTTGCTGGATCTCACTGAGGCGGTCATTCAGCTCATCGGCGGTGAGCGTCGGGTGGCTGGAAAGAAAATAGTGACCACGTTGGTTTTGAAACAAAATGGCATCGCTACTGAGCAGCCATTGTTCGGTGAGTAGGCGCAAATTGATTTGCACCACGGCAATGCCTGCGATGCCAAAATCGAGGTACACCGGCGCCGCCAGATAGAAAAATGGTGACGCCCCCTTGGCTTTGCTGACCAGAGCGACCCCTTCCCCTTGTGCGTGAATTTGTTCCACAATGGCATCGAGATCTTGCTCGCTCAATGCTTCGTTTTCCAAGCTGGACACCAGCACATCGCCACTGGCAGAGAGCAGATACCAGCCTTTGGTATTGGCCGCTTTATCCAGCAGAGTCAACTCGCGTCTGAGTTCAGAATAGAGTGAGCGCTCACCATTGAGAAACCGTTCGCTGTGATTGTTGCTGGTGAGCAGATAGGGCAAGTGATAAAAACGCTGCAAGGCGCGACGCACATCGCCGATGTAATCGAGAAAATGTTGCTGCGCGTCAACCACTGAGCGCGAGGTTTGCCACTGGCGCACCAGCTCTTTCCCCGCCCATTGGCTGACAAATAACCACATGACGATAGCGATGAGCACTACCACTCGTTTTTTCATCGCGTTGCCTCCTTGCTTGTTTGGCCCAAGATTGCTCTGCTTGTTGGGTTTGTTAAAGCTTTGTTGTTGAGAAGTGAGATCCAGCTCCTTTTCCCTTCGGCGCTTTTTGCTAACGTAGCAGCAGGAAAATTTGACACGATGGACAAGTGGTATTTCTCGATGGATGCAGTTTCTTTCCCCCATATCGCCCTGATTGAAGACGATGAAATCGTCCGCCAAGCAACCGCCCAATGGTTGCAACTGGCCGGCTTCCACGTTGAGGCATTTAGTCATGGCCTCCCAGCCCTTGCGGCGATCAAAACCGGCGATTTTGACGGTATCGTCAGCGATGTGCGTTTGCCGGATTTGGATGGCATCACGCTGCTGGCCGAGTTGCAGCGAGAACAAGTAGGCTGCCCAATCATCTTGGTCACTGGGCATGGCGATGTCGATATGGCGGTGAAGGCGTTGCAAAATGGCGCGTACGATTTCATTGAGAAACCGTTTAATCCTGATCGCCTCGCGTCGACACTGCAGCGCGCGGTGAGCGAATATCAGCAGCAAGCAGACTATGGCAACCGCAGCCACTATCTGCAGCAGCTCAGTGGCATTGAGCAGGTCTTGATTGGTCAAAGCGCGATCATGCGCCAGTTACGTGAGCAAGTCGCCCGCGTAGCCAGCATGGACACCAATGTGATCATCTATGGCGAAACGGGAACCGGAAAGGAGTTGGTGGCGCGCAGCTTACATACTGAAAGCGCACGACGAGCCAATCCGTTTGTTGCCATCAACTGTGGCGCGATTCCGGAAAATCTCTTTGAAAGCGAGCTGTTTGGTCATGAGGCTGGCGCGTTTACGGGCGCCAGTAAGCGCCGCATTGGCAAGCTTGAGTATGCCGATAAAGGCACCCTGTTTATGGACGAAATTGAAAGCATGCCGATGGCGATGCAAGTCAAAGTGCTGCGCAGTTTGCAAGAAAATCAGGTGGAGCGTGTGGGTGCCAACCGGCCAGTAAATGTGGATTTACGCGTGGTGGCGGCAGCGAAGGAGAACTTGTTTAACCATCCCGCTTTTCGTCAGGATCTGTTTTATCGTCTCAATGTGGCGCAGTTGCACTTGCCGCCATTGCGTGAGCGAGAGGAAGACGCATTGCTGCTGTTTGAGCATTTTGCTGCGCAAGCGAACCCGAATAAGCGTCGGCTCAGCGCTGCCGATTCGCGCGCGTTGTTAAGCTATGCGTGGCCGGGCAATGTGCGTGAGCTGCGCAATGTCGCGGTGCGTTTTGCGCTGGATGAGAGCTTGTCGGTGATGGAGATCCTTTCGAGCCGCGCGGCGATGGTGCAAGAGAGCTTGCCCGTCGGTGTGCCGCTGGCCATCCAACTGCACAATTTTGAGCGCAAGGTGATTCACGATGCTTTAGTGCGCCACCAAGGCAGCATTTTGGAGGTGATGAACGAGCTTGATCTTCCTCGTCGCACCCTCAACCAAAAAATGCAGAAGCTCGGTCTGAATCGCGCCGATTACACCGACAGCTGATTTCTGCCGAACGAGTCGATCGCGTCTGTTCTTGATCAAACAAAGAGATGATCAGACAAAGAGATGCGTAGACAATCGATAAGCTGACGATCAAATGAGCAGATAATCAGAGGCAAGCAATGAGCAAGATTTTGCTCATTGCCATTGTTAACAATTTTATAACCTTGATCACGAAGTACGAATTCACAAGCGAACGGCTTACTCTCTATTTTGGTTAACCATTTGATTTAATGTTACTTTATGGTTTCTGGTTCTCATCACCAATAAGCAAGATCTTGCTCATCTTCAGCAGAGTAAATCAGCCAAATGTTGCTCATTTTACTGATTTATTATCATGTGTCGTTTATATATCAATCACTTAAAAACTGGCATCTTGTTTGCTCTAAGGCTGTAGGTAACAAAACCATAACAACTACCCTACAACGGAGTGTAACCATGAAAAAGAACCTATTGATGAAATCTCTCGCTGTCGCCATGGTCTGTTTCTCGGCCAGCAATGTCGCTGCCGCAGATAACCGCAGCTATATTTTGGCCACAGCCTCGACGGGCGGGACGTATTATCCGGTAGGGGTGGCACTGGCAACGCTAAGCAAAGTGAAGCTTGAGCCACAATACAAGTTTTCTCTCTCTGCGATCAGCTCGGCGGGATCAGGCGAAAACATCAAGCTAATGAACGACAACGAAGCGCAGTTTGCCATCCTACAAGGTCTTTATGGCGCTTGGGCTTCAACAGGTGATGGCCCATACGCGCAAAGCGGCCCGCAAACCAAACTGCGTTCAGTCTCCATGCTGTGGCAAAACGTCGAACACTTTATTGTACGCAGCGACCTGACCAGCTCTGGCACAGTGGCCGATCTGAACAATATGAAAGATAAGAAGTTTTCTATTGGTACCAAAAACTCCGGGACAGAAAACTCGGGTCGCCAAATTATGTCGGGTTTAGGTGTGAACCCGGATGAGTTCAATCTGGCATACATGGGCTATGGCGCGAGTGCGAGTGCGATGCAAAATGGCACCATCGATGGTATGAATACCCCGGCTGGCGTGCCAGTGGGCGCGGTAACACAAGCATTTGCTGCATTGGGGAACGATATCCAGCTCCTTTCGTTTACCGATGAGCAAATCAAACAAGCCAATGGCAAATATCAGCTTTGGACTAAGTACGTCATCCCAGCCAACACTTACCCAGGTGTGGATAAACCAGTGACGACCATCGCTCAGCCCAACTTCCTTGCGGTACGCGATGACATTTCCGATGAAGACGTTTACCAGCTCACCAAAGCGATCTACGAAAACCTGACCTTCCTACAAGGCATCCATAAAGCAACCAAAGCGATGGCGATAGAAAAAGCGATTGCGGGTCTTCCGCTGCCGCTGCACCCAGGCGCGGCGCGTTACTACAAAGAAGTGGGCATCACCATTCCTGATGCTCTGATGAGCAAGTAACCGACTTTGCCCACCAATGAACATTGGTGGGCGTAAGGCTTGTTATTGTTTCTTGTTCCCTCGGAGTCTGACCATGAGTGATTCTTTACAACAACAGTTGCAGCAGTTTGAGTTACCGACACGAACGGATTTTCCGTGGGTAACCGCCGCCATCACCGGCATTGGTGTGGTGCTTTCTCTGCTGCATATTTGGTTCAATACTTTATCGACCTTGCCGGAACTGTGGATCTCCGCGACCCATTTCGCCGGCTTTGCGCTGATATGCTTGCTGTGGTACCCAGCGCACGCCAGTTTGAAGCGCAGCCGTATTGCGTTAGCGGTGGATGTGCTGATTGGCATCGCCGCACTGGCGTGTTTGATTTATATCCCCTTTGCGGAAGATGCCTTATACCAGCGTGGCGTGAAATTTGTCGCCTCGGATTGGGTGGTTTCTATTACCGCGATTTTGATTGCGATTGAGATCATTCGTCGCACCATGGGCTGGTTTATCCCGGTTTTGATCGTCATCTGTTTGAGCTACGTGGTGTGGTGGGGCAAATGGGCGGGTGGCATTTTCCATTTCCCCGGTTTGAGCATGGAAACCCTGCTCTACCGTAGTTTCTTCTCCTCAGAAGGGATGTTTGGTTCTATTTCACGCATCAGTTGGACCTTCGTATTCATGTTCATCCTCTTTGGCGCGTTTTTGGTGAAATCAGGCGTGGGGGATTACATCATCAACGTTTCACGTGCGGCGGCGGGCAAAATCATCGGTGGCCCCGGTTTTATTGCGGTTCTGGGTTCTGGGTTGATGGGCTCGGTGTCGGGATCTAGTGTCGCCAATACCGTTTCGACAGGCGTGATCAGCATTCCGCTGATGCAAAAAGCGGGCTTTCCATCGCGCTTTGCCGCAGGGGTAGAAGCCGCGGCGTCAACGGGTGGGCAGTTGATGCCTCCGGTGATGGGGGCGGGGGCATTCATTATGGCCTCTTACACACAAATTCCTTATGTCGATATTGTCGCGGTGTCGTTTGTTCCGGCACTGATTTACTTTTTGTCGGTGGCATTTTTCGTGCGCATCGAAGCCAAACGCAGCGGCGTGCAGAAGATCACCACCAGTGATGAGTCATTGGGCAAGGTACTGCTGTCGGGTTGGCATAATCTGATCCCACTGGTGGTACTGGTTACGCTCCTGGTGCAGGGCTTTACTCCGACCTACGCGGCGGGTTTGTCTATCCTTTCGGTGGTGGTGGCGTCTTGGTTCTCAAAAGATCACAAAATGGGCCCCAAAGAGATCATCGAAGCACTTGCCCAAGGGGCAAAAAACATGGCGACCACCGCGGTCTTGCTGGTGGGCATTGGCTTGGTGATCAACGTGATCAGCACCACCGGGATTGGCAATACCTTCTCATTGATGATCAACGGTTGGTCGCAGGGAGATTTGTTGATCATGCTAGTGCTGATTGCATTGGCTTCACTGGTGTTGGGCATGGGCCTACCGGTTACCGCGGCTTACATTGTGCTGGGTACCCTTTCTGCTCCTGCGTTGTATCAATTGATTGCGGAAAACCAGCTGTTGAGCTTGATGTCTGCGGGGCAATTGCCGGAACAAGCGAAAGCGATTTTCATGCTCGCTGCGCCCGATAAGCTCGATTTGCTCAATGCCCCTATGGCCATCGAGACCGCGAAAGAGATGCTGGCTTTGGTGCCCGTCGATTTCAAAGAAACCTTGCTTCAGCAAAGTTTGGGTATAGAAGCCGTAGGTTTGGCACTTTTAGCCGCACATTTGATTATTTTCTGGCTTTCACAAGACAGCAACGTTACCCCACCTGTGTGCTTAACCGCGTTTGCTGCTGCTACCATCGCCAAAACACCGCCGATGCGCACCGGGCTTACCGCGTGGAAAATCGCCAAAGGGCTCTATCTTGTGCCGCTACTCATCGCCTATACCGGCTTGGTAAGTTGGGACGTGACCACGGTGCTGATGACGGGATTCTTCGCCATTTTTGGCACCTATGCCTTGATTGGCGCACTGGAAGGCTATTTAGAAGGTCAAATCAATTGGCTGCTGCGCCTCGCGCTTGCTGCTTCTGGCGCGTTGATGGTGTGGCATGATGTACCACTTTGGTTACGTGTGGCATCACTCATCATATTCGCCGTCATTTTCGTGTACAGTGGTCGCCAATATCAGGCGCAACAAGCGGCAGCGGTTTCTTAATTTTCCTGCGCTCATCGTTTGAGCGCAGTGCAAATACGCATCCTGAATGAAAAGGGAGTAGTGAAGTGTACGATTTTATTGTTGTGGGTGGCGGGATTGTTGGGGTCTCAACGGCTTGGCAATTGCAGCAGCGTTATCCAGAAAAATCGGTGTTGTTGGTCGAAAAGGAATCGGGCTTTGCTCGTCACCAAACGGGGCATAACAGCGGCGTGATTCACGCCGGGGTTTATTATGCGCCGGGCAGTCTAAAAGCGGATTTCTGTAAACGCGGCGTGGAAGCCACCAAGGCATTTTGCGCCAAGCATCAGATTCCGGTTGAAAACTGTGGCAAGTTGCTGGTGGCGACGACGGCCGCAGAAGTGGAAAGAATGAATGCGCTTTATGAGCGCTGCCATGTGAATGGCATCGAGGTCGAGCTGCTCGACGCTGCGCAATTGAAACTGGCGGAGCCCAATATTGTCGGTTTAGGGGCCATTTACGTGAAGTCCACCAGTATTGTCGACTACCGTTTGGTGACGGAAAAAATGGCGCAGGAGCTGGTGGATTTAGGAGGAGAGGTGCGCCTCAACGCTAAGGTGATCGCGCTTGAAGAGCATGCGGATGAAGTGCAAGTTACCTGCGAGTGCGCGGGAGAGACGTTGCAGCTTAACGGGCGCTTTTTGATTTCCTGCGGCGGGCTGATGGCGGACCGATTGACCAAGATGCTGGGTATTGAGACGGACTTTCAGATCATCCCCTATCGCGGTGAATACTACCAGTTACCTAGCAAGCACAACCAAGTGGTGAAACATCTGATTTACCCGATCCCTGATCCGGATTTGCCATTTTTGGGCGTGCATTTAACGCGCATGATTGATGGCTCTGTGACGGTGGGGCCGAATGCGGTGCAAGGCTGGAAACGCGAAGGCTATGGCCGAGTCAATTTCAGCATTCAAGACACTTGGCAAATGATGCGCTTTGCTGGGTTTTGGAAGGTGACCAAACAGCACTTTGCCACTGGGGTGAAAGAGTTTATTAACTCTTGGTGGAAGGCGGGGTATCTCAAATTGGTGAACAAGTATTGTCCGATGATCCAAGTTGAAGACTTGCAGCCTTATCCCGCTGGGATTCGCGCCCAAGCAGTGCTCTCAGACGGTTCATTGGTGCACGATTTTCTCTTTGCCGAAAGTCCACGCAGCTTACATGTGTGCAATGCGCCTTCACCTGCGGCGACATCGGCGATGCCAATTGGAGAGTACATCTGCAATAAAGTTGAAGCGAAGCTTTAAGGCGGAAATTCAACATCAAGCTTAAAAGAAAGGGGCACTCAAATGAGTGCCCCTTTGTTGGAATTAGGAACCTAGGAACTAGGAACTAGGAAGCGAGGTACGAGGGACTAGAAATTAGGTACGAGGGACTAGAAATTAGCAACTAGGAAGTAGAGACTAGCTGCTAGAACCTAGAACCTAGAACCTAGAACCTAGAACCTAGAACCTAGAACCTAGAACCTAGAACCTAGAACCTAGAACCTAGAACCTAGAACCTAGAACCTAGAACCTAGAACCTAGAACCTAGAACCTAGAACCTAGAACCTAGAACCTAGAACCTAGAACCTAGCTATTGCCGCTTTCGCGATATTGGTATTGGTAGTCAACATCGACAATCGCGCGGTAAGCCACTTTGCCGCTTTCTTTCGCAAACTCTTCCACTTTCACTTCAATGTCTGAGATTTTCAGTGAATCGTAAACAGGGCGTTGGCTAAATACGGAAAGCTCGTGCGTCAGTTCAGTGGGTGTCATGGCACGCAGCTCTTGTGCTTTCATCAAACCTGCATCATAGGCAGCTTGTTTGTTTGCGAACGTATCCGTGTGAAGAGACGTTTCGCCAATTTGAGTTTCAACGGATGCAAAGACAGTAGAGCTTAGTGTTAACGCTGTAGCAAGCAGAATCATTTTTTTCATGATGTTCACCTCTATATGGGCTTGGTTGTGATTACCTGATCCATAGTAGAGATTTGTATGTAAAGAATCCGTCAAGCTACGTAAAGAGCTGTCTAGCTGGTGCAAAATATTTGTCAGGACGTCAAAAGCGCGTCATGGCATTGATGTTGTCAATTATTTAAGTGATCTATGTTTTTCCTGATGAATCATTCATCCGCAAATTCGCTGGCGATCTTGATGAACATATCCTCTTGAGCAAGGAAGGCATCGATCACCTCGGGATCAAAATGTGTCCCATTACCTTCGAGAATGATTGAGCGTGTCTCTTCATGGCTCATCGGATCTTTATACACACGTTTGCAGCGCAGCGCGTCATACACATCGGCAATGGCCATGAGCCGAGCACTGAGCGGGATACGCTCACCCGCATAGCCATTGGGGTAACCAGAGCCATCCCACTTTTCATGGTGCCCATAAGCAATCTCTTTTGCCGCAGAGATGAGATCATTTTGCGCGCCGGAGAGTTTCTCTGCTTTCTCTAGAGCCAATAATCCCAGTGTGGTGTGAGATTTCATCTCTTCAAATTCTTCTGCTGTGAGCTTGCCAGGTTTGAGCAAAATAGAGTCAACAATGCCCACCTTGCCAATGTCATGCAGTGGTGCGGCTTTAAAGTAGGTATCCACAATTTTGGGGGTGAGAACCGTTTGGTATTTGGGAAGCAACGCCAACTGTTCCGCCAGTAAACGCACATAATGCTGAGTTCGCAAAATATGGTTGCCTGTTTCCGGATCGCGTGTTTCCGCCAAACTGGCTAAGGCAAACACCACCGCATCTTGCATGCGGTCAAGCTCGTGTGAACGTTTGAGTACCTCTTTCTCTAGGTAGCCATTTTGATCGCGTAGAAAATCTTTCGAGCGTTTATTTTGCAGATGGGTTTTCACGCGCGAGCGCAGCAAAGGAATACTGACGGGTTTGTGAATATAGTCGGCCGCCCCGAGCTCGAAACCGAGTTTTTCATCTTCGGGCGAGTCTTTACCCGTCAAAAAGACCACAGGAATATCTTGAGTTTTGTGATTGGCTCGAATTTTTCTGATCACGTCATAACCCGATAGCTCGGGCATCACGATATCGAGCAGCACTAAATCAATCTCAAACTGCTCTAAGATATGCAACGCCATCTCCCCAGATTTGGCCGCTTTCACGTGGTAGCGATTGGAGAGTCCTTGAGCCATAAACGCCAGATTGTCTGCGGAGTCGTCGACAATCAAAACGGTACAATCATCCAGATTTTCAATGGGCATATATCAATCCTGAAAAAGTTTTCCTGCAACTTGCTGAACAATAACTAAACTTATCAGTAACTATAGACAAGCATCGATTTATTGCACTGTTATCTTGCAAGAAGGCCCAGCGAATGCGCTCAATTAGAACTTTATTTATGCTGCTGTTTTTGGCGATGGGGATCTGTTCTATTGCCATGTTGTCTGTCACGCAAAAGGTGGCGGAGCTTCGAACCCAAAGTCGAGATTATCAGCAAGATCTCTATCGGTTTTACCGTCTTTCTCAAGAGCTCAAACAAAGCTCAGATCATTTGACTAAGTTTGCACGAGCTTACGTGGTGACCGGAGATGATTACTGGGAAGCGCTGTTCAACAAGGTGCTGGATATTCGTGACGGCAAATTGCCTTTGCCTGCGGGAAATGAATACGAGTATTGGGATCTCGCTGCCAGCTCTGCCGAATATGTTCCACCGTTTACCAGCGAGACAGGCGTCCCGCTACTGCAAAGGCTACGTGATTCTGGCATCAGCGCCACCGAGTTTCTTGAGCTGAAAAGCGCCTTAATGCTGTCGGATAACTTGGTGAATCTGGAGCGTGAAGCATTTTTAGCCGTAAAGGGATTTAAGTTGGAGCCTGATGGTAAGGAGTTTTATACGGGCAAACCGGATCTGCCTTATGCGCAATCGTTGCTGTACGGCAAAGTCTACTTTGAAGAAAAAGCCAAGATCATGAAAGCGATCGGCTCGGCGCATCAAGCGATCGTTCACCGTATTGAAGGCAACATAGAGCAAACCGACACTCAGGAGCTGCAATACCAGTATGTATACCGAGTGTTGGTGGCCATTTTACTTGCATCGATCGTTGTTTCGTTCACGCTGTTGTGGCGTTTGTACATCAGCCCATTGAGTAAGCTACTACGTACGGTGGTGAATCAAGTAAAAGCGCAAGATTACGCTTTTACGATTACGCAAACCGCGTATGCCGAGCTGCAAAAATTCATCGACAGTTTGAATGTGGTCTTCCACCATATTTCCGAGCAGCTGAGCCAAAACACCTTAGTGAAAGATTTCAACATCGTGCTGCGAACCAGCCAATCGACGCAGTCTTTGTGCCATGAAGTCACGCAGTTTCTGCTTCATCAATTTCCTGTGCAGCAAGTCAGTATTGCGATCTACCGCGATGACAAACTGATTCGTATTGCCGGGGCGGGTTATGACGATACCATCAGCCGTGAAATCAGCGATCAGAGCTCAACGCAGCTCAGCGTGTTGCTGTCCGATAAACCCTACAGCATGAAATCGTTGCAGGGAAAATACACCACGCACGTCAACGGAGGCGTGCTGGAACTGAATGAAATTTACTATTTCCCATTGTGCGTGAACAAACAGCCGGTGGCGCTATTGGAACTCGGTACGGTCGATACGCTTACCCCGTTACAGTATCAATGGCTATCACAGATGCTGGATGATCTTTCTGTGAGTATTCAACTGAGCCAGAATGTGGAGCTGCAAAGAAAAGCGGAGCAGAAAGTACTGGAACAGTCGCAGCTCAATCAAGAAATCCTCAACGCGACCCCCAATCCGATGTACTGCCTCTCAGCGCAAGGCAAGTATTTAACCGTCAATGCCAAATTCAGTGAGTTGACGGGCTTGGCGATGCACGAAATTGTCGGACGCACCCCGATAGAAGTGTTCAGCCAGCAAGACGCTTCGCATCATTTTACCCAGGTACATCAAGAGCTTAGCCAAGAGCAGTGCAGTAAGAACTATGAGCTGTCGCTGCTCGATAGCCAAGGTGGATGCCGCGATATGTTGGTCTGCGAAGCGTCGTTCAATAATAGCCAAGGTCGTGTTTCTGGGATCGTGGGGATCTTGTTGGATCTCACCGAGCGCAAGCAGATGGAGTCAGAGCTGCGAGATGCGAAAGACACCGCCGATGCGATGAGTCGAGCGAAAGGGGATTTCCTCGCCAATATGAGTCATGAAATCCGCACCCCGATGAATGCCATCTTAGGCATGGCGCATCTTGCGCTCAATACCGAACTGGACCCTTCCCAACGCAAGTACCTCACACGCATTAATGAGTCCGCGAAGAACTTACTGGGCATCATCAATGACATTCTCGATTTCTCCAAAATTGAAGCGGGCAAACTGAGTGTCGAGTCGATTGATTTCAGCTTGGATGAAGTGTTTGAAAATTTGACCAACGTGATCTCGTTTAAAGCACAGGAAAAAGGCATTGAGTTCTTGTTGGATATCGATCCAAGAGTGCCAGTTGGCTTGGTGGGTGATCCCCTTCGTCTTGGCCAAGTGTTGGTGAATTTGTGCGGAAATGCGGTGAAATTTACCGAAAAAGGCGAGATCTTGGTGTCGGTCATGCCGGAGTCGCAATCCAGTGATGATGTGACGCTCCGCTTCTCGGTGAAAGACACCGGCATCGGTATCGATAAAGAGAAAATAGCCGATCTCTTTAACGCTTTCTCACAAGCGGACACCAGCATTACTCGCGAGTTTGGCGGCACAGGATTAGGGCTTAGCATCAGTAAGCAGTTGGTGGAACTGATGGGCGGGCAATTGTCGGTCAGCAGCGCCGTCGGTATGGGGTCGACGTTTACCTTTACCATTCACTGCGGCTTGCAAGAGGCGAAAATGCGCGACATAGCGAAACCAATTAGTGGTTTGGCAGGCAAACGCGCCTTGATTGTCGATGATAACGATTCCGCACGAAACATTTTAATGACGCTACTGAGCGCGATGCAATTTGATGCCAAAGCGGTGAGCAATGGCTTCGAAGCCTTAGACGAGCTCCGCCAAGGCGCCTTTGATATGGTGTTTGTTGACTGGAACATGCCGGGCATGAACGGGTTAGAGCTGTTGCAAACAGCCCATCAAGAGCGATTGCTTGCAGAAACGAAAAACTTCTTGGTGACCGCCTATGGACGCGAAATTTCCATGGATGAAAACAGCAGTAAGCTGGTGGATTCTTTAATCGTCAAACCAGTGAATCCGTCCAATTTGCTAGATGCCATTATGGACAGCTATGGCATTGAACACGTGACGCGAAGCAGCACAACCGTGACGTTTGAGAAACCGGTGTTTGATGGACAAACCTTGTTACTGGTGGAAGATAATGAAGTGAACCAAGAAGTGGCGATTGGTCTTCTTAATGGTACAAATCTCAACATTATCACCGCAGATAACGGCAAGTTAGCCATAGAAGCACTCGAGCATCATCCGATCGATCTGGTTTTGATGGACATGCAAATGCCGGTGATGGATGGCATTACCGCCACCAAAGCGATCCGCGAGCGAGCTGAGTGGGCAACATTGCCGATCGTCGCCATGACGGCCAACGCGATGCAAAGCGATGTAGAACGATGCCATGAAGCGGGCATGAATGACCACGTCGCAAAACCCATCAATGTGCATAATCTTTACCAAGTGCTTTCTCAGTACTTGTCGGCAAGCAACGCAGCGAGTCACACCTCGTCATCACATTCGACCTCGAGTTCACAGAGTACCCCGGATCGGACAGCCTCTGCCGATGAAGACGATTTGCCCACTTTATCCGGTATTAATCTAAAAGAAGCGATTTTTAACACTGGCGGGAATAAGGAAAGTTATTTGTCGATTTTAAGTCGTTTTTTAGAGATGCAATTGGAAGAGTTGCCTATGTTTAAAGAGGTAGTGGAAAAAGAAGATTGGGATATGGCGGCGCGTATGGCTCATACCCTCAAAGGCGCTGCAGCCAATCTTGGCGTCACTCCTCTTGCTCAGCTGGCAATAAAAATGGAGAAGAGCATCGATCATCGCAGTAAAACCGTGATCGGTGAGTTGGAATTAGCGGGTGTCGCGCTCGATAAGCTGCACGCACAATTATCGGAATGGCAAAAACGGCATGTCAATGTGAGTGAGCAAGAATGCGAAGAAGCGGCAGAGCTCTACAAACGGCTGGTCGAGCTTGTCGAGCAATACGATGTGGCGGCGGTGGATGTGATTAAGCAAGCCAAAGATTGCGATGTGTGGACGGATGAGCAAAAGCAGCAGCTTATCAATGCCATTGAAAGTTTTGAGTTTGAGCAGGCTAAAGAGATGCTGGCGGCATTTCCAAAACCTGAGTAAACGGAGAAAAAGCGCAACGACGAAGAGCGAAGCGTTAATGATAACTGGAGGGATGCTGTTCCCCAATTCCCTATAACAACAACGTAGTTGGCAAAGTTAAATTAACAAGGAATGAACAGTATGAATATCAATAGCACGATGAAACTGGTGTTTGGGGTCATTGGCCTTGGCATCGTAATCAGTGTGGTAACGGTGTTGCAGCTCAACGGATTACTGCAAAAAGTGAATCAGATGTCGCAGGTCCGTTATCAATCGTATCAAGCGGCAGATGAGCTACGCCAAAGCTCTGACGATTTGACACGTTTAGGGCGTACTTATGTGCTGACAGGTGATGAAACCTACGAAAAAATGTACATGGACATCCTTGCCATTCGAAATGGTGACAAACCGAGACCGCAAAACTATCACACCATCTACTGGGATTTGGTGTTGAACTATGGGCAAAAACCCAAAGCCGATGGTGCAAGAATCTCACTACAAAAAATGATGGAAAATCTGGGCTTCACCCAATCTGAGTTTCAACTTCTTAAACAAGCCCAACAAAATTCCGATGCTTTGGTGAATATGGAAGTCAAAGCGATGAATGCGGTGAAGGGGCTCTATCCGGATAGTTCTGGCAACTACACTCGTCGAGCAGAGCCAGATATGGCAATGGCGGCGAAACTCTTACACAGTAAAGAATATCACCAAGAAAAAGCCAAAATCATGGCGCCGATTGATGAGTTCTTTAAAGAGCTAGAAGCGCGAACCAATCGTCAATTTGATGCAGCAGCGCATGATGTCACGACGACCGTGATGATCGGCAATGTATCGCTGATTGTGGTGTTTGTCATTGCGATCATCGGTTATGTGTTGGTTAACCGCAAAGTGGTAAAACCCATCGACCAAATGGCCAATATTTTAAAAGAAGTCGACGTCAATTCGGATCTAACTTTACGTGTGGATGACAAGAGCAATAACGAGCTTGGCGTTATCGGCACCACCATTAACAAAGTGTTGATCAGCTATGCGAAAACCATCAATAAGATCAATCAGGTGAACGACACCATTTCCAACATTTCTGAAGCGATTCAAAGCATTACGCATAGAAACATTTCTATGGCGGGTCAGCAGAACCAAGAGATGGAGATGGCGGCTACCGCGATGGAAGAGATGACAGCGGCACTTTCGAATGTGGCACAAAGCACCAACATGGCTGAGCAGTATGCGGGCAGTGCAGAAAAAGAGGCTTCCACCAGTAAGTCGGTCTTTGATAAAACCACGCGAGAATTCTCGGTGCTTGAAGGGGAGTTCACCAACACCTCGCAGATCATCCAGCAATTGGCGGAAGAGTCCAATAACGTCGGTAATGTGTTGGATGTGATCAAAGCGATTGCCGAACAAACCAACTTACTGGCACTGAATGCGGCGATAGAAGCGGCGCGGGCAGGGGAACAAGGCCGTGGTTTTGCGGTGGTGGCAGATGAAGTGCGTTCATTGGCACAACGTACTCAAGATTCCACCGGTGAGATTGAAAGCATCATCATGACATTGCAAGAGAAAGCGAAACAGTCAACGTCGACCATTCAAAGCAGTGCCGATAAGATGCAATCAACGCGATCCAATATGGGGGTTGCTAACGAGGCCTTAGGCACCATTCAAGGTTCTGCGGTTGAAATTCATAAACTGAACACGTCGATTGCCGCAGCAACCGAAGAGCAATTGGCGGTCAGTGATGAAATCTCCAGTAACTTGGCCAATATCAAAAACCTCTCTTCAGAAATGAACGAGGCGATCAATCAACTTGGTCCAATTGTCGTCGATCTGCAACGTAACGTTGACGATCTCAACGGTGTTATTAAACATATTCGTACCTAACCGAATCCCCCTTTTGCCAGTGGTGCGGCGAGTGAACCGAGCTGGCAAAAGGGGGCTGTTCGTGGAGGCATTCTGTTTATGAGAAAGCCCGTTTATAAGAAAGCCCGTTTATAAGAAAGCCCGTTTATGAAAAAAACACCGCCAACCAAATGGTTTGTTCGCTGGGCGTTGTCCAGCGAACTTTGTGTTTTTGATGGGCCGGAATAAAAAGATGCTCCCCTTTGGTTAAGTGCACGATATTCCCAGCTTCGAACTCAATCTCCCCTTCACCTTGTAAAATCACGACCCATTCATGTTCCTCTTGATCATACCAGCCGGTTTCTGGGGAATGATGTCCGTGGGACACAATGCGTTCAATACGCACATTATCCAGCTTGAGTATGTCATCAAATTGTTCTTGGTCTAACGAGCTCGGTAAGTTGTCGAAGAGATTTTGTATCATCGGTTGCTCCTTCATTGTCAAGGGATAATCAGCCAGGTACCACAATCAGGCCAAACGACTCCAACAGCTGAGCTTGTTGCCAGTCACATATCTTCGCACCGTGCAGTGACACGCGGCGAACATCCAGCCCATCGAGTTCGATATGGGTTAAGTCACACTCTTCAACAATGAAGCTGCCCCATTGCTCTGGGGAAAATTCGCCTCGTGATAAATCAGAGCCTTTGAGACTGGCACCCGAAAGATTGGCGCCTCGCCAGCGATTTTCAAACAGATCACACTTTTCTAACATGGCGCGTTCAAAATTACTGTAATTCAAGTTGCAGCCAGTGATGTAGGCGGAGCAAAAATAGGCTTTATGACTAATGCGATTCGAGAAGTTGGCTTGGCTGAAATTGGAGCCCTTTAAATCGCATTCGCGAAACTCAATGCCGAAACAGTCTGCGCCAGTAAATTGAGCCATTGCCATCATACAGTGCTTAAAACTGGCCTCTCGCAGTTTGGTGTAGCGGAAACTGCATCCTTCTATGGATGACGCTTCGATAAAACGACAATGGATAAACTGGCTGTCGGTGAGATCGGCTCGATCAAAGTTGCACTCAATGAAATGGCAGTGGTCAAAAATGGCTTGCTGCAAATCTTGGTTTGAGAAATCTTCGCGATGGAAGTGTTGCCCTTGGTACTTCATATCAACTCCTTAGTTGAGCCAAGGCTATCATCTTAAGTTATTGAAAATCCACAAAAATAGCTTGTTTAAAAACAAAGACTTACAAGTGGCTTAAATCGCCAAAATAAGGGGTCTAGAAGCGACTCTAACCCCTTTGTTTTTTTGTTTTTCTATGGGCGGGTCTAGAAAAAAGTTTTGTTGCTCCTCGTGCGTAAGAGGGCGAATTTCAAAGTGACATCAATGACCGCTATTGCTCAAACTCAATCTTAGTAAAATGAGGATTTTCTGTTAGCGCTTGCATGGTTAAAATCATGTCGGTCGGTACCCACAGTGCATCTCCTCCCGTCTCGACTTCCAAGCACTCCTGCTTATGTTCATTAAAACCAGTGTTGACTGGCACGCCAGAGATCTCGCTGCCGTCTTTTAACGTGAGGCAAACCCCGATACGGTAGAGACAAGCGATTTCCAAATAGTCATATTGATTGCAACTGATCATTGAGTTTCCTCTAAAGGGTTGGTCTGTGCTTGCAGGTGATCGAGCTCTGTCTGCCATATGGCCAACAGACCTTACACATGGCCAACAGACGTTAGTGGTAACGTCACTCCGTGCGGGACAACACTTCTGGATTGACGATATTTTGCGCTTGGCCATGAGCAAACGCCACAATATTGTCGAACGCATAGCGGAAGTATAGTTCATAACTGTTTTGTTCTACGTAGCCGATGTGCGGCGTGCACAATACGTTGGGCAAGGTCAGAATCGGTTCTTGCGCCATTGTCGCGGGTTCATGATGATAGACGTCGATGGCCGCGAACTTGTCTGAGCGGAGCTGCATCTCTTGAAACAGAGCACCCGCTTCCACTAACTCGGCTCGGCTGATGTTAACAAACAAACTGCCCGGTTTCATCGCGGCCAAATCGGAAGCTTTGACAATGGCGTGTGTTGCCGCGTTGAGCCGCAAATGCAGAGAGACAATATCACACTGTTGGAAAAACGCTTCTTTGCTGTCAGCGGCGAGAAAGCCATCCTCTTGCGCTTGGCGACGTGAGGACTCACTGCCCCAAACCATCACTTGAAGACCAAAGGCTTTGGCATAGCCCGCGATACGTTGGCCGATTTTGCCATATCCCCAAATGCCGATGGTTTGACCATGCAGCGTTCGACCTAAACGGTGCGTTTGATTTTGTTGCCATTCACCTTGCTGCAACTGCTGCGCGTAGCTGACTATCTCTCGGCTTGCAGCCATGATCAGTGCCCAGCAAAGCTCTGACGGAGCAATTGGCGAGCCCACGCCTTCTGCCACCGCAACGTTGGCATGATTGCACGCGTGAAGATCCAAATGATTACTGATTTTCCCTGTTTGGCTAATGAGTTTTAAGTTTGGCAGCTTCGCTAAGAGGGAAGCGGTGATGGCTGTGCGCTCACGGATCAACACCAAGGCATCAAATTCAGTTAGCGCGCTGGCGAGGATGGCCTCATCAGTTTCAGTGTGGTGAAACACGGTTACCTCAAAGGGAGCGAGTGCGGCAAAGCACTCAAGCTGACGAACTTGATCTTGGTAGTCGTCGAGAATGGCGATTTTCATAGTTATTTCCTACATGCATGTAACATTAATAAATCAAATTTGTAACTTTATTTCTGAGATGACTGTCCCATTTATCTTATTGATAAATCTGCGTAAAAAAGAAAAAGCACAATTTTATTACTAGTGTTTATCGCTATGATTTATAAAATTAAATTTGAAACGAAATCGCAGTGAGATGGATTCTTTGTATAACATTGCGTCAGAGTTTCTATACAGGGCGTAAAAACATTTTTTTGGTGAAGTTGGCTGGTGGTTATTTTCTGAACCATGGTTGTTGAGCTCGCAGTGTCTGCGAGCCTTCGGGAGGAACCCGAAGAGATAAAATACAACATCAACAGGAAATCGATAATGAAACACAACCAACGTCATCGTCTCGGTCTTATGATTGCCGCAGTCATGTGTTCTCTTCCAGTCACCGCTGCAGAAATGGTGTCCGTCTCCGATAGTGCCGTATTGGAACAGGCTTTATCCGTTCAAGCTCGTAGTCTCGCGCCAGTCGAAAATGGCTTCGAGGCGGTTAAAACGATTCAACTGCCGAATGGCAAAACCAAAGTTCGATATCAGCAAACCTATTTGGGCCTGCCTGTGTTTGATACCGCCGTTGTCGCGACAGAAGGACGCTCAGGGTTGAGCAATGTGCATGGCACCATGGCACAAGGTTTGGCAGCCGATCTGCCTTCTGTGTCGGTTAATCTTGATCAGCAACAAGCCATCGCCCTCGGGAAGCTGCGCCACCAAGCGCAGCATGCCAATGCTAAAGCGCTCAACACCGAGAACGAAACCGCACAACTGATGGTGCGTTTAGACGCAAACAACAAAGCTCAATTGGTCTATTTGGTGAGTTTCTTTGTCGCGGAAGAAGAGCCTTCTCGCCCCTTTATGTTCATAGACGCCAACAGTGGCGAGATATTGCAGGTGTGGGATGGCTTAAATCATGCGCAAGCAGGCGGTACTGGACCTGGAGGCAACAGTAAAACGGGCCGTTATGAGTTTGGTACTGATTACCCAAGCTTTGTCATCGATAAAGTCGGAACGACTTGTACGATGGAAAACAGCGTGGTGAAAACGGTCGATTTACAAAACCGAACTTCGGGCTCAACAGCGTACAGTTACAGTTGTCCAGGAGCCAGCAATTATAACGATCACAAAGCGGTCAACGGCGCGTATTCGCCTCTGAACGATGCACACTACTTCGGCAAAGTGGTGTACGACATGTACAAAGATTGGATGAACACCGCACCATTGACGTTCAAGCTGACGATGCGTGTCCACTACAGCAGCAATTATGAAAATGCGTTTTGGGATGGCTCTGCGATGACGTTTGGCGATGGTGCGTCTACCTTCTATCCGTTGGTGGATATTAACGTCAGTGCCCATGAAGTAAGCCATGGCTTTACTGAGCAAAACTCAGGTCTGATATACAGCAATATGTCGGGAGGCATGAATGAAGCCTTCTCTGATATTGCGGGTGAAGCGGCAGAGTTTTACATGAAAGGCAGTGTTGACTGGATCGTTGGCGCAGACATCTTCAAGTCGAATGGCGGTTTACGCTACTTCGACCAACCCTCAAAAGATGGCCGCTCCATCGATCACGCGTCTCAATACTATGATGGCCTCAATGTGCATCACTCCAGTGGCGTGTACAACCGCGCGTTTTATCTGTTAGCCAATAAAACTGGTTGGAATGTGCGTAAGGGTTTTGAGATTTTTACCTTAGCCAACCAACTGTATTGGACGGCAAACAGTACGTTTGATGCGGGAGCCTGCGGCGTGGTCAAAGCGGCTCAAGACATGGGTTATAACAGCAATGATGTTGCCGAGGCGTTTAACCAAGTGGGCGTGAATGCCAGCTGTGGTGTCACACCGCCAAGTGGTAATGTGTTGAAAAACAACACGCCAGTGAGCAACTTAACGGGCAATAAAGGTTCGGAAGTCTTCTATACCTTTACGGTCGATCGTAATGCGACGGCAATCGTGTCCATTTCTGGCGGCAGTGGCGATGCCGATTTGTATCTCAAAGCGGGCAGCAAACCGACCACAAGTTCTTGGGATTGCCGCCCTTATCGTTACGGCAACAACGAAAGTTGTTCCGTCAGTGCGGCGCCGGGGACCACTTATCACGTGATGATAAAAGGCTACAGCAACTACAACGGTGTGACGTTAAAGCTACAATATTGATCTGACGTTAGAGATACCGATATGAGAGGAGGCACCGTCGTGTGCCTCTGTTTTCGTTACCGTTCTTAGTTAGATACGGTTGCTAGAATCCTGAACCCGGCTGTTTGAGAAATTCCACCTCTTCCGGAGTGCTCTCGCGGCCTAAAATGGCATTGCGGTGAGGGTAGCGGCCAAACTGATCGATAATGGCTTTGTGGCGCAGCTCGAAATCGTAGTTGTGCTCCAGCCCAGGTTGTGCAAATAAGCGCACCGCTTCTTGATGGATGAACGGCGATTCACTGTGCATGTATGGCATGTAGAGAAAGCTTTTCTCTTGGAGTGACAGTTCGCCATCGGCTCCGAGGGCTACGGCTTCCTGAGCGAGAGCCAGCGCCAGCGGATCTTGAGCGAAGGCTTGTGGCGTGCCACGGAAAACATTTCGAGAAAATTGATCGAGCACGATGATCTCTGCCAACCGTCCTTGAGGATGTTGCCGCCATTCTACCAATTCACACTGTGCCGCTTGCATTAACAGCGAGCGAAACTTATCAGTGATCATGCGATCGGTATCGTCACCGCCAGAAAACCAATCTTTCGGTTGTAGCTGTTCAAACCAAAATGTCAGAACCTCACTGTACATGACTCTCTCCTTAATAATTTCTGTTTAAAAAGCGAACTGTAAATAGTTGGTATTTTTGCTGCGAGGGAGACCGCAAGAACCGTCACGTGTTAGCGCAACAAGTCCCATATACTAAAAGAAAAACGTAACAGGGACGTTATGGAAACACAGTTGGCGAAATACACGCAACAAAGCTTTTTTACCCACCCCGGCCAATTTCTCAATACAGAACATCCGATACCAGACGATATTGCCGCAATGGTTCGTTTGGTTCAGCATAACCTGATTCATGCCTACTGGCTTGAAAAATATGGCGTCTCCAAGCCATTCAGCGAGCGGTTTAGTGAGATGCAACTGAGAACGGCGCAAGAGATCTTGGCAGAGTTAGCCAAGCGTACTGAAGGATGGGTATTAGGTGATAAACCGCAAGCCAAACGAGTGATTGGTATCTGCCGGGATTTCTCACTGCTACTGTGCAGTTTGCTGCGTCATCATGGTATTCCTGCGCGGTTGAGATGCGGTTTTGCTTGCTATCTACGCCGAGGAAAATGGGAAGATCATTGGATTTGCGAGTATTGGCATACCCAGCAGCAACGATGGATTAAGGTTGACCCACAGCTAGATGACATTCACCAGCAAGTCTTGAAGTTCGACTTTGACCCACTTGATCTACCCGATGGCATTTTCCTGACGGCTGGTGAGATGTGGCTGGCCGTTCGAGAAGGCAAAGTGGTAGCAAAGCGATGTGGCATTATGCAGCTTCGTGGCACGCCCTATCTGAAAGCCAACCTGGTGCGCGATTTATTTGCGCTGACATCAATGGAACTACTGGCTTGGGACTGCGGTTGGGGGATGATAGAACAACCGATGCATCCTATTGCGTCGGAAAGCGAATGGCAGTTGTTGGATGAGCTGGCGCGGATGAGTGCCAACTCGGATAGTGAGATGGCCAGCGATTACACGCAACATCATCAAGCGATATGTCTGCCCGAGCAATGGTGTTGGAGCCAAGCACCAACGATAGCCCAGCTGTTTGACCGAGCCAGTGAAGAGCTCTACTGAGAACGATCAGACGTATCTAGCCATGGAGGCAGGCAGTGGCTTTAACCGATGGTCCAGCAAGGTCAGGTTAGAGTATAGAGCTAACGTGAGCGGTGTTTGAAACAACGAAAAGTCAAACTGTCTCGTCATTGCTACCTTTGAGGAATCCGTAATATTTATTGAGTAAAAACGTATATTTATCTTTCCATACAGTTCAGATTCGTGGCCAGTCTATGGCCGCGATAACGCCAGTTACCAATTGGTATACTCTATGTGTTTTTGGAATAAAGCTTTGATTTTTAATGCCTAAATATTTGGTATGGCGTTCAATAATAAGATGAAAATCAAATTGTTGGTGAAGAAAACAGCAGAGACTGGATCATAATCCAGACATTTGATATGGTCTCTCACCAAATCTAAATTCATAAATTGTTACAACTGCTCAACATCGTTTTAAACGAGATTCGGTTGTATCGTATTGATATTAGAGCTTTTGTTCTGTTTCTTCCTCTGGCCAAACCAATAAGAAACAGTGTCAGGTGAATGACTGTTGGATGAGTTGTAGACAGAGCGATGAAAAACGGAGCTGAGCGGGTCAACGTAGCGGTTTCTGATCAAGAAATCGAAAAAATGGACATGCTACTAAAAAGCATCGATACCGACATGGCCGTATCGATGTCCTATGTTAGGCGTGCTCAAGGGGTCTCATTTGAACAACTGGAAAGTCGCTTTTCTGGTATCAATGGCTCTACGCTCAAGCGCTACATGCAGCAAAGTTACCCATCAATGCGACCCATTCACGTCGTCGCGGCACTGACGTGGGTGATGATGGTCCCCATGACGACGTTTTATTATGGCCTGAAAATGAAAGAACAGTATCGTGGCATGGATGACAAAGCCATCGAAGCGTTGCTGTGTATCGGCCGTTTGCCCAGTGATCAGTTCAATCTCTATTTAGAGTTGGTGGCGAATTTAATGGACGAAGCCACACGGCAAGAGTTTCTCGCCTTTAAAGCGGATCTGGAATCCCAATGCTCGTTATTGGCCAACTATAATGACTTATTACCCCCGCCTGTCTTAGATATTCACGCCTTTGCCATTGATTACTACCGCTCGGTTGCCATCACCGTAAAACGTTTTCGAGAGGAGTACAATATTCCGGTCGAAACCATTTCTCGAGTGCTTGGGTTGTCGGAATATCAGTATCATATCCTAGAAGATGTAAACAAAATTCGTGATTTTCCCGTTGCTATCGGCTTTCGAGTTAAGCTCGGTTTCCACTTAAGCTCACACGTTAACTTTACTAGCGAGATGCGTCAGTTCCCAGAGTTCCATCAACTGCGCCAAGTGCAGCACGTTCGCGATATGCTGATTGTCGAGGCCATGAGCAAGCTGCGTGGAGCCAAGAAAAAGAGCGCTATCGAAATATTGAGTCATTTATCAAAAGTGTACACATAGAACTGTGATCTGTATCGACTGAGTGAAAATAACCAACTCAAATTACACAGTGACTTGAGTTGATTATAAATCACTGAGAATTGAAAATAGCCACTGTAATTAGATTAAATTGGCCAGAGTTCTCTTTAAGGAAATTGCCGAAGCGGCTTGTGCGATCATAATAGCTGCGACCGTTTCTGGGTGTTGTAAGTGAACAAGATGGTCCGCATTTTTGATCACCACAAAATGGCTATTTTTAAGTACGGATGCAAATTCATAGGCGACCTCTTTAGTAACGTAGGGATCATATTCACCCACGCAAATCGTGCAGGGAATATTGATGTTTTTAACATTAGTTGGGGTATGAACTAATAGCCTGACGGAGTTTTCAAAAAATACGTCAATGCGTTCTTGGTGCATTTTAGATATTTCTCGTTCGGTGGCGCGAATAATCGCCTTGTTACGTGGAATATCCGGATGTTGAATGGTCAGAGAGTGCGTAAAACTCTGCGCAAAATGGTTCGGGCTGTGCATCGCGGCGGCGATCATCTGTTTGGTGGCGAGACGCCCTGAAGAGGGGATGCCGGGGACACCGCCACAGATAGAAAGGCTCAGCACATTTGGCCAGATATCGACAAGCTCCACAGCCACAGCGGTGGCATACGAAAAGCCCATGACATGGGCTCGATTCACGCCAAGATGGTCGAGTAACTCTTTGAGCATCAAGGCTTGCTGGCGAATCGATATAGTGGAATCCAGCGGAGCGGTACGACCGGTTCCTGGGACTTCAATGGTGAAAACATTTAAGTGGCTAGCAAACGCAAGGGAAAATTGCTGCACGCTTTCAATGTCTTGCAAAGCGCCAAGCAAGAATACGGCAAATTGGTCACTTTCTTGATGGCGATAGGCCGCGTAGCGATAGTGATTGCCGTTCAGGACTATTTTATGGATATCCATAGTGTTCTCCTTTTATTAAAGAAGTACACAATATAAATGATGATAAGAATGAGAAGTTTGGGTTAGGTGCTACAATGAAAAACGAAGATTTGGAACAATATCTTTCTCAGGCTGAACAGCCTGTTAAAGACTTTATGGCTGAAGTGCTAGAAACTCTTGGAAAAAAAGTAACGAAAGAAGAAGAACCCTTAATTAAGCTTCAGTATTTTGGTGCCAATATAGAAATTAAATTGACCTCTTTTGAAGGGGTTTACGAATTAGAACGTCATCATATTAATATGTAATTTAACAATAAAAAAGCCAGCTTTCGCTGGCTTTTTTACATTTAAATTATTCAGGCTGGTTATTTCTTTTGTGTTTTGGCACATAATTCAAAATTGAAATTGGCACGGCTTTCTTCGGGGTAAATCCTTCCACTTCTCGGCGCTCAAGCAGGTGTCCGAGACGACTCTCAATCATGCATAGGTTTTTGAAGTTATCCTTTGAAACCAATGAAATCGCTTCACCCTTGGCATTGGCACGACCCGTACGGCCAATTCGGTGGACATATTCATCGGCAGGGAAAGGCAAGTCGTAGTTCACCACGCGTGGTAGTGCTTCAATATCGATACCACGAGCAGCCACGCCCGTTGACACCAAGTATTTGATTTTTCCCGCTTTAAAATCTTCCAGCAGTTGCTCTCGCACCGCTTGGCTGCGGCCACTGTGAAAGGCTTCGGCCACGATGCCTCGTTTTTCCAACTGAGAGACCAGCTTGGCGGCACCATGTTTGGTCTCAATAAAAATCAAGGTTTGATCCCACTGATTTTCTTTGATCAAGTGACTGAGCAAGGCCGATTTTTGGTCTTTGTCTACGGTGATGATCCATTGCTCTATGTTAGATTTAGACGCTTGCTTCGCGGCAATGCTGATCTCGAACGGATTGTGAATGGCGCTTTTGGCCAGATCACGCACTTTATTCGAGAGGGTGGCAGAGAACAGCAAATGCTGAATGTTTTCAGGCAAACGATCGAGGATCTTATTGATGTCATCAATAAAGCCCATGTCGAGCATGCGATCGGCTTCATCAAGCACTAACATCTCGATTTCTTCGAAATAGACGGCGCGTTGACCGTACATATCCAGCAGTCGTCCTGGCGTGGCGACAAGAATATCTAAACCTTCAATTAAGGCTTGTTTTTGCGCTTTTTCGTCAACGCCACCGAACATGGCCAATGAGCGAAGCGCTAGGTTTTGCCCATACTGTTTGATTTTTTCGTCGACTTGGATCGCCAGTTCGCGTGTTGGAACCAAAATAAGGGCGCGGATACGCTTTTTCTTTTGTGTTTGACCATGACGCAATTTCTCAAGCATTGGCAGAACAAAACTGGCGGTTTTACCTGTCCCCGTTTGCGCCGCCGCAATCAAATCTCGGCCTTCTAGAATGACAGGAATGGCTTGGGTTTGAATGCGAGTGGGTTTTGGGTAGCCAAGTGTATCAATGGCGTCAGTGAGCGACGCACACAAGCCGAGTTGAGTAAAGGACATAGTTAATCTCAAACGAATAAAGGTAGCTAGAATGCAAAGGGCTGCATTCTAGCATAGTACAAGTCAAAACGCTGTTTACAATCAATGCTGATTCGCCAAGGTTTGTTCACCCATGGCGATCAGCACATCAAGAATACGTTCTCCATCCGCACGCAGGCCGTTGTGTTCATACTCATTGGTGATCCAGGCTTTGGCGTTCGGTATTAAGGCCAAGGTTTCACGGCTAAAATCCATTTCAACAAACATATCGTCCGCGTAGACCGCACAACTCACAGGGACGCGGTTTTGCGCCAGTTGCTCTGCGTCATAGAGTGGCGTCCAATCCACTTTTGCCGCTAACAATTCAGCCGCTTGTTTGAGAGGCTGTAGGGTCGCGTATTGTTCAAACATCCAAGGAAACACCATTTCGCCAGTGAAATAAAACGCTTTGCCTTTTTGATAATTAAACGCTTCAAGTGATTGGCGCACGCGATGTGCACTCCATTGAGAAGCAAAGCCTTGGCAATAAATGGATTCGTGTAATAGGGCGTAAATCGGGTTGGTGTGGAAAGATTGCTGCTGCAGCATTTGATGCAAAAATTCGTAGCGCAGCACGGTTTGACCATTGAGCTCGATAAAGGCGTTTTCCAACAAGTAATAGGTTGAAAGGAAGGTGTCACTCATGCCGAAATGAATGCCAAGCTGTTGAAACTGTTCAACCGTAAAACGCTGTCCGTTTGGCAGATACTCGTCGTTTTCCAGCAGATGATCTGCAATGCGCTGGCATAGTGCTTGAGCTTGGGGAAATTGCGCGAAAAAGGCTTGGTTTTTGTCCATCGTACGCTTGAACGTCGCCTGATAAACCTCATCGGGATGACGAGAGAGAGAAGGCACACCACCAGTGATATAACTTTGCAGCAAGCTATCTGGATACAGGGAAAGATAGGTCAGGGAGCAAAAACCACCAAAACTCTGGCCGAGAATTGCCCATTTATCGACGCCAAACTGCAGGCGAATAAACTCCGCATCACGCACGATATTGTCGGCGCGAAACAGGCTGAGGTAGTCCGATTGCTGCTCAGGCGTGAGATGAGCAAGAGTCTGGTGGCTGATGACGCTACTGTTTCCTGTCCCACGCTGATCAAGCAACAAGACGCGGTATTGCTGCAGTGCTCGTTTTATCCAGCCACTATTGCCCATCGGCCTCCCCGCAGGAAAACCAGGACCGCCCTGAAAATAGACCAGCCAAGGTTTGTTTGCTGCATTGTCGCCATGTTGATTCACTTCTCGCGCGAAGATCTCAATGGTACCTTTGGACGGATCATCATAATCAAGCGGAACGGTAAAAAAATGAGGGACAAATTTTAATCCTTGATGGACGTAATGAGGGAGCGAGGGCATGGTTTCTTTCCTTGTAGAGTGTCCTGACTGACAACAGTCATAGTGGCGGGAGTATAACGGAAATCGCTGCCCAGTTTAATCGTGCTCGATGCCTGATGTGTGTCAGCTTCGACTTGCTTACGGAGTCTGTGGCTTGACGTATTTTCAAAAAAAATTTGAAAAAGAATTCACTGCTTGATGGTTTTTCACTGTGCTTCAAACGCTTACAGTACTCGCAACAACATTGAGTCTTAACCTATTACCGCTATTTTATCGGAGAAAAATATGACTATTGTTCAAGCTGCCCAATCCCGCTACTCCACCAAAGCCTTTGATGCTTCGCGCAAATTGCCTGAAGAGAAAGTCGCGGCAGTGAAAGAGTTAATCCGCATGAGTGCGTCCAGTGTCAACTCGCAACCTTGGCATTTTATTGTCGCGAGCAGTGAAGAGGGAAAAGCGCGCATCGCCAAAGCAACACAAGGTGGTTTTGCTTTCAATGAGCGCAAGATTTTGGATGCTTCTCACGTTGTGGTGTTCTGCGCCAAAACGGCGATTGATGAAGCGTACCTACTCGACCTTTTGGAAAGCGAAGACAAAGATGGCCGCTTTGCCGATGTCGAAGCAAAAAATGGCATGCACGCTGGTCGTTCATTTTTCGTCAACATGCACCGCTTTGACTTGAAAGACGCGCATCACTGGATGGAAAAGCAAGTTTACCTCAATGTGGGGACGCTGCTATTGGGTGCTTCTGCGATGGAGATCGACGCGGTGCCAATTGAAGGCTTCGATGCCAAGGTGCTTGATGAGGAGTTTGGTCTGCGTGAGAAGGGCTTTACCAGCGTGGTGATTGTGCCGCTGGGTTACCATAGCGAAGACGATTTTAATGCTAAGCTGCCAAAATCACGTTGGTCAGCAGAGACTGTTTTTACCGAAATCTAACGATGGGTAACGCATGATGATCCATTTAATTGCTGAAATAAAAGCGCATGCGGATCGTGTTGACGAGGTACGCGGTTTGCTGCAATCGCTCTTGGAACCCACGCGTCAGGAACAAGGCTGCTGCCAGTATGAGCTGTTTGCGGACAACCAAATTGAGGGGCTGTTTTTAATGCAAGAAATTTGGTGCTCACAGCAGAGCCTAGATAGACACATCGCCAGTGAGCATTTTCAACGGTTTAAAGACCGTATTGAAGAGGAAGAATTACTGGAATACTTGCACCTTCGCCCATTAACCTTCGTCGCCTGAATAGTCGCAGAGTTCAATGGCTGCCAGTACTGCCTTGCGCTGCTGGCAGCATTTTTGTTGGACGAATTCCTGAAACTGCCGCATTAACGGCGTGAGCGCTCGGCGATCCGTGCACATCATGTAGATCGGCACCGAGCCGCCATCCCATTCTGGTAAAATGCGTACCAATTTACCTTCCAAAATATCTTGGCTGACGTCCATCAGCGATTTGTTGGCGACCCCTTTGCCTTTCAATGCCTGTCGATGCACGACTTCACTGTCATTGGTGGTTGGATTGCCACTGACCAGAACATGCTCACTTTGCCCTTCGAAATGCAATGTCCATTTGTTGTAAATCGCCCCAGACACCATATAGCACAGGCAGTTGTGTTGCAGTAAATCACTCGGATGCAAGATGGGGGGCTGACTGGCTAAATAATCGGGAGAGGCGCACAAAATGCGCTCATTGGAACGACAAAGAGGGATGGCAACCAGATTGGAGTCTGCGGGTTCTCCATAGCGAATCGCCAGATCGACAGGTTTGGAGTACATATCGGTCAGGCTATCGGAAAGGTCGAGTTTGATGGTCACTCGAGGGTGTTGTTCGATGAATTCGTCAATCCACTCCAGCAGCATATTGCGACCAAAATCCGAAGGAGCGGTGATGTAGAGTTGCCCGGCCAACTCGCCTCGCGCGCTGTTGATTTCGTCTAGGCCGTCTTGGAGTAAACTCAATGCCGCGGTGGTTTTTTGCAGAAACAACGCGCCGTCACTGGTTAAGCGCAAGCTTCGTGTTGAACGAACAAACAAGGGAAAACCGACTTGCTCTTCTAGTCTTTTGATGGCGGCACTGACCGCAGCTGGAGTGAGATCAAGACTATTGGCGGCCTGCGAGAAGCTACCTTGTCGAGCGGTTTCCACAAAAATATTGAGATCGTTGAGCGCTTTCATGCATCGAAGTGAACGGCGAATAATGGGGTACGACTATAGCGTATTGATAAAAAAAATGCCTCATCCAATCGAGAAGAGGCATACAAAAGAAGAGAGCATCATTGCCCGCCGTTCAAGCGTGGCTTCTGTTTGCTGCCACTCTATTGGGGCAACGGGCGTTAATGCGTTTTCGTCATCAAAACGGCTGGGTAACAAACCGCTTGAAAAGAAGTGTAGCGAAACCATTGATGGTTTGTCTGTAAGTCATTGTAAGCGTTATGACTTTTTAGCTTCGATACTGAAAATGGCATCGCGCAACACGGTGGGTAGCTGTGTTTTGCATTGGTTTTTAAAATCGAACATGACGACGGTTGCACTGCCTGTGGTGGTGACTTTACCCATCTTTTTGCTGACCACTTGATACTCCATGGTGAAACGGTCTTCCCCTACCTCACTGACGCGAGAACCGATCAATAGCGTATCCGGAAACGTCACCGGAATACGATATCGGCACTGGGTTTCGCTGAGTACCGGACCAATCTGATTGCGCTTAATTTCATCCATTAGATTGATTTTATTGAAATATTCAATCCGTGCTGTTTCGAAATAGCGAAAATACACCACGTTATTGATGTGTTGTAGGGCATCCATTTCCCCCCAAGCGACGTTGATTTCGGTAACAACCGGAAAATCTTGCAGTAGTAATTCCATATCGTTGTGATTCCGTGACCTTGATAGCTGTTTTGAGTCTTTATTCTAAATTTTATTAATAGAGTGTGTAATGATGCATTTAACGTTTTGTAAATAAAATGATTAAAAATTGTTGTTTGTTGTGGTGTTTCCACTTTACTTAAAGAGATGTGGCGGTTACTTTTTGCATAACCGTGTCAGAGTGAGAGGTAGATATGGCTGAACTGAAAATCACTGAACATCGAGATTTTGCGAAGGCCGTGGTAGAAAAGCGCACCGATTGGACGGGGGAGCTTTTTAGCCTACGTGTTACTGGTACGCATTTGGATTTTAAAGCGGGTCAATTTACCAAGCTAGCTTTGCTGGATGAGCAAGGCCAAATGGTGAGCCGTGCCTATTCTCTGGTCAATGCCCCTTCGGTGCTGAATGATTGGTTGGAGTTTTTGATCGTCTCTCACCCGCAAGGAAAACTCACACCGAAATTGCAATCGCTCAAAACTGGGGATGAGATTTACGTGGGCAAAAGCGCTCATGGTGATCTCACTTCCGACATCATTCCCAAAACCACCGAAGACCTCTGGCTTTTTGCCACAGGGACTGGCATTGGTCCTTTTCTTTCGCTCCTCGATGACATTACCCATCAACCTCGTTGTGATCGCATCATCTTGGTTCATTGCGTACGATATGAAAAAGATCTTGTCTATCGCTATCTGATTGAGCAGTTGAAAGAGCTGTATGGTGGCCGTTTAGTTTACGTGCCCATCGTGTCGAGAGAGCAAGTACCGAACACGCTACATGGTCGAATTCCGGCATTGCTCTCTTCTGGGATACTGTTCCATCACCTTGGCATGGAGATGTCAGCCAAAACCAGTTTTGCCATGTTGTGTGGTAATCCTGAAATGATTAAAGACACCTCTGCGGCGCTGCAAAACTTGGGTTTGGAAAAATACCGTCGTCAAACAGGGGGAAACATTATTTTTGAGCGTTACTGGTAAAAATCAGTGCAATGCCGCCAAGCACGAGTGCGCTGGCAACAGTGCTCACGATAGTCAGCGGCTCATTTAACCAAATCACCCCAGCAGCCATCGCAATCACAGGGACAGAGAGTTGTGCAATGGACGCTTGCAGCACCGATAACGATTTCACTGCCATGTACCACACCACATAACCAATCCCAGACGCCAACACACCAGAAAGCATAGCCCAAACAATGCCATTGACGGATACGGATGAGGCATTTAGTAGCCAAAACCCACACAGCAGTGCCAGTAAGGATGCAAAGCTAAAGCCTTGAGCGATGGCTTGTGTGGGCGATTGTGCCTGTTTGCCCAATAAGGTAAAAATCGCCCAGCAAACCCCAGCTATCGCCATCATAAACGCATCTATCGCATTGGGTGTTTGTGCCGAAGGCGACATTAAAACGATAAACCCACTGATGGATAGAGCGACGCCTCCCCATTCCAATTTAGAAGGGCGATGGCCAGAAAACAGGTGGAAGGCGATGAGGCTGAATTGCACAACCGCAAACAGAATCAATGCACCAGTACCGGTAGTGAGCCCGACGTACGCATAGGAAAAGGCAACGGCGTAACCAAACAACGCGACACCAGCCAGCACACTTGTTCGGCTTAAAAAGGTTGATTTGCTCAACAGTTGGCGCATTTGACCAGCTTGGCTAAACGATAAGATAACCAGTAAAGTGACCGCGCCTGACAACAAGCGAATGAAAGTAAAGCTACCCGGATCAATGCTTTGTTCTGCCAGTGCTAAACGACAAAAAACCGAGTTTGCGGCAAACGCGATCATCGCGATGGCCGTTAATGGGAATGCAGACATCGTTCTCTCATTTGGTTGTTTTTTCTATTTTAGTTTGGATAAGACCGAAGTGGTGGTGCTGAGCTTTCAGTAAAGAGCAAATAAAAACAATGCTGATGGAAGAAGCTTAGGTATTGGTCGTTCGAAATCAACGGCGAGCAACGAAGGGCTAAAAAGATCGGGAGAGAGGGTAGAGTGGTTGTGCATGGATGGCAAGGTTAGGTGAGAAGAGGAGGTGATGAACACCTCCTACTTGCTTAAGCCATTTTGCGGGTTATTGATTGATGTAGGCTTTGAAACGCGCTTTGGTGGCCTCATCGGCTTTGTCATACCAGAAGTGCAGCATCTCTTCTGCGGTGTTATCTCCCGCCTTCACTTTGGTTTCGACGTTTGCCACTGGCTCAGTCTTAATTGTGGCCACTGACACCGCTGTACCGATTGCCGCGATACCGCCAGTTTGGTTGTAATCTGCTGCTTCACGCGCGTAGTCTCGGCCAATCTGCATGCCGGATTTCACCAGTTTGTCTTCAGATTTGGTCACAGCTGCGCCTTGTTCATCGACCAACTGCCACTGCATTTGTTTGATTTCCTGCTCTGCAACACGGTGATCACGATACTTTGGCAGCTCGAAGTTGAGGTCGGTATCGTTGGCTGAAAATTTCGCGATGATCACGTTACTCTCGACGCCAATACGATCATTACCTTGGCTGAAGTAGGGTTCGTATTGAAAGACGATTTGGTTTTCACCATTTGGCAATTCAATGGTTTTTGAAGAGGCAAATAGGCTGCCAGAGAGCTTGGCTTTTTGCCCGTTGGCGACAAACAGAGTGACGTCATCTGGTACATGTAGGGTAACAGCAGCAGTTGCCAAGCCGCTGATACTCATTGCCAAAATGCATGTTAACGGTTTGATGATATTCATATTTATTATTCCAGAATACGAGAGGTTGCTTCTGCTTGAGAGTGCCCAGTTCAACGAGGCATTGCAACGTCTGTATGTAAGAAGTTTGAAAAATTCATCAAACTTTCATCTCGTGCAGCACAATCAACCTAATGTTTCGCGCTTGAGCCCGTTATGCTCAAAACGAAAACTTCAGATTGTAAGAACGCGTTGGCACAATCAGTGATGTACGTTCGCGAATGAGCTCTTTACGTCGACTTTCCAGCGTTTTTCTCTGCTGTTTGTTTTCGTTATCGTTTTTGAGCATTCGCAGTTGTGTATCAATATCGCTGATTTCTTTGTTGATCTCATTGAGTCGCTTTTGAACCAGATAATCTTGATAACCTTTCTGATAGTTTTCGAGAAAACGTTCGTTGTTGCACACGCCGTAGTATTCGCGGCCTTGCTTACCGACGCGGTAGCCGTTATCTGCTGAGCAGTAGAGTACGGTGCCTTGCTCAAAGCCACGCTGCCACATCTCTTGATCTGGGTAAACACCCGCATCACGACAATCTTTTACATAGTCACTGATCACCGTGGGATTGACGCCATTTTGCCCATCTAAATAGCCAATTTGTTGCCAATTGGCGCTACGACATTCTTCAGGGCTCATCGAAGAGCAGGCAGTCAGAACAAAAGGAAGGAGGAATAGCAATAACGTTTTTTTCATTTCAACAGCTCAAAAAAGGAACAAGGAACAGGGCCTTAATCCTAATTGAACGCTGTTTAATTTCAATAATTCATGACAAAACCATACAAAACTATGATTGTTTTGCTTGCGGAGATGAAAGCGCAGAGCGTAGCGAAAAGCCCGTCACCATCATGGTGCCACTCAAAACCAAAATAGTGCCAGCTAAGGTATTGATACCAATAGGTTCATTGAGGATTAAATATCCCCAGAGGATGCCAAATACCGGGATCAAAAAAGTCACAGACAAGGCCGACGCTGGGCCTATTTCACTGATCAGACGGAAATACATCAAGTAAGCAATGCCCGTGCACAAAATGCCAAGTGCAAAGACTGAGAGCCACTCAATCGAGGTTGGCATCGCATTCATCGGAACAAAAGGCAGCAAAGGCAACACAATCAGCACGGCAGCCCACATACTGCCATGTGCATTGGCGAAGGCCGGCACTTGTGGCGCTCCTTTGGTGTAGTTTGTTGCTATGCCGTAGCAACATGCGGCCATGACGCCAGCAGTGATAGGCAGTGCGGCTTGCTGACCAAGATTGATGGCATCCCAACCCACGAGCACCACCACCCCTGTCACCCCTAACATCAAGCCGATCACCCCTTTGGTGGAAATGGGGGTTTTATGCCAGAAAAAACCAATCACAGTGCCCCAAATTGCCGCGGTCGAGTTGAGTACCGCTAGCGTAGAGGCATTCAAGGTTTGCGCTGCGTAGGCAAAGCACAGAAAAGGCAATGCCGTATTGAACAGGCCAATGATAAAAAAGTGTTTTGGATGACTGAGCAACGCACGGATGTGTTTGCGCAGGTAGAGGGAGACCAGCAGTAAACTGATGGCAGCAAACAACACACGAAGCTCAATGAGATACGCAGGACCAAAACTGTGAGCTGCGATGCGCATAAATAGGAATGAACTTCCCCAAATAGCAGCAAGGCAGACGAGACGAAAAAAGCTAGCAGCAGACATAAGTGTATTTTCTTTGTGTTGATATTGTAGTTTTTGTGTAAACGAGAGAAGTATACGCGAATGGAATAATTAAGCTAGCGAGGGAAAAAGGTCACTCCACAGAGGAAGAGTATCAATCTCTGTGAAGAGTATGGAATGATGGCGAAAGATAAAACTTTAGTAACCAATAATATATTTTGTTTTTATTCTTGGCTTTAACAATTTTTTTAGCATTACAGCTGAGCAAGTGCTAATTGTGATCACTAACGCAAAGGTCATGAAATAGTAAATTGGGTTATACAAAGATTGCTCACCATAGAAAGGCAATCTTTTTAGTGTGGTGATAATCCACGGATGAATGAAGAATATCGCAAAACTGGTATTAGCAATGGTATTCATGATTCGATTGTTAAATACATATATATTGGTAATATAATAAACAGACAAACAAAGGAAGAATTTTTGAATAAACATAAAATCAATACCATTAAATTCAAATATTTCCTTTGTATAGTTCCCTTGATGACCTGTGTAAGATTGATAAATGGCAATCAATAGTGCCAATAGAGTAAACATAAACGCTTTTGTTTTCGAACGATCTTTTTGCGGATTACCGTGTAATGAAACATAAATACCCAGTAGATATATCGGTGTGAAGTAAATAAACATCTGTATTGGGTTAATGTTTTCATAGGAGCGATGAACCACAATGGATAATATTGACAATAGAGCGATTGTTATGAGCTGGTGGTTTCTGGCCGCATGAATAAACTTTACATGTAGTGGAGCGCAAAGGAAGAGTAAGATAGCGCAAGGAATATACCAATAAGCCGTAATCATTCTGCCTGTTAAGTAGTATTTTAAAATGGTGACGGGATCAGAATCATCTGCGTTGAAAAATGCAATATCTCCATAATCTGCGGTTGAGCTAAAATACCCCCCTTTCATTGCATACAACATGGATATAGCCATGGTGGACAAAAATAAATAGGGTGTGACAACTTTGCTAAATTTAGAGCTTATGAATTTTGAATAATTAAAGTTCTTGTAAAATACATGATGAAACATATATCCTGATATGAAAACCAGCAAGGCAGTACAACCGCTGAGAATGTTCTTAAAAACACTCGTATAAAATGGAGTATTTTCTAATCCATAAGCGTATACATGAACCATAACCACCATTAAAATGGCGATGGCTCTAAAGTTGTGTATCGATTGAATGAACATAACCTATCTCATTTTTATTTGTCTGTAGACATATTAATTGTTAGATATGTGTGTAGTTCATGCTTGATGATGTTTTTTTTATCCTTGTCGATTTGATCTTGTAATGTTATCGAAGAGATGAAAGTTTTCTATTCAATAAGAAAGCTAGCGCTTTTGATGATTTTTTCATGCTTTGCGCTAGCTTGAGTATTATTTTCTGATGTTTTTACTCATTATTATTCATGGTTACTGCTCTGTCAGTGCGGTGTTTAGACTGATGCATGACGCAAAGTATGAGTAAACTACAACCCACTAATACGACTCCTAAGTGCTGTACGCGAGCGGCGAGCGCAAGGCCAAAGCCAATCAACAGATAGTACATCAGCCCAAATAGTGCTCCAGCACTGCCAGCATGCTCTCGGTAGTGAAGCAAAGCCCCACTAAGAATATTCGGAATGGCGATGCCAAAGGCCATGACGACGCCCATCATCGGCAGTAAGAACCAAATCGAGCTCAAACAGAGAAACACCCCAAGTGAACCAAACACGAACAATGTGGCAGCAAGGCGCAACAATGTGGTTTGAGACACTTTTCTCGCGAGCAAGCGTTTATTGATATAGCTGGCACAGAACGTTGCGAGCCCCAGCGCAAGGCCACTATAGCCAAACTCACGAGCGCTATAGCCCAGTTGAACAAGCACAAATCCACCGAGTTGGTAATAGGCAAACAACGCGATGTTATACAGTGCAACCAGTAGGGCGGCGGCCCAAATCTCGCCGTCTTTGACCATTTTTGTTGCCAGTGGCAGCAGTGCGGTCGAAGTTCGCTTTTGTTGAGTTTCAGGAAGTCGTGCGAAGGCAAGCGTGACCACGGCCATCGCTGCGACAAACAGGGCGATAAACACGGAGCGATAGCCCCCCAAGGAGACGAGTTGTCCGCCAAGCAGCATGCCCAACACTGGGCTAATCGCGATACCTAATCCCATCAGAGAGAAAACTTTGGCAAGCTCTTCGCCTTGAAAAGCGTCTCTCAGCATGGTTTGGGTGACAATGGATCCAACCGCAATGCCAAAGGCACTGAGGATTCTTGCGATCATTAACATAATAAAACTGTCGGTCACGATAGCCAGTAGTGATGCGCCAGCGTAGAGAATCAGCCCAAGCAGCATGGTTAGTCGGCGCCCCCATCGATCACATAAAATGCCCCAACACACCACGCCAAAGGCAAAAGCTGCAAAATAGACAGACAGGGTTTGCGCTGCGATGTACTCAGGCACGGCAAAAGAGGCAGAGATGGCGGTGAGCGCTGGGCTATAAATGGTTTCGACAACCTGCGGCAGCATCAGCAGTAACACCATGAGCCAAAGTGAAGGTAGTTGTTTCATAAGTTGCTCTCAAAAATAACTTGGTGCCTAGTGTAGTGAGAGACTAAAATTTCCAGTTAATAACATTAAAACAAAAAATATCAACATTCGGACATATGGCCATCATTAATCATCTAACCGTCTTCAATGCCGATCGACTGCCTGGCCGAGTGATCGGCATTGCCGCAGACGTTGGACAGCACGACTCTGGCATGCACCAACACCACAAAGGTCAGTTGCTTTATGCGCCAAAAGGTTGCATGAGCTTTGCCTTAGAAGGGGCAATCTGCATCTTACCGCCCACCAAAGCGGTGTGGATCCCTCCTAGGGTGGCACATCAGGCGGTGATGACCAATGTGGTGGCCTATCGTTCGCTCTACTTTGATTGCTCTGAGATAAATAGCCCAGACAAGGTAACGGTGATTGAGGTCAATGAACTGCTGCGTGCGTTGATTGAGCGAATTGCTTTTTGGCCTTGGGACAAAAATGAACAAGAGATGACGCATACGCTAGCGCTGTTTTGGGAAGAGTTCTTTGCTGCGCAGCAACACGATTATCGTCTGCCGTTGCCCACCGATCGCCGGCTGAAGAAATGGAGTCAGCAACTGGCAAGAAGTGATTTCTTAGCGCCGAGTTGTGGCGAGTTGGCGAAGCAAGTGGGCGCCAGCAGCAAAACCATTACCCGTTTGTTTAAACAAGATACAGGCATGTCGTACCAAGAATGGCGGCAACAATGGCGGGTGTTGAAAGCGATCGAATTATTATCAACACCGTTACCCGTCAGCGAAGTGGCGCACCAACTGGCTTTTTCCTCAGACAGTGCGTTTATCGCATTTTTCAAAAAGCAAACGGGGCAGACCCCGCTGGCATTTGTGACGCAAAAATCGCACGCCTAACCGAGAGATTCACGTTAGGCGTTGCCATGGCTCAGTGAATCTGCCGAGGATAAAATTCCTGCTTGAGGCGGTGAGTAAACTGCTCATCCAGCGCGCCAGTGTCAATGTGGAAGTGATCGAGCCAGTAAACATCGGCAAGCAGGTGCAAATCTGCGGCTAACAGTGCCTGATCGTTTGAAGAGAGCTCATCCAACGACTTGGCCCAACTGCGAGAAATATCCACGATGATCACGCGCGTGTTGGAGAGTGACTCTCGGTGGTACCAGTCGCAGAGCGATTCTAGGTGGAAGGCATGAATCACCACCACCTTGCATTCCCCATCACCCATATCGCAAACGCGATAAGGCCGATCGTTCAAATAAATGGTTAACTCCATATTTCCTCTCATTGTTTTCAGTCATGGCTAGAGCGAGCCTTGGGGCTCAAAAGTGAGAGGAACTATGCATGACAACCATGTGTGGTGACAGGGATTTGAGAAATTCAAATTTGCACAAAGAGCCTAAGTATATCCGCTGTGGTGGCGACAAAATTGAATTACTGTAATTCATCGTTCTTTTGGCGTACGGCCCATAACATGCGAGTTTCTAAACAGCATGACGAGAACAGCAATATGACACTCAAAACCATCCAACTTTTGCTCACTGGGTTGATGATATCTCCAATGGCGATGGGCTCTACAACCAGCGTATTTGTTAATCCACACCAGCATTACACTGGAATGCAACTCGGTTATGGTGACGGGGAGTTTGATTTGGCATTGCAATATGCTCACCCTCTGCAACACGATTGGAGCCTATTGAGTGGTTATGTGACCAACCACCACTTTGACCGCCATCACTTCAGCTTTGAGGCGCAAAGAAGGGATGGATTAGGTGTCTTGGTTGCCTATCTGAATGATTCTGATTTTGATGGCCGTGATATCCGAGCAAAAGAACTCTCAATAGGAAGTTACTATGAGATGCCCATCAGTCCTATTTTGAGTTTTTATCCGGGTGGCGATCTCAATAAGTTCCGTCATCGAGAGATGAGCGGCAGTTTGTACTACGCGCGAGCACATCTTGATATGGTGGTGGATAGCCAGCGCAATATCTGGTTTGGTTTGAAGCCAGAATACAATCACAGCTTTGGGACATTGAGAGAGAAAAATGGGCCAAACAAAAAATTAAGAGATTGGGATGTTCACGCCCACCTTGGATTTAGGCTCAATAGCAACAGTGCTTTGGTCTACCGCTATCAATATGATGACGGTAACAATCTGTCACTCTTCGCCTATGAAGGCGCTTTTTAATATAGCGGAAAC
This sequence comes from Vibrio vulnificus CMCP6, assembly GCF_000039765.1. NCBI lineage: Bacteria > Pseudomonadati > Pseudomonadota > Gammaproteobacteria > Vibrionales > Vibrionaceae > Vibrio > Vibrio vulnificus. The sequence goes on along the minus strand of NC_004460.2, from coordinate 1,028,136 downwards.
GCTTTTCAGGCCAGTGCAGTGATGCGCTGGCCTTTTTTGTTTGCCCTTATCTCGCCTTATCTCGGATGATGTGAATGGTTCGTTTGGTGAGTGGATCGGTGGTTTTTTCTAAACAACCCTTTGAGTTTATTAGCTAATGTTAATATGCTTATTTCATCTCTCTCGTCTTTGCCTATCTTTGCCGTGATTTGCCCAGCTTTGCGGTGAACAGCAGAGCAAGGCTGGCGATGATGAACACAGGAGTGTGACATGAAAGACATAAAGGATTTAGATCTTAACTTACTCAAGCTTTTGCAGGCCGTGGTTGAGACGCGCAATACCCATGCAGCTGCCGACAAACTGGGCATTTCGCAAACCAGCGTTAGCCGAGGGATGGCAAAACTGCGGGAGACATTTGGTGATGGCCTGTTTATTCGTAAAGCTCACGGCGTTGAGCCTTCTGAATTAGCCGAAAAGCTGGCAGAAGCCGCTGAAGAGATGTTTAACCCCATTCTAAAAGTGGTCGAGTCTTACCAAAGTTTTGAGCCAGAGGCGTTTCGCGGTGAGATTACTTTAGCGATGAACATCTATTTCCTCGAACTTTATGGTGATGGCTTGTACGCTGCCCTCAGCCAGGCACTGCCTCAGGCCACGTTTAAGCTGGTGTATTGGCAAGAAGATTCGTTAGCCGAATTGCTTAATGGCAAGATTGACTATCTGATCCATTTCTCGGCGTTTCCTTTGCCGCAAGAAGTCTATACCCATAAATTACAAGACGTAAAACTCTGTTTGGTGGCGCGAAAAGATCACCCCATCTTGAGTCAAACCAGTGATTGGCAAGCCATTCATCCTTTGCCTATCGTACGTTTGGCTATCGATGGCATTAATTCAAAGCGGGTACCGATTGAAGAGCTCTACTTGGCTAAGGGTTATCAAGCCAATTTTACTTTAGTGACTCACAGTGTCCGTGTATTGACCAGCGCCTTAAAACACTCAGATGCGATTCTTTATGGCAGCAATTTTATGAAGGTGTTTGATTCGCAAATCGGCACATTTCCCTTGCCTGCCATGCCGAAAGAGATGCGAGAAATCGCGATAAGTGGTGGCTATTTGCGTACCAAACGCGGTTTCCCTCTCTATCAACTGATTCATCAAACCGTGCAGAGTTATTTTGATGGGGTGATTCAGCCAGAGCAGAGTTTTGATCGTCATCCCAGTGATGAATAAAAAGCAGGCTCTCAACGTGGAGAGCCTGCTCGAATTTGCAAAGGTCTACTTGGCGCTATTGCGTTTGCTCAGGGGGTTCGCAGCGGAAGCTATCGGCACTGCGCGGGTCTCCCTTACCGTCCCACATGGCGACATCGGGGAAGGCGCAAATCTTACCGTTGCCGCTCAAGCCTTCGGTTGGCGTAAAATCATGCGCGATGATTTCTGTAGGGGCGTTGCCACTGTCTAACCACAGGTTTGCTTCGTCAATCCAATCGACAAGCCAAGGTGCTGCGCCGCCTGCACAGTGGTCCATACCCGGCAGCAAAAACAGCGCCACATCGTTCGCGGCTTTTGGATCGTGCGCTAACACATCTTGATAATAGCGAATGGTGCTGGCCGGCGTCACCGCGACATCACGCAAGCCATTCCACAAGAGCAATTTGCCACCTTGTTGACGAAATGCACTCAAATCTGGGTTTACTGCACTGATCGACTCAGTCACCTTAGCGCCATCTTTACGCAGATTATCGAAGTTGTAGCTTGTCGCATCAAATTCACCATCAAAAACAAAGTTGCGCATAATGCCGTTACCAAACGCGTAGCCAAAGCTCGGTGTCACCGGTGGCGTCATGTCGGGGTCAATCGTCACGCCAGATTGAAATTGACTCAAGTCATTGATGGCCAAACCGCCCGCGAGCCATTTGTTAAACATCTCCACCTCCGCACCTACGTAGAAACCCTCGGCCAGCACATTGCCTTGGCTGTCACGCAGCCCATTGAAGACAAGATCAAACACTTCAATCTGATCGCCAGTGAGGCACTCATCATTCTTGTCCGCACTGCATTGCAGAGCGGCAAAGTCAATGTGGCAGTTCCAAGGTTCGCTCAGTACCTCGCTGTCTCGGCCATCGCGGTTGGCACATTGTTGCGCCGCTGTACGATTCACTAACTCGATCTCTTTTGCACCCACAATCGCGTGTTGCATGTTGTCTGGATTTGGGAACATTTTGCGCGCGATGGCCGCATGCAATCCGCCCGTCTGGATGGCGTAGTCATAGGCTGGAGAGCCTGCGACAATCACGTCGTAATCCGTTGGGTAGCGCTGTGCGGCGATCAAGCCTTCACCACCACCACGCGAGCAACCAAAAAAGAGGTTACGTTGGCTTTCTTGCTGGTAGTAGCTTGCAATAATTTGCTTGGCATTTTGCGTCGTTAAATGGGTAGCACGTCCAGCAAAGTTGGCCAAACGTTCCTCTCGATACGGGTTTTGTGCCGCCCAATTCGACTCCAATGCGTGCGCTCGGTGGCCGGAATCTGTGCCTGCGGTCGCGTAGCGTTTGTCATGAGTCGCAAGGTGAATCACGTCCACTACCGAGCCAACAAAACCGCCGCCGCCGCTTTGGGCAAACATGCCATTCCAATCATCTGGCAAGGTTACTTGGAAGTGAATTTCACGTTCAATGACGCCACGAACAATGCAGTGAGTATCGCTACGCTGAGCTTCGGTATAACGCACATTGGCCAGTGGGGGCATTGAATCGATGCGGCACTCACCCACGCGATAACTGGGTTGGTCAGCGTTTGCTTGAGTGGTGTGAGTGGAGCGCTTCTCTTGCGTCTCGTTTAGTGTGGTTGTGCTGTCGCAGCCTGCCAAAATGGCGAAGGCAATCAAACTAAAGGCGAATTTTGAGGTGTTCTTTTTCAGGACAGACATTGTTGTTTACCTTTTGTAGTGAGGAGCAACCAAGTGGCTCTATGCCGCTGGTTAACCGATGAGGGAATTATTCAGCGCTTTGATGGAAAAGGGCAGGAATTAGAGAAATTCAAATTTGCATGCTAACGCGAGAGCCGGTTTGTTGAGCTGTATCGGAAATCAACGACGGCGCGACGTTGTCTGCTAAATAACTGTGTTATGGTGGAAAAATAACCGAAAAGCTCTGTTGCTGTTCAATCCTTTCAACGCCCATGGAGGATTCGTTATGTCCATTCACTTAAGACGACCTTCTACTCGTCGTCTGCTCCTGATTGCCGCATTGGCTCTGCTCATCGTACTCAAAGTTAACCTCTATTCGTCACAGCCTGTGGTGCATTGGGGACAGGTGTCTGAAACGGCAATCGGCTATGACGATGAATTTACTCAGCCGCATACCTTGGTCAATGTCATCTTGCAAAATGGCGATACTCTTCAAATGGAAGTGCCGCGCAAGGGGCAAATATTGGTGGGGGATCGGGTTGAGATTGTCGAACATCCCCGATGGCTAAGAAAGCCGTTGTTAACCTTTCGCGTTCATCTCGACTAGGCTTGAAGCCCTCACTCGCTTGATTTTTCAAAGATTCTCATTTGATGAGAATCTTGCGTTTCTCTTGCTGGTTTCTTGCGCTTGATCTTTTACGATTTGACCAATCAAGATCAAAAAGGGAAGGCATCGGTGATCAGTTTGTTTCTAAAATCTTTGTTGGGCGCGGCGGCTGTGGTCATTATTGCGCTGTTGTCGAAAAGCAAAAACTTCTACATTGCAGGCTTAGTGCCTTTATTTCCCACCTTTGCCCTGATTGCGCACTTCATTGTAGGCAGTGAAAGAAGTATGGAAGACTTGCGCCAAACCGCGCTATTTGGTCTTTGGTCTCTGTTGCCTTATGCCGCCTATCTTGCTGCCGTTTACTATTTTAGTTACCGCTTCAGTCTGGTGACGACACTTTCTGCCGCGACGGTGATTTGGTTGATGGCGGCTTCGTTATTGATCGTCGCGTGGACCAAAGTGATGATTTCAGTTTGATGCGAATTTGCTCAATAGCGGAATTGATTTGCATCAACAAAGGCGTCGATTACATTCTTTATAAAAATGTAAATAAATAGTAAATCGACGCGCGCGATGAAAGAGTGCACAAGCTTTGTGCAGATTACGCGCTTTTAACATCGATTTTTGTCATAAAAACCATCGTTTTTTTGCGTTATCACCGCAAAATCGTTTGCTTTAAGTTACTTGCCAAAGCGCATCGGTCAAGAAATGCGCAGCTCTAGTGAGATTGGAATAACTCTCGAGAAAGGAAGTAACGATGAAAAAAATCATTGCAGTGAGTCTCTTATCTGTCGTGTCATTTGCGACCTTGGCAGAACGTCAGGCGCAAGAACCGATCAAAGTGATTGATCCGATTGTTGGGTTGGATGCGAAGAAAGTTGAATTGGGAAAAACCTTATGGTTTGAGCCTCGACTATCAGCCTCTAACACCATTTCGTGTAACTCATGCCATAACGTGGCCAAGGGTGGGGTGGATAACCTGCCAAGCTCCATTGGACATAAATGGGCGATTGGGCCGATCAATTCACCCACGGTGTTTAACTCGGATCTCAACTTCGTGCAGTTCTGGAATGGTCGCGCCAAAGATCTTCAAGAGCAGGCCGCAGGGCCGATTGAGAATCCGCTAGAGATGGCATTCACCCATCAGTTGGCGATCGATACCTTGAAATCGATTCCTCAATACCGCACTTGGTTCAAACAAGCGTATGGGGTGGAAGAGTTCACCTTAGAGCAAGTTACGGACGCCATCGCGACCTTTGAGAAAACGCTTCGTACCCCCAATGCACCGTTTGACTTGTGGTTAAGAGGGGAAGACCGCGCGCTCACCACGGCCCAAGTGGAAGGTTATGAGCTGTTCAAAGCGAAGGGGTGTACGGCGTGTCATAGCGGGCCCTTAGCCGGAGGGCAGATGTACCAAAAAATGGGGTTAGTAAAGCCTTTTGAAACCGCCAATCCAGATGTAGGGCGCAAGGCGATTACTGGCAAAGAGTTCGATGAGTTTGTCTTTAAGGTGCCGACATTACGCAATATTGAGCTCACCTACCCCTACTTCCACGACGGCTCAGTGTGGGATCTTCAAGAAGCGGTAGAAGTGATGGCAGACATTCAGTTGGGGCAAAAACTGACCAAAGATGAGTCTGGTAAAATCACCGAGTTTCTCAAATCTCTGACGGGTGAACAGCCGCAAATCGTTTTGCCGCATTTACCACCGTCTACGATTGAAACGGCGCGACCACAAATCTAACCGCTCTTCAAAGCCTCTTTTAAAGAGGCTTTTTTGCAGCCAATCACAAATTTGATCTTCAAACGACATCGCCAACGCGCTGGCGTTTTGAATTTTTTCTCTGCTGGCAAGGGATTAGCGATTTTACTGATAAAACAGCAAACTAAGGCAACTTTGACATCGTGGTGGCCTTGACTACGCTTTAGATTCCAACGTCAGAAAGGAGATCGTAATGGCAAGACTAAAGCAAGACATTCCAAATCGAGTCACCGTGTATCATGACAATCTAGAGCAGGAGCAGGAACTGAAAAATGCCATGCGGCCTGAAAAACCAAGATACTTCAATGGCTCACCCACCTACAAAGCGGAAAGCCTTGCTGACTTTGAAGCAAGAATTACCCAGCTCGGACTGAGCATCGATAAATAGCACCGAGTTTTTTGCTTCCTTTAATCCATTCCAAAAGCCGCCAGCGCGGCTTTTGTTGTTTTTGCAATCTAAGGTTAATGTTATTGGCATATGCTAATTATAAATCTACAGTGCGCTTGTCATATTGAGGAGGCACCGATGCCAAGACCGAAAAAGCCCCGCACCATTGGTTGTTTGCCAAAAGCCAGCTGCTTTAAGCCCAATGGGATACCTGCACACAATTTGCCGCGCATTGCTCTAGAAGCCGATGAACTTGAAGCCCTGCGACTGGCGGACGTATTGCAACTGCATCAACTTGAAGCGGCTCAGAGTATGGGGGTGTCGAGGCAGACGTTTGGCAACATCATCAAGCGAGCGCGAAACAAAGTGGCGTTGTGTTTGGTGGAAGGCAAAGTGCTGACCTTGCCCAATCAAAGTCAAGATAAGGAGAAGGAAGCATGATTGCGATTCCATTACATCAGGACAAAATCTCTGGACACTTTATGAAAGCGGAGCGATTCGCGTTGATCAATTCCGTTGGAGAGGTGGTGGCGTATCTTGCCAACCCTGCGTTCAATCAAGCTGAGTGCGCCAAGAAAGCGCGTTGTGTTCAGCAACTTTTAGCCGCAGGCGTGACACAACTGATGGTGAAAAATATTGGTCAGAAATCGTTAGCCAAACTGCTGTCAAAAGGGGTGAGCGTCTATCAACTGGCAGGTCGTTGTTCACTGCACGAGGTGAGCAACGCAGTAAAAACGCCCATGACTTCTGCAACACAAGGCCGTGAATGTCGGTCTCATTCTCAGTGTGGATCGGCTTGTCGCCCGCAGAGCAAGGTGAACAAGGTGGCCACGCGCGAACCAAATCAAAGGGTTTGTTCACCCATATTACGCATTCGTCCAAGGGGATAACATGGTGAATTTGTTGGTGACATTCGGCGTTTTTCTGTTGGTGATTGGCTTGATGGCGATTGGTGTGATGTTCAAACGCAAAGCGATTCAAGGCAGTTGTGGTGGTTTAAATACCGTCGGGGTGGATAAAGTTTGCAACTGTGAAACTGCCTGCTCGGAACATAAGCTCTATCAAATTGCTGAACCGAAAGAACGTTAGTCAAAAGATGGCCGCGACGGTTGCTTGGCCAGCAAGCAATAAACGAAGAAGCCATTTACGTACAGACAATTTACAACGAAACAAATAAAAAGAAGCGATAAACAAGGGAGCGTGATGCTCCCTTGCGGTGTTGTTGGCTAAAAACGTCTACGGTGACTGAATTTTCCGTTTAGGACGTGGTTTCTTCACAGACTCTTTTTTGCACTGCTGGTGGGGCGGGCTCATAGTGGCTGAGCGACATGTTGAAGCTGCCTTCACCGCCGGTCAGTGCGCGCAGTTTTCTTGCATAGTCTTGCAGCTCATTGAGCGGCGATTTGCCTTTGATTAAAGTTAGGTTGTTCGCTTGTGGTTCTGTGCCCTCAATGAGGCCACGGTTGCCAGACAGATCGCCAGTCACATCCCCGACGTTATTGGTCGGAATGGTCAGCTCCAACTGAACAATCGGTTCCAATACAATCGGGTCTGCCTTCTTGACGGCATCGAGAAACGCCTTCTTACCTGCGATGACAAACGCGATCTCTTTAGAATCGACCGAGTGGTATTTGCCATCGTGTACCGTGACTTCAATGTCGCGAATAGGATTATTCGAAATCGCCCCTTCTTCAAGTGCTTGATGGATGCCTTTTTCAACCGCTGGAATCAATGAGGTTGGAATGGCTCCGCCTACTACTTTGTTGACGAATTTGAACCCCGCACCTCGCTCAAGGGGTTTCACACTGAGGTGTACTTCGCCAAACTGACCCGCACCACCACTTTGTTTTTTATGGCGATATTGCCCTTCAGCGGGTTTGGTGATGGTTTCAAAGTACTCAACGCTTGGCTGTTCGGTGTCTACCTCCAACTTGTATACGCTTGCCATTTTTTCCAAGGCAATTTTGAGGTGGAACTCGCCTTGTCCACTTAAAATGGTCTCATTGGTGCGCGCGCGATGCTCTAAGCGCAGCGAAGGGTCTTCACTAACAATACGATTTAGCACTTCGCCCAGTTTTTGCTCATCGCCACGTTTGGTGGGTTTGAGGCTTAAGCTGTACATCGGTTGGGGGAAATGAAGGGTTTTCAAGCTCACGTCATCTTCGTCATGTGAGTCGTGCACGATGGAATCAAACTCCAACTCGTCCACTTTAGCCAAGACGCAAAAATCGCCCGCTAACGCGCGTGAAATTTCCGTGCGCTGCTTACCTTGCAATTGATACAAATGGCCGACTTTAAACGCTTTATTGCTCTCGCCGACATAGAGTTGGCTACCTGCGTTGATCTCCCCTTGGAACACGCGTAAATACGCCAGTTTACCCATGTAAGGGTCCACGCTGATCTTGTAAACATGGGCGACAGTGTGTTCGAGGGTGTCGCAATTCACCTTGATCATCTTTCCGTTCTTTTGCAGTAACGGAGGGTTGCCTTCGTTGGGCATTGGCATTAATTCGGCTAAGGTGCGCAGCAGCAATTCAATGCCGGCACCGGTCTGTGCGGAGGCAAAACAGATTGGCACAACGTGCCCGGTACGTAACGCTTCTTCAAATGGATCGTGTAACTGCGCAGGGGTAAGTTCAGAGCCTTGTTCAAGGTAGAGCTCCATCAGTTCTTCATCCACTTCCACCACTTGGTCAATCAAGGTTTCATGGGTGGCTTCAACACTGCTTAGTAATGTCGCTTGTTGGTATTGAGGTTCAAAGAAACAGTCAACAACCTCGTTGCCATCGGCTGAAGGAAGGTTAATCGGCAAGCAGTTATGACCAAAGTGGTCTTGAATCTCATCCAACAGTTTCTCAAGTTGGTTACCGTGGTTGTCCAACTTATTGATGATGATCATCTGGCATTTTTTCTGCTGCTGAGCAAATTGGAACAGCTTGTCGGTCACTTGGGTCAGCGGCATTTGCGGATCCAGCACCAACACCGACGTTTCAACGGCGGGAAAGACACTCAAACTGCGACCGAGTAACTCGGACAATCCCGGAGTATCGATGATGTTTAGACGATGTTTTTGCCAGCTTAAAGCGACGGGAGTGGCTTCGATACTGTGCTGATATTGAATCGATTGGTCATCGAAATCGGTCACGGTATCGCCTTTTTCAATGGATCCAAGATGAGTGGTGGCGTCGCAAGCAAAAAGCAATTTTTCGATCAACGTGGTTTTACCGCTACCAGACTGACCCACAAACGCGATATTGCGAATTTTGTTGATAGGCATAGCGCCTCCTTGCAATAGAGAGGAAGAAGAGAAGGACGATAAATCTCATGATCAGGCGGGGTTACCGCCTGATCGTCTTCCAGGTCATTTTGCGCGGGGCTCCTTGCATTGCGACCTCATTAGTCGATGAGTACGGATTTCAGTGTGCACCCATATCCATAAATTTTATGTGACTTAATTCATGCTGGTGTAAATCGAACAAAGAGAAGCGGATTCGATGTCACAAATAAAACAAAAGAGGCCGTGAAGTGACCTCTTATCGGTGGGGAAGCGCTAAAAAAGATGTGACTGAATCACATTGGAGTGTGATCAGAGTGTTAACGTCATGAAGCAGCTGTTTGGGTCTTCCTGATAGTCGCCAAAAGGTGCGCAATACTCAAAACCAAATTTCTCGTAGAGGGCGCGAGCGGGGGCAAAAAAAGCCATCGTTCCAGTCTCTAAACTGATTTGCTGATAACCTTGCTGCTTGGCGTGCTCAATCAAATGCTGCAAAAGCGTGGAGGCCACCCCTTTGCCTCTGGCGGCGTGTGTGGTGCGCATGGATTTGAGTTCACCATGTTGGTGCGTAAGACGCTTCAATGCGGTGCAACCGAGTAAGGTTTCTTTTTGCCAGCCAGTCCAAAAGGTCACATCCGGATGTTGCAATGCACTTAAATCTAGGGCGTGGACACTCTCCGCTGGTGAGGTGGCATACATGTCTTGCAGATGTTCTTCGAGCAGCGTAATGACTTGTTTATGCTGTAAATTGTCAGTGGTAATAATCACCGTTATCGTCCTCAGTCAGTGCATGTTGCACTTGGTTTCTGCCTTCATGTTTGGCTCGATAAAGCGCTTTGTCCGCGATGAAGAGTGCGCGTTCAAAGTTGCTGCATTGCCATAACGTGGCACCAATACTCACGGTGACTTTCATATCATCCCCGAGCTCGAGTACGGAACCCAGTACCATCTCCGCACTTAGGCGGATACGCTCAGCAATAAGCAGGGTTTGTGCCAAATTTGCATCTGGCAACACTAAACAAAACTCTTCGCCCCCGACGCGGCCAAACAGATCTTGTTGGCGAATTTCTTGAGAAACTAACTGACAAAACGCTTTCAAAACCTTGTCGCCCGCAGCGTGGCCATATTCGTCATTGATGGTTTTGAAGTGATCCAAATCCATCATGCAGACCCCTATCTTGTCGTTGACTCTTCTTTGAATGTTGGCCGCTTCAATCAGAGCTCGGCGGTTCAACACGCCAGTTAATGAGTCTTGCTGTGCCAATACTGTGAGCTGCTGTTCTTTGCCTTTGATTGCCTCGGCCATATGGTAAAACGCGGCAAACAGCTCACCAATTTCATCTTTGCGTTCAAGCAACTCACCGCGAATGGATTTGCCTTTTTCCAGTGCTTTGGCTTGGCGACGCAGACGTTCAATGGGCACGCCGACATAACGTGCAAGGTAGAGTGTCAGCAGTAAAAAGATAATCAGCGCGGCGCCGACATAAGCGAGTACTTCGCGTAGAATATGCCGGTTTTCACTGTTCAACTCTTCAATATCGATGAACGCAAGCAAGCATAAGCCCAGCTCATGCTGTGCAACATTGAGCCCGCTGGCTCGGGTAAATCGATGTCCCCATGAGGGGCTAATGTAGATGTCTTGATTGATGAGAACGCCACCCAGATCGGGCCTGAGCCACGGTGAAGCTGTGGCGTTGGGGCCATACTCTTTGAGCGCCTCGGCATTAAGATATTTCGTCGGCATCAGCAAACGACGATTCAACTTAGTCATGATCGACACATCCACTTGGTTGATGTTGTCATTGACTAAGGTGCTTTTAATTTCAAAGATCTGATCTTCAATCAAGGTGCGATCGAGCACCGCCGTGTAGTAGCCTTTCAGTTCACCTGCGCAATCGACCAAAGGGCGTGAAAGAAAATAGGTCTCGCTGTCGAAAATGAGCCCTAACTGCGCGATATACTCAGCGGGCATTAAGCTGACCACGGGTCTGGGTAAACTTTTTATCGCTCTTAAGTTATTGAGTTTGTTACGTAACTCGCGACTCTCGATGGAGTTTTCTTCGCCGCGAGATTTGAGTTTTTGCAGTTTTTCATACACCAACTGCTCTTTGGCTTGATTGATGGGTTGATCGATAAGCCACTGCTGATAAGAGAGTGATAGCTGTTTTTTAGTGAACGCGTCGTAAGCGATCAACCCCGAAATGTCTTGGCGAAGAATATAGCGGTTGCTTTTGTTGGCGGAAAACACCGAATCGATGATGCTGCCTTTGGTGTCGGTTAACAGCAACATAGAAAAACCAGAAGCAAAGCTGATCGCATCCTCCATTCTCTCTGTCACTACATGCTCATCTTGGCACTGAGCAAGATGCGCACTGACCAGATCGAACTCCGAAAACCGGCGATCAATGTAGTGGCTGATCTCTTTTGCACCCTGTGCAATCGCCAGTTGGCTACTTTGACGGATATGTTCCACCATCAGGTTGATGCGCGCCTGATAATAGACATAGCCAAATATCGCCACAAATAAGGCGAGAGGAGACAGGATGAGGAACATCTTGAAACTGAGTCGATTCATTCGGTCGCGCTTCTTTGATCCTCAGGTTTAATGATGCCTAAGTTGCGAATCACATTGAGCTCGCCTTGTTGGAACTGAGCGAGGTACATCGGTAGATCAAAATGATGATCATTGCGCAAGTGAACGGCGTCTTCTCCGCTGTAGAGCGTCAATCCAGGTAAGTTGATCAATAACTGCTCCCCATCAACGCGGCCACTTTTTTCGATGGCAGCTTTGATTAAATAAATCAGATCGTAATGCGCTTTGCTTGAGTAGGTGACTACGGCATCTGCGCCGTGAAAGCGATGATAATTCTGCACAAACTCGCGGGCGACTGCGTTATCCAACCCGCTGAAAAAGTGCAGGGCGGTCATCACGCCTTGTAACGATTGTGAATCCACATTGCTTAGATAGGTTTCATCGGCCGCAAAAGCGACAACTTGAATCTCTCTTTCAAATTCAAACGCTTTCATCTGTTTGAGGAAGTTGAAACCATCACTGCCCGGCAAGATCAGCATCAGCACATTTGTCCCTGAGCGTTTAATGCGTTCCAGCACTGGGGTGTAATCTTTGACACCAAAGGCGGTAAACTCGATGCCGCTGATTTCGCCTTCCACTTTCTCGACTTCTTCGACAATGCGTTGAGACATGCGGTGTGGCCATATGTAGTCGTAACCGAAAATGTAGAAGGAACTGCCTACGTTTTCCGCTAAATAAGGGACAATCGGTGCAATATAGTGCTCAGGAATGGTGCTGTAACAGATGAGATAAGGGCTGAAGTGACGGCCTTCGTAGTCGATGCCATAAAACATAGGTGTGCGCAGCTCGGTGGCGATTTCACTCATCGCATAACGCGATGAACTGCTGACCGGGCCTAATAGTGCGAACACATCCTCATTGAGAATCAGCTCTCGACTGTATTTGACCGTCTTGGCGGGGTCCGTTGCATTGTCTCTGATCACCAGCTCAAGTGGACGCCCCAAGACACCACCTTTGGCATTAATCTGTTCAACTGCAAGCTCGGCGCCTCTGACGGCTTGCTCACCATACACAGCAAAGGTGCCAGTCAAAGGCAGCACCGCACCAATTTTTATCGGGGTTTGTGGTTGGGAGCAGCTTACAAGGCTAACGGCCAGCAGTGGCAGTATGATCGGCAGCAAATAAGATCGAAGTTTGCCCATATTGTGTGTCCTTTTCGTCAATGAGCGATATCCCTGTCCACGTTTAGCCACTGACGTTGAGTCGCGTGCTATGCGCAGCTGAGCATGAACGTTTACTTATTGCCTTCTGTACGTCGTTCCTCGTGGTTTGGGAATTTTATTGTTGTTTTTATCACTAATTATAAGGGGATGTGCTCTGTAAAGGCGAGCCCGTTTTTTGCACAGAGCTTGGTATAAAGTTCTAAACCAAACACTTACTATGAGAATAGCGTGTTTTATGCCTGTTGGCGGTTTTTGACGGTGAAATGGAACGAAGTTGGTATTGAATTCTCTTTTCTTACGTTAATGACTGACAGAAATGGACAGAATGCGTCGAATCACCTCGTCTTCGCTGACCTTTGGATTGCGGAAAAAGCGGAAGATTTCCGAGTTAATGGCTTGTTGTGCGACGGTATTAGCAGCCGTTTAGTCATGCGTTTTAACTTGCCAGCTCCTGACTCTCCCCCTGTTTGCTTTGTCTGGTAAGCTCCGCCAACCTCGTTTGAGGTTGGCTTTTTTGCTATTCGTGCACCAGTTCTCGCGTTAAAGGCCGACTGGTCAACACAAATAAACAGACAGAAGCAACCAGCATGACCAGTGTCGCAACGAGGAAGCCCAGCTGCGTTTGGTCTTGCTGAGCCAAAAACGCGATTAATAGGTAACTTAAGCTCTGTACCAATGTTGAAAACATGGCCAGCCCTCCGTCAACACGCCCTCTCTGTTCAATGGCCACGGTGTGATGCATCCAGTTCGTGCGAGTAATTCGGTTGAGTGCATTGAAAAACCCAAAAAGAAACGTCAGTACAATCAACGCCAAAGGCGTGGTGGCGAGTGCCATGCCCGCGAGTGCAAACGTCAGTGCCACCATCGCCCATAATAACGTTTTTGGGTAATTGCCTTTGGCCAATAATCGATGAATGGACAACCCCGTGAGCAGTGAGCCTAAGCCGAAAGCAATGCTGTAGCTGGCGAACCAATGTCCTGCGACTTGGTTTTCCGCGAACCAGATCGGTACCAACTTACCCAAATAGGTGACGATGGGATAGGAAAGGCAAGAGAGAAAAATGATGGCGAAGAAACGTGGTTGCGCCGAGAAAATCACGCGACTCTCCACCACTTGATGCCAAAATTTACCGGATTTTGCGGCGCGAAGTTGTCGGTGATAAGGCGTTAACGTGTAGCTAATGGCGGCGATAAACGATGCACTGGCGGCAAACAGCGCAAATTCCAACAATCCCCAATGTTCTAGCAACACTACCCCTAAGCCGCCGGCGCCCAGGGTGGTGGCTTGCAATACAATTTCTTGTTTTCCCGCAATGCTGGCGTATTCGTGCTGCTGATAATTTTCCTGAGTAAAGGCGTTATTGGTGCTCCATGCCAAATTACTTGAGAGCCAGAAGATCAGTTGTGCACCTGCCAGTAGCCAAGGGGAGTGCCATCCCCACTGGCTCGCTAGGGCAACAACGAGTGCGGTCAGCACCTGTAACCATTGATTGAAGAGTAGAATGGTTTTGCGAGAGTGGCGATCAATCAACGTAGCGAAAAAGGGGGTGATCACAAAAGAGAGCGCTGTACACACAAGAGCGGTTAGTGCGACAAACGTGCCCATGTCGGGTGTTTGTAGCATCATCCATGGCAACGCCATCATAAACAGTCCCGATGAGATCCCATCAAAAAAGAGGCCGGTGAGGTAAGGCAAGGTCCGATTGCGTGTTGCAGGTGGCATATTCATTATTTTCTCCATGTCGACTGACGTATTTGTTGCTACTCTAAAAGCTCAACTTAACTTGAGGTAAAGCGTTTTTTTGCTCAAATTCGACAAAGAGACAGCCTCATAACTCGCAAGGAAGCAAAATGGACATCAGCGTAGGTGAAGTGGCGAAACGATCGGGAGTGAAAGTGTCGACGTTGCACTTTTATGAACAGAAAGGGCTGATCACCAGTTGGCGCAATCCAGGCAATCAAAGACGCTATCATCGCAGTGTGTTACGTCGTATTGCGGTGATCAAAGCGGCTCAGCAGGTCGGGCTGTCACTAGAAGAGATTACCCAAGCGTTAGAAGGGCTCCCTAAGCATCAAGCGCCGACAAAAGCGCAGTGGGAAACCATGGCAACGGGCTGGCATGCAATGCTAGAGCATCGGATTTTGCAACTGAAAGCGTTGCAGAGCGATTTGGGTGGTTGCATTGGCTGTGGTTGTTTGTCTCTTGAAAGCTGCAATTTACGCAATCCCCAAGATGAAAAAGCGGCTAATCATCAGGGGGAATCGTTACTGACAAACCCAGAGGATGAGGATTTTACCGCGATTGTTAGCCAGCTATAAGCTATCAAGACGCTCTAAATACGCGTTTGCGGTGGCAAGAATACGCGCTTTCTCGTCGTCGGCTTGGTTTTGCCAATTTTTCACCATCAGAGCCATGCGAGGATTACGCAAGAAGCGGTTTTGATGTCGGTCGATGAAATGCCAATAAAGGCTATTCATGGGGCAAGCATCTTGGCCACTGCGCTGTTTGACGTGGTAATGGCACTGTTTGCAGTAATCACTCATTTTATTGATGTAAGCGCCGCTGGCAGCATAGGGCTTGGTGCCCACGATGCCGCCATCAGCGTGCAAAGCCATCCCCCTTGTATTGGGCATTTCTACCCACTCAATCGCATCGATATAGATGCCAAGATACCATTGCTCCACTTCGTCAGGGTCACAACCCGCAAGTAGTGCAAAATTACCCGTCACCATCAGGCGCTGAATGTGATGTGCGTAGGCAAAGGTCAGTGATTGTGAGATGGCTGCGTGCATGCAAGCCATATTAGTCTCACCGGTCCAAAAATAGGAGGGCAATGTGCGCTTGGCTTGCAGTGCATTGAGTGTGGCGTAGTGTGGCATCTGGCTCCAGTAAATCCCGCGAACATACTCACGCCAACCTAATATCTGTCGCACAAACCCCTCTATTTGCGCCAGAGAAATGCCGTCTTGATTGTGTCGATAAGACGAGATCGCGGTGTTGATCACTTCTGTAGGAGAGATCAATTTGCTGTTTAAGGCAAAGGAGAGGCGGCTGTGATAGAGGCTCCAAGAGGCCGTATGTTGGTGGGTCATGGCATCTTGAAATCGGCCAAAATAGGGTAGGCAGATTTGGCAAAAGTGTGCCAGTAACGTCAATGCTTGTGAGCGATTGACTGGCCAGAGTAGCGGTGTTTGTGCTTCTCCAATACAATCCACCTGGTGTCGCTCTAGCCGCTGAAGAATGGTGTCAACAGGATTGGCAAACATCAGCGGTGTTGGGAGTGCATCTCGATCCTTGTCCGAGAGTTTGTTTCGATTGTCGGCGTCGTAGTTCCATTTTCCACCCAACGGTTTTTTCTGCTCATCCAACAAGACGTTGTGTTGCTTTCTCATCTGGCGGTAAAAATGCTCCATCAAAGGTGGTTTCGCTTGGGCAAATCGCGCTTCGATTTCATCAAAAGGAAGAATGAAGTGTTCGCTATCGACACAGGTAATGGTTGTACCTAGTATGGATAGATTATGGAGTTGTTGTAAAAGACGATATTCGTCAGGACGTTGATATTCAAAATGAGTAATTTGGTGTTGCTGGCAGAGAGCTGTAATCCATTCAGTCAGTGTGGTTCGTTGGCACGACTCATCAAGATCGATGTAGCGGACAAGATGACCTTGTTGTTGCAGAGTCTGCGAAAAATGCGCCATTGCCGCAAAGAAAGCACACACTTTTTGCACGTGATGGCGAACATAAACGGTTTCTTGTTTGAGTTCGATGATCAGATATAAGGTGTCATCGCTCACGTGATCGAACCAAGAGTGCTGTGCATTAAGTTGGTCGCCTAAAATGAGTCGTAGCCGAGTGAATGTCATCTTCTCCTCGCGAGTGTGTTTTTGCTGTTGTATACGATTTGCTGTTGCATACGAACCGTGGCGGAAAACGATCAAACTGGCGCTGTGCTCAATTCGGCAGTGTTTTGCAATACTCTCTCGGAGAGAGTCCAAAGCGCTGGCGAAAGCGTTGACTGAATTTATCTGGCGATTGGTATCCGCACATCAATGACAACTCTGCGGTTTTACGATGGCCTTGCTGCATCAGGCTTAGTGCATGGCTAAGCCGTACTTTTGACAACACTTCACGATATTGAGTGCCTTCCTCTTTTAAGCGGCGGATCAAGGTCGCTTTGCTGATGGCGAAGTGCTGACAAGCGTCTTCAATTTGATGATCTTTACTCGGCTGTTGGGCAATAAACTCGCTCAGTTTTTGCTCAAAGCTTTGGCCTTGTGGCGCAAACATCAAATGCAGCACCCCTCGTTCTGCCAATTGCTGATAGAGGCCGTACAGCCAGAACGTGAGTGTCTCTGCACTCAAATCGCCAAGCGGCAGTCCGGCGAGCAAATTCAGCGTATGGTTGAGGGCTTTATCACAGCGAACCACAGGGTGATGAAGGGTGAGATGTGGCGTTGTCGTGCCATTACGTTCACTCAGCGACAGCATTTCTGATGTGGGTGGTAGAGAGAAACAAAATTGGCGAGATGAAAACTGTCCTGCTTGAGGAAGATTCTCGAAATGGAGCGCGTGGTTGGCACGGCACAGTAGCAGGCTGTGAGCATCAATATCCAAGGTGGTTTCTTGCCAATAAAGGCGCTTACTGCCAGTGGTAATTTGGATAATGCTGGGAGTGAGAATCGCCACATTGCGCAATGCTTGCGTGTGAACACCACGGTAGTAGGCAAGTTGCATCAATGATTTCATTGTCACTCCCATACGAATTATCGAACGTAAGTTGCGGTTAACGTTGCTTTATCTAACGCCATCGCGTTGAGCATAAAACCCACTAGAGCGGGTGAGCTGTTGCTATCTAAGTCTAACTTGGCTTCAGGTAATGCCCAAACGGTAAATTGATAGCGGTGCATGCCATCACCCTCTGGCGGACAAACGCCGCCGAATCCTTTTGCGCCATAGTCGTTACGGATCTCCGTTGCGCCTACTTTCTTAAGGTCAACGCCACGCGGTAATTCCGATACATTGGCTGGGATGTCAATGGTAGACCAATGCCACCAACCACTGCCTGTTGGGGCATCTGGGTCGTACGCGGTGATGGCAAAACTTTTGGTGCCTTTAGGCGCGTTCTGCCAGCTCAGTTGAGGGGAAAGGTTATCGCCGCTACAACCGAATCCTGTAAATTCAAAAGTTTTCGCCATACGTTGCCCTTCCATAATGTCATGGCTAGTGAGGCTAAAATCGCCAGCATAGCTGGTGGATGCGGCAACAGAGCTAAGCAGTAGTAGTGCGATAGATGAGTATTTCATGCTGATGTTCTCCTAATGGTGTATGAGAACCATTGTAAGAACCTCAGGATAGTTTTCTCGCTCGAAAGTGTCACTGTTTTTGATATTTACTTGGAAATGATTCTTTTGGTCTGTTTTTGTGGTTTTTATGTCACGGTGTGATGTCGCATCGTTTGACGCTCACACGGCATGCGGAGTATCAATGCGAGCTAAAACAACCCCTCTGCTTGTAAGCGAAGTAGTTCTTTAAGTGCGGTCTTATCTGCCTCGGTCGCTGGGGCGAAGTCAGTGACCTTGCTCCAAAAGACAGTGTCCGCTTCGTGGCTTTGGATCTCACCTTGCCATTGGGTTACCACATAATAGTGCAGCAGCTGAAGCTCAGAGGTTGGATGGTAGAGCGAACAGAGATAGTGATACGTCAACGCATCGACGCCAAGTTCTTCGCGGATCTCTCTTAGCAGAGTCTCTGTTTGGCTTTCTCCCTTTTCCATATGCCCGCCGGGAATGGCAACCATATCGGGATCGCAAGATTTCTCTTTGCTACGTTGCTCAAGCAATACCTTGTCTTGATCGATGAATAAAAAGGAGACGCATGGGTGTACAGGGGGCATGTTTTTACTCATTGCTGCGGTTGTTACAAGCTCTGTAATAACAGAGAGTCGAAGGCTTATAAAAACAGAGAAATGGCGAAACGACGAAAAGTTTGTTGTTAAACTGTGCGGCTTTTCACTGTGTTTGTGAGGCAATGAGTTTCGATCAAGCTCTGTAATGCGTCAACATTAAAGGGTTTTGCGAGAATATCGTCAAAACCCGCCTGTCGATACTTTTTCTCATCCTCTTCAAACACGTTTGCCGTTACCGCTATGATTATCGCCCCTTTGGCGAGTTGCTCTGCTTGAATCACTTTCATCGCTTGCAAGCCATCCATCACTGGCATTTGAATGTCCATCAACACCAAGTCGTAGACTTGTTTTCTCATCCGTGCTAAGGCTTCTTCACCGTTATTGGCCATATCGGGAACAATGCCTAAGCGAGCCAGAAAGTGCGTCGCGACCAACTGATTAATATGAACATCTTCTACCAGCAAGACCTGCAAATCCAAGTAGGTTTTGTGAGGCATGGTGATGGTGGCTAACGATGGGGTAGGCTTGCCAAGGAGCAGTTCATACATTCGATAAGAAACATACGGCTTACTGAGGTACTCCACTTTTGCACTGCTTTCGAGATTCTGCTGCTGTTCGATATCGGTGATCACCAGCAGTTTTCGCCCCCCAGCCTCCTCGTATAAGGTGGGAAGAATATTCGCGATAAGACGTTGATTGTGATGGTAATACACAAAATAAGACTCGGTATGATCCGCCAATAAAGCCAATCGGTTCACATCGTGTTGGATAGTGCTGTAATACTCACTGCCATCATTATGGACCAAAATATCACTCGGACATGGTGGTTTGGGTTCAAAATGCGGTGCATGCAATAGGGGCAGAGTTAAGGACAAGGTCACGTGGGTGCCTCGATTGAGTTCGCTTTCTATGCGTAATGTGCCTTGCATGAGATTGGTCAGTTTTTGGCAAATCGCCAACCCGAGCCCCGTGCCGCCGTATTTTCGTGTGGTTGAATCGTCGGCTTGGACAAACTCGTCAAACACCTTTTGCAACTGCGCTTCTGAAATGCCAATGCCAGTGTCAGACACGCAGATTTGCAGCACCGAGTTAGGGCCACGATTTTGCACGGTGAACGCTACTTTAATCTGCCCTTCATGAGTGAATTTGATCGCGTTTGAACAGAGATTGCTGATGATTTGGAACAGGCGCAGTGGATCGCCGTAGAAAATCATGTCGCAATCTTGAGGTGTGATGATAAAGCTCTCTACCCCCGGTGTCTGGGTTCGCTCGTGAAACAACACGCGAGTGTCATCAACAATGTCTTTCAGTGAGAATTCCACTTGTTCCAATGTCAGCTTGCCAGAGTCGATTTTGCTGATGTCCAAAATATCGTTCATCAAAGCAAGCAGATGTTTGCCCGAGCGATGGATCAGATCGATGTACTCGCGAATTTGTTCGCTGGCATTGAGATAATGGTCGGTGTCGCTTAAACCGATGATGGCATTCAGTGGAGTGCGTACTTCGTGAGAAATGTTGGCGAGAAATTTGGATTTGGTTTCTGCACTCGCCTCGGCGGCGCGCTTCGCTTCTTGCATATCGAGGGATTGCTGTTGCGTAAAACGAGTGAGCCGCACTTGATCGATATAGAGTTTGAAGACTAGCGCAATGATCAAAATAGAAACAAAGAGAATAGCCAAGTAGTACCAATGCTGTTGATGATAAAACTGCTCTCGGGTCAGTAGGAAGTCACTCTGATTGTGTTCAACCTGCAAAATAACTTCAGAGGTGTAGGTGTTCCAGCGGTCATAGAGCGCGTCGATTTCGCTAATTAAACTTGGCATCACGGCTTCAGCTGAAGTCACCTCTTTTAAGGCGGCGACTCGGGAGGTCAATTGATGTAGCCCTTGGGTCATGGCATCCAGTTGCGCAAAATCACCGTAATCAGAATGAAGCTCAATGGTGGCGTGACTTCTCAGATCATTTTCAATGCTCGCACGCATAATGCGTGTACGGATTTGCGTTTTCTGCAAGTTGGCAGCAGACGGTTCGACTAAAAAATCTTGCAGCGAACTTTTGATGTGCAGCAGCTTGGTTTTTGCGCCTAAATTGTTGTTCACGATCGACACATACGGCGCCATCGCTTGGCTGGTCATGTTTTGATAGGAAAAAAAGGCGGCGGCGATAAGGAAAAACAGTGCGCTACCTAGCGTCACTAGGAGAATAGCAAGGATGGGTAACTTACTGTTCTGCTTCATTAATTTCCTCATTCCACTTTGATTTCACGGACTTGCCAAACGGAGCGATTGTAGTAAAGGTCAAAGCGTAACTCCGGGTTGTCACTAAAGGGATACACCACAAATAGCGGGCCTTTATCGTCAATCGTCATGACTTTGCCATTTTCGTGCGTGGCGAGGATCACGGGGTAATTGGTCACATCCTCGATTGGAATAGTGGCGACGTAATCATCCCACGCCAATACAATCAACTCGCTGCCTTTTGCACCGACATAACTCAGTAGATCCGACAGCCGTGGGCCTTGGTATTGATAAACGGAGGCGACAACATGATTGTCAGTTTGAATGGTCACTTGCTCAAAAGAAGCGAGCGTTTCTCTATCAAGCACAAAGCCATCCGGAGAGTTGCGGTTGTCAATGTTGCCACTAATGGTCAGTAAAACTTCACCCTGGGGAGGAGGGTAAATTTGTGCCAAACACAATGTTGGGAGCAGAGCGAGTATCCCGATTAGCCAAGCAAATTTCATTGTCATCTCCAGCGATGCATAAACCATTCATACCTTTGAAAATAGGTTATAAAAAGCCGCCTTTCAAACCGACTCTGGTGCTTATTGAACGA
Organism: Vibrio vulnificus CMCP6; assembly: GCF_000039765.1. NCBI lineage: Bacteria > Pseudomonadati > Pseudomonadota > Gammaproteobacteria > Vibrionales > Vibrionaceae > Vibrio > Vibrio vulnificus. Next base: position 1,006,727 of record NC_004460.2, on the reverse strand, counting down.
GAAAATGCCCAAAGTCATGGTGGCATCAGCGTGAAGATGCGTTTGGCAAATATGACCAAAAGTGAGCGATATTCGCGCCAATTATTTTCATTTTGAATGCTTTATTTTGTAAGTAATTGAAAAATAGATAAATAACATTTGGCACAAAAATTGTTACAAAAAGGGAATTTCAAGGTATTTACGCTGTCTATCTTTTGAGTTTTTGATATGAATCTTGCCTATTGAAGTGTGTTCGGCAAGTGGATTTGAGATCGAATCGAAGAGAGAAACGTAAAACATAACAATACCTCGCTGGCGTGACGTTTTAGCGAGGTAAATAAAACACAGAATAAGGATGCTCATGTTACACAATGTCGCTCGTTGGATTTTGCCTGTCGCCCTGTTGGGGGGCGGATACGTTGCTTATCAAGCCATCGCTGCATCGGGGCCGGAAACAGACGATAAAAAAGAGGCTGTGGCCGAAACCATTGTCGAAACGGCCCCACTGTTCCCAACGGAACACAAGGTGATGATCACCAGTCATGGCGAGTTGGTGCCTTTTGAAACGACCCGTTTGTCTGCGCAAGTCTCTGGTGAGGTGGTGTCTTGGCACCCGAACTTTGTTACGGGGGGAATTGTAAAGCGTGGAGAGGTGCTGTTTTCCATTGAATCGGATAACTACCAAGCGGCTGTGTTACAAGCCGAAGCGGAGTTAGCGTCGGCAAAAGCGGCGTTGATCGAGGAAAAAGCGAAAGCGAAAGTTGCTGAGCGCCAAGCCAAAAACCTGAACGACAAACAAGTGTCTGATCTCTATTTGCGTAAGCCACAATTGCTCAGCGCGGAAGCCCAGGTGAAATCGGCACTGGCATCGCTCAAACGAGCAGAGCGCGATCTGGAAAACTGTAAGGTGGTCGCCCCGTACGACGCGTTAGTCGTCTCACGACAAATAGGGGTTGGCCAATTTATTTCCGCAGGCAGTGAAGTTGCGCTACTCAACAATATTGAAGCGGCTGAAATTCACATTCCTATTGCTGGCTTTGACAGTGCTTTCTTGCCTGAAAAACTGTCGAACATTCGTGCCACCATTCGTTTGCAGGGGCTTCGCCAAGTCGAACGAGAGGGCAACATTGACCGTGACTTAGCGATGATTGATTCCGCCACACGCATGATCAACGTTGTGGTTCGTATTGATGACCCGTATGGCATTAATTCGCAAAAGCCGGCGATCAAGTTCGGCTCCTACGTGGAGGTGCAATTTGCAGGCAAAGAGCTCAAACACATCTATCGCTTGCCGCAAGAACTGGTTAGCAACCGCACGGTTTGGGTCGTGAACGAGGAAAACCAGCTCTATCCAAGAACCGTCAATGTATTGCGTTCAGAAGGTGAATTTGTCCTGATTTCAGAGGGTATTGAGCAGAGCGATAAACTGGTGCTCACGGTGCCGGAATATCCACAAAAAGGCATGTCGGTAAAGCTCTCTCAGGCAAAAAACGCTGACGCAGCAAATCAAGGCTAAAGGAGCGCAGGATGGAATCTAACCAACAGCGCGGCCTGATCAGCTATTTCGCGCACAACTCAGTGGCGGCCAACCTACTGATGGTGTTCATCATCATCATGGGGATCGTCAGTTTCTTTTTCATTCAACGTCAGATGTTTCCGAACATTGAAGTGAATTACATCAACGTTAGCGCTAGCTATCCGGGTGCTTCTCCTCAAGAGATTGAAGAGAGCATTTTGCTCAAGATGGAAGAGTCACTCAAAGACGTGACGGGTATCAAGCAAGCCGTTTCTACCGCCTCGCGCGGCAACGCGCATATCTCATTGGAGATCAACGTCAAAGCCGACATCAAAGAGGTGTTGGATGATGTGAAACAGAGAATCAGCACCATTGCGAGCTTTCCGAAAGGCATGGAGCCCGTCAACATCTATCAATATGAGTTTCGCCAAGATGTGATTGAACTGTCGTTAGTTGGAGATCGGCCATTGGAAGAGCTCAAACCGATCGCGAAGAAGATCGAAGATGAGCTGCTGCAATTGCAAAACGTCATGCTGGTGGAATTGAGTGCGCCAGAAGAGGAAATTGCGATTGAAGTGGATCCGCTCGTGCTGCGCAAATATGACCTGACCTTAAACGACGTAACTAACGCGATTCGCCGCTATTCCGCGAACTACTCCGCGGGTGAAGTGAGCACGAGCGCTGGCATGATTGCCGTGAGGATTGAAAACCAGTACTACAAAGGGGAAGAGTTTCGCAATATTCCCGTCAAGTTAGGCGCCAATGGCGCGAAAGTCTTACTGCAAGACATTGCGACCATAAAAGATGGCTTTACCGAAGCTGAGCGTTACTTCCAGTTTTCGGGGCAAAATGCGATTTATTTGTCGGTGAAGGCGACCAAAGATCAGGACATGATCCCAGTCGCTGAATCGGTCAAAGCTTACATTGCGCATAAAAATGAGCTGCTACCCGATGATTTGCAAATCAAAACACTGGTCGACATGACTTATTACTTGCAAGGGCGTTTGGACATGATGCTGAAAAACCTCCTGCAAGGGGCCGTTTTAGTTGCCATCATGTTGAGTATTTTCTTGCGTGTGCGCTTAGCGTTGTGGGTAATGATTGGCTTGCCCGTTTGTTTCCTTGGCGCGGTGATGGTGATGCCTTTTATTGGCGTGACGATCAACATCGTTTCACTGTTTGCCTTCATTATGGTGCTGGGCATTGTGGTGGATGATGCGATTGTCATAGGCGAAAGCGCCTACAGTGAAATCGAGAAAAAAGGCGGTGGCGTTGACAATGTCATCACTGGGGTGAAAAAGGTGGCAACACCCGCGACTTTTGGCGTCCTCACCACCATTGCGGTGTTCGCCCCATTTTTGATGTCATCAGGCCCTGAGCGCGCGTTTTTTGTCGGCATTGCGGCGGTTGTGATGCTCTGCCTTATTTTCAGCTTGATTGAGTCTAAATTGATTCTTCCGGCTCACTTAGCGCACACCAAATTTAGCCCCATCAAACCAGATGGCTGGCGTGCTCGCTTCAATACACGTTTCTTTGGTTTCGTGAATGGGCCTTACCAGCGCTTTGTGCGCAAATGCACTCATTGGCGTTGGAGTGTGATGGCGTTTTTTGTGGTTTTATTGGTGATCAGTGTTGGTTTGGTCACTTCCAATCATGTTCGCATCATCATGAACCCGAAAGTGCCGACGGATTTTCCTGCGGTGACGGTGAAAATGAACGACAACGTTTCCAGTGAGCAGACCATTGACGCGTTGAAACAGATTGAGCGAGTGATCAACGAGGTTGAAGAGGAGACCATCGCGCAACATGGACGTGGCATGATACGCGACATGCTTTCATACAACCGAGGACGCACCGAAGGGCGCATAGTCGTGCCCTTGGTGGATGAAGAGCTTCGCCCATTTAATACCTTTGAACTTTCAAGAATGTGGCGTGAAAAACTGCCCACTCTCGCGGGGGTAAAAAGCCTCACTATTCGTGATGCCACCAACAGTGGCGATGATGGTGATGAGTTTGGCTATCGCCTCTTTGGCACGGATATTGAGCAGCTCAATGCGGCAGGGCGTTACCTGATCACGCGTTTGCAGGAGCAAAATGGCCTGTTTGATATCTCCTCAAGCATTGATTCAGGAAGTAAAGAAGTACTGCTCTCTCTGGCTCCTGTGGCTTATGACTTGGGCTTAGATCTCACCATGATTGCTGAACAAGTTGGTGGCAGTTTTTATGGCGGCGAAGCACAACGTTTTATCCGCGATGGAGAAGAGCTGAAGGTGATGGTGCGTTATCCGAAATTGACGCGTGAGGCGTTTGCCTCACTTCGTTACGCGGTGATCACCACGCCCACTGGCAAGAAAGTGATGCTCGGTGATGTCGTGACCATTGATGAGCAGCCGGGCGTGAGCAGTATTCGTCGTGAGCAAGGCTACAAAACCGTTTATGTTTACGGCTCCATCGATGAGGAAGTGGTCGAGCCAAACGAAGTGGTGAAAACCGTACGGGAGTCGTTATTGCCTGAATTGAAAGAGAAATTCCCTGGCGTCCGAACGGAGCTTGGTGGCAGCATTGAGGAACAGCAAGCGCAGCGTAATGAGCAGATCATTTTCTTTGTCGCGGGGATGATCATTGTTTATATCTTGCTGGCAGTACCACTGAAGAGTTATACGCAGCCGTTAATAGTGATGTCGGTTATTCCGTTTAGTCTCACTGGGGCCATTTGGGGTCATTACTGGTTGGGTCTCGATATCAGTATGATGTCCACCTTCGGCCTCATTGCGGCTGCGGGGGTCGTGATCAATGATTCTCTGGTCATGACGGATTATGTTAACCAAGTGCGCCGTGAAGGAATGTCGATCAAAGATGCGGTGGTGCAGGCGGGTTGCGCACGTTTTCGCGCGATCACACTGACCTCGATCACCACCTTTGTTGGGGTGTTACCGATCATGTTCGAAACCAGCTTGCAGGCGAGATTTGTCATTCCAATGGCTGTCGCTCTGGGGTTTGCTGTGCTCTTTGCTACCTTGCTGACGCTGGTGTTAGTGCCATGTCTTTACTTGATCTTGGAAGACATTAAACATCTGCTCGGCAAAGTATGGCGTGGTCTCTGCTATCCATGGCGACGCTTCTCCTCACTGCGTAAAGCGAACGCTTAAGGCTGATTTATCATTATCCCATGCCGCTTACGAGCGGCATTTTTTATGCCTTGCGTTTTACGGTGAGCACAAAGTGACAACAGCCTCTACGCTTTAGATAGCACCACAAAAAAGATCATCAGCATGTGAATCAGCAGGTAGAACACTTTGTGAGCATCACCGATGCAAAAGTGAGTTGGAAACAATTGGTAAAATTTGCACACAGTTTGTAAATTTCGCCAACGCTTCGATTGATTGATATTTTGCATAACTGTAAGTGATTGATATGTATCATTTATAAAATTGGCACGCATAGTGCAATCTAGAATGCAGTTGGTAATAAAAATCCAAAGCGTGAGGAAATAAATATGAAACGTTCAATTCTCTTCGTTCCTAGTCTGATTGCAATCCTTGCAGCATCGTCCGTAGTACAGGCTAATTCCCTTGAAACAACTCAATGGAGTGAAGAACTGAAATACGATATGAGTGCCATGAAACAAGAAGCGATCGTCAGCATTAACCAAGAGAATGCAAAAGCGATTGAAGAGCGTGACGCTAAACTCGTGAAGCACATTAAAGAAGAACAAGAACAGTTAGTGCACATTAAGTGTCAGAAAGTGGATCAAACTAAGTCGTAATGGAATTGGTTGCTCTTCTCCTCTAATGTAATGCGTTTTTGTAAGACGTAAATGTTTGAGGTACAGGCAAAAAGAAAGCCCACGTATAGGCTGTTACGTGGGCAAAAAGGGCACCATATTTGGTGTGTCTATTCATTTTGGAGATGGTCGCCAAAAAATCCATTTTGTTCCTGTCAAGAAGCTTTCAAGGGATTGGACGCTTCGAATCAGTCTGACCAGCGCTGTGTAAAGTAACACCTTTGTTACCTTTGTTAAAATGTAAATTCAGTAATCATAGATTCCAGAATTGTTGAAATTATGCTTACTTTATATGTGGATTTTACGTTTAATCATACGAATATCATGTTCATATTTTTCAATTTATTTTCATTTTTAATGAAAAGTGCACATTAACTTGCGCGCATTTTGTCTCTTGCGACGCGTGAAGATGGCAATTCATTAACATTGTTAACTATTTCTGGTCAGCGCGAGATTGCAACTATAAACTTCGCCTGTGAATGCTAACCCAAATGGATGTGACATGGTTTTGAACGCGCTTAGAGTGCTACTCCTCGTTATTGGCTTTTTTTCTCCTATTGTTCAAGCGATCCCGAGCAGTTTATTGCTCAATATGACGGAAGAGGCGAGCAGCGCTCCGGCCGCAACAGACGCAAATCTGACTTTGCCTTATCAGTATAAAGACCCTTTACAGCGTGATACGCCCCGTGGTGCTCTAAATGGTTTTTTGGTGGCCGCTTATGCGCAAGATTATGCGAAAGCCGCAAAATACCTTGATATGCGTTACTTACCTTCTCATCTGAATCCTCAGCAAGGGGCGGAGTATGCTCGGCAGCTGCATGCGATAATTGAGCGCAATGTCTGGATCAACTTACAAGACATCAGTGATTCGCCTGCGGGTGCCGATGATGATTTTTTGCCTGAGTATCGTGACTCTTTTGGCGTGATCACCATTAAAGACGCCGAAATTACCTTGTTGTTGCAGCAAGTACCGAGCAAAAGCCTAGGAAAAATTTGGAAAGTGTCGAACGCGACTGTCACCATGGTTCCCAAATTATATGAAGAGTTGGGTTATGGGCCTCTGAGTGAATGGTTCATCGACAACGTGCCACGTGGGTACCTTTTCAAACTGAATCTGTGGGAGATTGCGCTGCTTTCGGCTTATCTTGGCGCCTCCTTTTTAGTCATCACGCCATTTGCCCTGCTCGCGAGCTGGCTTGTTCGCCGCAGTAAAATGAAGATGAAAGATGATCTGGCTAATTTGTTGTCCGGGCCTTTACTGTTTTTCCTTGCACTAGGGTTGGATCACTCTCTGCTCTCAAACACCACCTTAACCGTGACAGCGCGCGAGCTAATCGATAATGGGTATCTCTTTTTCCTCGCCAGTTTGTGGCTAGGTTGGGCGTTGATTGGTCTGCTGCAATACGTGATGCGTGAGCGGCTAATCGACAAAGGCAACAAGCAAAGCGCAGCGATGGTCAGGCCATTTCTCACTTTCTTCCGCATTATCTTGTTGGTGTTTGCGGTACTGTCATGGATGGAATACCACGGCTTCAATGCAACGGCGTTGTTGGCTGGTATGGGGGTTGGTGGCGTGGCACTGGCGCTGGCATCGAAACAGTCATTAGAGAACTTCATTGGCACCATGACGCTCTACTCTGCGGCGCCAGTGAAAGTGGGGAACCTGTGTAGCTTTGGAGGCATCCGAGGCACCGTTGAAGAGATTGGTTTACGCTGCACCCGAGTGCGTACTATTGACCGCACAGTGATTCACGTGCCCAACGCAAAACTGGCGGAAATGGAGATCGAAAACATCTCCGAGCGAGAGAAAATTCGCTTTAAAACCGATATTCGTTTGGATTACTGCACCACTACAGCACAGTTGAAAACCATCATTGAAGAGATCAAAGCGCTGCTGGAAAATCACGAAAAAGTGGATAAAAAACCATTGCGAGTCACCTTTCGAGGCTTTGGTGCACATGGGTTGGAAATCAACGTGTTTGCCTACATTGGCAGCAAAAGTTTGCCCGTCTACCAAGTGGCTGCGCAGGAGCTACACTTAGGCATAATGGAAATTGTAGAGAACAATGGTTCTCGTATTGTGCCTGCCACGTTTGAGGCACAAGCGCTGCCTTAGTTTTTGTTCGCAATAGAGCTTATTGAGGGAGCTCAATAAGCTCGTTGGAGACTGCATCGGTGTCGATTCACTATCAACTTCATCCCAATTCTGCTCAGTTGCTTGAGGCACAAGCTCATCTGAACACCTTGCCGAACGCGAAGCGACTGATGACCCCCATTAATCTTGCTCACGATTACTGCGTGGCAGTGGCGCTGGATGGTGAACAAGTGATTGCTGTTGCGACGATCAAAACTCTGACTCAGCCAACCATCGGTGAAATTGGCCATTTGTATGTCTTACCTGAGTATCAGGGGCGAGGCATTGCCAAGCGCCTGACTCAAATGCGCATCGATTATGCCCGTGAGCAAGGTTTATCACTGTTATACGCAGTGATCAAACCGGAGAACTTGGCGTCGAACCAAAACTTAATGAAGTTGGGATTCGAACACTTTGGGCGCTTCTCTAACCTGCGAAATAGCGGACTTTGCTTTGATTGGTACTATTTAGCGCTCAGCCATGAGCTTGACACGCTTGCCGTCATGTCGTCATTAACCCACCCTCGTCAACGTCTCTCACACTGAATCATCACTGTTTTCATCACAGAGTGTGCCACGCCTTTAAGATTGCAACTGGTCATCATAAAAATGCCATCAGATGCTCACGCATTTGTCATAAATTCCCGCTACGGTAGCGTCATTTTCTCATTGATAAGGATATTTATATGGCTCATCTATTTCCACGCTCGTTGCTGCGACAAAGTGTCACGGCGGCGATGTTTTTGGGGGCTTCATTGACCACGTTCGCGAGTGCAGCAGAAAGGTCTAGCACCACCGAAAGCTTTAAGCGTATTGCCAGTTTTGCCGTGGCAGACAACCTACCTGCGGGGTTTGATAAGCAAAAAACAACGTCTGCGGAAATTATTACGGTAACACCTGATGGCAACACGCTGATCTATTCTGACAGCCCACTGGGTGGCATCGGTTTTATCGATATTAAGCAAGCCAATCAGCCCAAAGCGGCGGGTTTTCTCTCTCTCAACGGTGAGCCTACCTCGGTGGCTGCGTTTGATAATTGGGTCATCGCTGGCGTGAATACCTCGAAAAGTTATACGCAACCTTCTGGTTACTTAGCGGTGGTATCTGTGAACAGCCGTAAAATCACCGACCAGTGTGATTTAGGTGGTCAGCCAGATTCGGTGGCCGTGTCGAAAGATGGTCAGTTTATTGCAGTAGCGATCGAAAACGAACGCGACGAGGAGCTGAACGATGGTGCTCTGCCACAACTGCCAGCAGGTTATTTGGTCGTCTTGCAGACTAAACAAGGTAAACCAGATTGCCAAAGCGCCAAACGCGTTGAATTGACGGGCTTAGCGACCATTGGTGCTGATGATCCGGAACCCGAATTTGTTGCATTTAACGATGCCAACCAAATCGCCGTCACTTTGCAAGAGAACAACCATATGGTGATCGTTGATGCGGCGAGCGCAAAAGTGCTTAATCATTTCTCCGCAGGCAGTGTGGATCTTACCCAGATTGATGTGAAGAAAGAGGGGGCGCTGACCTTCACGGGTGAGCAAAAAGGCGTACACCGCGAGCCGGATGCGGTGAAATGGTTAGACAACGAGCGCTTAGTGATTGCCAACGAAGGTGATTATCAGGGCGGGGCGCGTGGTTTTACCATCTTTAACCAGCGTGGCGATGTGTTATTCGAAAGTGGCGCATCGTTTGAGCATCAAGTGATACGTGCGGGCCATTATCCTGAAAAACGTTCTGGTAAAAAAGGCATTGAACCAGAAGGGTTGGAGGTCGCGACCTTTAACGGCCAGCGTTATATCTTCGTGCTCTCCGAGCGGGGTTCGGTAGTGGGCGTGTATAAAGACACTGGGCGTGAACCGCAGTGGTTACAGTTGTTGCCTTCAGGTATTGCGCCAGAATCCGCCATTGCCATTCCGCAGCGCAATCTATTGGTGACCGCCAATGAAGCCGATTTGGTGGAAGACGGCAGCGCTCGATCTCATGTGATGATCTATCAATTATCGTCAGGGGTGGCCAATTATCCGCAAATTGTCTCAGCCAATGACAAAAATAACGCGCCAATTGGTTGGGGAGCATTATCTGGGCTGGTGGCGGATAGCCAAAAGGCCGCGACTTTCTACGCAGTGAATGACAGCTTTTACTCTGCTCAGCCAACCATCTTCACGATTGATGCTTTTGCTCAGCCTGCAGTGATTAGGCAGGCATTAAGAGTGACGGAGAATGGAAAAGCAGCCAAAAAACTCGACCTCGAAGGGATCACCACCGATGGAAAGGGCGGCTTCTGGTTAGCTTCTGAAGGCAATGAGAAAAAAGCGATTCCACACGCACTGGTGCATGTTAACGCGCAGGGGGAAGTGATGGAGCGAGTATTGTTCCCTCAAGAGCTACTCAAGCACCAAACGCGCTATGGCGCAGAAGGCATTACACGCGTTGACGATGTATTGTGGATTGCGTTGCAGCGACCGTGGAAAGATGATGCGAAAAACACCACTAAATTGCTGAGCTATAACACTAAAACTCGCCAGTGGGGCGCAGTGAGTTATCCGCTAGAGCAGAGTGATAAAGGCTGGGTCGGCTTGTCTGAAATTACTGCGTATCAAGGCAACCTCTATGTCATTGAACGTGATAATCAGCTTGGTAAGCAGGCGAAGATCAAACGTTTGTACCGTGTCTCACTCACCGATCTTAAGCCAGTAGAACTTGGTTCTCCTTTGCCTGTCGTACAAAAAGAAATGGTGTACGATTTTCTGCCGCATTTCAAAGCCAACAAGGGATATGTCACAGATAAAATTGAAGGCTTCGCGATTGATGTGAATGGCCACGGCTACGCGGTAACTGACAATGATGGTGTGGATGACAGCAGTGGTGAGACGCTATTTTTCAAACTGACCAAGACGTTCAACTAACCCAATAGCACAATGAAAAAGCCCCACTCTTAGCACGATAAATCGGCGACACGAGAATGGGGCTTTATTTTAGGCGCATCGGCAAAGTTGCGTGTTACTTCTTCTTGATTCGTGTGTACAAGCGAGCGGTTGATTTGGCTTTTTGTGGCGTTTTTTGCCCTAACTTAAGCACCGCTTTTTGCAGCATCAAGTTATTGGGGTAGGTGATCACGTGGCCATTATCGTGCTTTATCAGCACATGGAACATGCTGATATCGAGAATTTCGCCGCTGATGTCTTCGTCTTTGTCCACCACTTTGATTCGATCGCCCACTTTGTATGGGAAAACGAAAAAGATCAAAAAACTGGCGGTGACATTACTGAGGATTGACCACTGAGCAATGAAGGCGACCCCTAAGACCGCAAAGATAGAAGAAAGGAACAGCGACACATCGCCGTATCCGATTCCTGCGATTACCGAAAAAATTGAGGCGAACAGGAAGAGCAGTGCGGTATTAAATGCCCGTTGAATAAAGCTTTGCCTTGCCTTATTCACACCCTTTGAGAGGGCTAAATTGGCCACCGCACGGTTGGTGATTTTTTTGACAACCTGATACGCGGCGAGCAGCACCAGCGCCATAAGGAGTTTAAAGAGAAAGGAGTCAGAAGGAATGTACTGACTCCACTGTTCAAAATTAATCCACTGATTCATCAAGCTGTTACTCATTGGTTTGTTGAGCGTTTTTATAACCTATTTATGCTAAAGCACCAATAAAAAAGAGCAATCATCACAAGTGTCAATGGCTTGGTTTGTATCTATTCTTTTTTCTGAGTGAATCCACCATAAAGATCCATTCGTCGATGACGTAAGTTGGTCACTGAGCCTTCCATGTTCAGTTGCTTGAGTTTATCCAAATCCACATCGGCAAAAATGATCATTTCCGTATTTGGGCTTGCTTCTGCAATGGTGGCATCGTGTGGGAAGAACACGTCTGAAGGTGAGAACACTGCCGATTGAGCGTATTGGATATCGACGTTATCGACCCTAGGCAGGTTGCCAACACTACCACCAATGGCGACATAACATTCATTTTCAATCGCGCGCGCTTGGGAGCAAATTCTCACACGTTGATAACCATTTTTGGTATCCGTCCAGAACGGAACAAAAATGATCTGCACGCCTTGTTCAGCCAGCATACGTCCGAGCTCGGGAAACTCACTGTCATAACAAATCAAAATCCCAATACGTCCCGCATCGGTGTCAAACACCGAAACTTTGTCGCCGCCATCAATAACCCAGTCTCGTTGTTCATGTGGGGTAATGTGGATTTTATGTTGGGACTCAATCGTGCCATCACGACGAAGCAAGTAAGAGATGTTGTAAAGCTGGCCGTTTTCTAAAACAGGCATGCTGCCTGCGATGATATTAATGTTGTAGGTCACGGCAAGTTGAGACATGGTCAGTTTGACACGCTCAGAGAACGAGGCGAGGAAGCGAATCGCTTCAACAGAGTTTTGATCTTCTGCCAATCCCATTAAAGGCGCGTTAAAGAACTCCGGAAAGAGTGCGAAATCCGCTTTGTATTTTGACAGCGAATCAATAAAAAACTCCGCCTGATCCAACAAGTCTTCCAAATCGTTCACCATGCGCATTTGCCACTGCACAATACCGATACGAACAATCGTTTTCTCGATGTCATGAACGGAATAGACGTCTTCTTCATAAAAGAAGTTGTCCCATTCCAGTAACGTTGCGTAACCGTGTGAGCTGTCATCTTCGGGAAGATAATGGCGCATGATGCGCTTCACATCGAAATCGTTTGAGAGCTGAAATGAGAGTATTGGGTCATGAAGCTCTTTGCGTGAGACTTTTTCTATGTACTCTGCCACAGGCAGTTTTCCGCCGTATGGCTTGTATCCGGGAATTCGACCACCCGCCAAGATGGCTTTGAGGTTATTGCTTCGACACAGCTCTTTTCGCGCTTCATACAGTCTTCGACCCAAACGTAGCCCGCGATAATCCGGGTGAACAAATACGTCGAGGCCATACAAGGCATCACCATTTGATTTGTGTTGTATTACATTGTTTTCATTGATGATATCGGTATATACATGGGGGAGAGAGAAGCGGTTATAATCCACTTTGATGGTGAGCGCTGCCGCAATGATTTTACCGGAATCCTCTATGCAGATTTGTCCATCAGGGAACTGATGAATGAGATCCATTATGGTCATTCTTGGCCAAGCCCCGCCGACGTCGTGAAAAACCAAATCCATTAAACTGGCCACTTGCTCGTAATCACTTTTTTTCAATATGCGTAATGAAAGCTTTGGGGTGGGTGTCTTCATATATCCTTATCCTGAATAACCGTTTTTTATACTCTAACATTATCGCAACGGTTTTTTCAAAGCGGGGGCTTTGGCGAATTTTTCTACGCAGTCAACTCAGTGAGTGCGCTCATTGCCTCGTGAGCTTTTCCTTTTGGTACAAAAATATGGTCGTGATAATAACCTGCAATCACGTTGGCGCTAATGCCATAACTGGCTAACTTGCTGGCAAAAGCGGCGGTTAGCCCGACGGCTTCTAAGCTTGAATGGACGGTGAGGGTAATCAAACAAAAACGGCTATCGGTAGTCAATCCGGCTTGTTCGGCTTGCTGAGCTTCAAGCACCAAAGTGAGCCCTTCTTGCTCACGAAATGTAGCGATGGGGTCAAGGTGTAGATAGTCCTTAAGTGGGCCATCGACGGTGCAAAAAACATAGTCGCCCTCAACCAATTGTGGAGACATCGATTGAAGTAGGTGCTGTAAATCGGTAATGCCGGTCATGATCTTTCCTTGTATTGCGTGACGAGATATGCGTCACCGCAGCATAGGAAGCAAAAGAGAGGAAGTCTATTGAATCAAACTAATGGCGGATCAGTTTGGCTAATCTGACGGAGCATTCAGAAAGAAAAAGATCCGCCCTTTGAGCGGATCTTTCGGCAAAACCAGCGTTAAAGAAGCGCAGGAATGCCCGGTAATTGACCAACAGCGGCTAACGCGCCAACACAAACTAATACGGTTGCGAGTGGAATGCCTAAACGGTCAGTGCGGTTTAACGTTTCGCTGCGCTCGCGGTTGCCAATGAGGCCCGTATTGTCGAGCAACATGGTAATTGCCCAACCGAAAACGGGGTTAACCAGCGCACAAGCAAACATACAAATCCCCGCACTTTGCGAGTTACGAGCGTTACGTACCATCTGCATGCCCGCTTCCAGTAACGGCAGGAATACGCCTACCAACAGCGCAACGCGCAGTACCGGTTCCCACATCGCCAGATCCATCGGATAGCCCAGCACAGCTGCAACGATACACAGAATACCCGTAAGCAGAGCGCCTCCAGGGATGGGGCGTTTGGCAATCGCTGCTGGGATCATGTACGTTCCCCAAGACGATGCGAGGTTACCGCCACCAAGGCCAGCACCAATGATCTGACGAATTGAGCAAACCGTCATGGTGTCGTCCACATCCATCAGTGCATCTTTGGCGGTTTTCGGGTAGTTCAGTTCTTGGAATACGCGGTGGCCAAGAAAATCGGGTGACCACATGGCGACAGCCAAAATCGCGAAAGGAATCACCGCAATGTAGTGCTCAAACTCAGGCCAACCTAACTGCCAACCTGTCTCTTCGCCCCACCAGTAGAATGGGCTCATGTTCGGTAAGCCAGGCTCTGTGGTGAATTCAAATGGCACGCCCATTAGGTAGGAAACCACACCAGCAATCAACGAACACAGCGGGATCGCCAACCAGCGTTTTTCAATTTTCGCCAAATAGGCGTAGATCACAATGGTGGTGGAGATCACTACAAACGAGACCGACTCCATGCCAGAGGCCACTGACCAGCTTTCAAACTTGCTCAGTTGGCTAATCAGTCCCACTGCGCCTAAATAAATCAGCAATCCACCGCGAACCCCTTCACCGGTTAAACGAACCAGTTTTGAGCCGCCTTTGGTGGCGCTGAGGATCAAACCAAACACGCCAACCATGATGCCTAGAGCGAGTGGGTGTCCACCTGCTGCGGCAACAAGCGGAATCAATGGAATCATGGGCCCGTGCGTGCCGGCTAAGTTGGCTCTAGGGTTTAAAATCGCGGAAAAAAAGATAACAAACAAAAGACCCGCGATGATCAACTCATAGCGTACGTTTTCAGCAACAAATTCAGGGGAAAGGCCAAACTGGGCGGCGAAAGCGGCCACCATTGCGGTGACCATCACCACTTTACCAATAGTGGCTGCGATGGCGGGCACCCAGTCTTCAATTTCAATACCAAAGTCGCGGAAAGGCAGATGTACGCGCCATTTTTTAAAGGAGAGAATATTCAGTTCATGTTCTAAGTATTCCGATCGAGTAGAAAACTCGTTCGCCTTGCGACGACGAGACTGATAGCTAGATGATTCGTGTTGGCTCATGGTTTCTCCATAATAAATCCTTTTTGACTGATTTATTATTAGAGGCCGATGGCAAAATCATTTTTGACATGAATCATTATTTATTTCGCATTCATGTATTGAAGTTAATTAAGTCGAGCCAGTGCACATTTTCAATAAAACAGAGTATGAAACCTATTTTATGAGAGTGTCTTTACATTTCAAATGCATGATATTTAAATTGTTTTTATTATCTATGTTTCATATATTTCTGAAATTTTACGCAATTATAAAGTGTTGTTTTAATTTAACTTTTATGTGATTGGCGTGATTTTTCATAGACAGTGCGACATTATTGTTAAATAAGAATATATCTCTATTAAGTAATTCATATATGGTATTTAAATCTGAAAGTGGGAAATAAATATATTCTTACATTTTGTATGGTTATTTAAGTTTGAGGCAAAACAAAAATCATGCCTTTAGAAACGTTAATCCCCCCATTAGGTATAACCTCTTGGAATAATTAACGTTTGCAGTGTGTCCTTTCCAAAGTGATTGGTTGTTGTAGGTCGCTGTAAGGCAATGGCAGATTTGCGCTGCCGTCGACTTTTTTCTAAGAGCAAGAGATGGTGCTTAATACCCACGAGCATGGATAAACAGCGTGATTGGCTTTGACGTTATATGGAGCACAAAACCGTGTTTAACTGCCGTTGTTTATTCAGATCGAGTTTTTTGCTTTGCACGATAAACAACTCCGCACAGGCCAAGGCATCACTGGCGGCAGAATGAGAATGGTAATCGGGTAAGTGATAACAACGTCGTAAATCATCAAGTTGAAAACTGCTGCGTTGGCCGCTTTTCCCTGCGTAGCTAAAGCGCTTTTCAATTTGCAGTGTATCCACGAAGTGGCAAGGCAATTTGGCAAGCTGAAAATGTTGTTGAGCAAAGGCTTGGAGAAAACCTTGTTCAATGATTGCGCTGTGCGCGAGCAGAACTTTGCCTTGTGCACGTTCAAATAAACGCATCATCCCTTGCTCTAGCGAGCAACCTTGCTCTAGCGAGCAACCTTGCTCTAGCGCCTGTGGCGTTAGGCCGTTAATGCGCGCAGATTCGGCTTTAATGTACGCGCCATGGTTGAGCAGGATCTCTTCTGCGCTTGAGAGGTTAATGCCTTCGAGCGTCAAATCCACCATACCGATGGACAGTATTTTATCGTGTTTTGCGTCAAGCCCAGTGGTTTCAAAATCCAAAGCAAGAAACGAGACTTGATGAAGTGGCGTCTCTTGTGCAATGAGCGGCGTATTCAGGTAGTTTTGCAGCGCTTCGGGCCACGCCGATTCAACGACGATCTGTTGGCGTATCTGTTCTTGGCTGGGCATGGTGTCCCAGCGCTTGAACCATTTCTTTATCATCATCTAGCCTTTAACAAACTTCAGTTTGGCGACATCTTGCAACTCGCTGATGATCTTAAAGGCATCTTTGAGGTGTTTGCGTTCAAAGCTGCTGATTTCATCCGGAGAGATATGATTGTCGGGTGTTTTTCCTGCCAAAATGGCATTCAACTGATGACGAAAACGTACCTGAGTAATGAAACGATAGGCGCCAATGATGTTGTCGCAACTGCCTTTTGATAGGGTGCCGTGTTCGACCGCAAAACGGAATCGCTCTTCGGTGCCTGTTAGGGAGCCTCCTGCGGCCAAGCTGAAAATACGCGCCAGATCGATGATGAGATTAAGTGCGTATTTTTTGATGTTTAACGTGTTGCTGTTTTGGCCGCCTTTTTCCAGCACCAAATGGTTAAAAATGCCCAATGGCGGTTGAGTGTCGATCGCATCGCGCACCAAAGCAGGAATAAAACTCGGACTTTGCTGAATGCAATGGTGTAGATGCTGTTGGATCTGCTCTACCAATTCACGGCTGCCGTGAATTGAGCGAACTTCTAAGAACACACTGATGGAGAGCAGTTTGTTGTATTCCGGGCTTGCCACCCACTTTTGGTAATACTCTTTCCAACGTGAGACAGGCTGGCACCATTTGGGAGACGCCGCCATGTATTTGCCATCGCAGAGCGGATAGCCGCACGCAGCGAGCCCATTACACACGCGCATGGCCAAATGGGTAAAGTAGAGCTTGTGTTCTTCGGTCGCGTCGTCGGAAAGGACGATAGCACTGTCTTGATCCGAGAGCATGTGCACTTCATTGCGCGCGTGCGACCCTGCTACCATCCAAGCGTAATCGCATGGAGGCGCGCCCAACACTTCTTCATTGAGTTGGATAATGCGACGGGTAAAGGCATCCATGATCATCGACATCACTTTGCCTTGGATTTCCGCGCTGACGCCACTTTCGACCAATGCTTGGAAAATGGTTTGACGCTCTTCTTTTAACGCCGCTAGCGCATTTAGCGAACTGGCGTATTTTATTTTCTCAATCAAGAACAGCGATTGGGTGCGGTGGTTGTGTACCAAATGTGTGGTTGTCAGCAAGCCGGCCACTTTGCCGTGGTTCACGACAGGTAAGCAGCGAATGTTGTATTGCAGCATGAGGGAGATCGCTTGGATCACTTTGGCATCGCTTTCGATCAATACTGGATTCAGCGTCATAACGCTTTCAATGCGCTCACTGACGTCTTTCTCTTTCGCCACCACGGAGGCCGTCATATCGCGGTCGGTCACCAAACCGACAATGTCATTGCCATCCATCACCACTGCGCAAGAGCTGCGCTGTTTACCGCACATGGCAAGGGCGACATCCCGAATCGAATCCGTCACCTTCACGATGGCGATGTTTTCGCTGGCGATCTCACCGACCGTGCGGAAAAACAGCCCTTTTTCTTCTTTCTGGCAGACGAAGTTGACCGCCGAACTCAAGCGAAGGTTAGCTTGCGCCGCGAAATAGTCGGCAAACTCAGGGTGCGAGTCGCACACTTTCTTCAGTTGGTGATGCGGGATCAAATAGAGCAGCGCATCTTCAATGGCTTCGGCTTGATAGCCGTTTTCGGCATTATCGAGAGGGGCGAGGAAGGTAAAACCAAACTGGTCCTCGTGGCCGAGGCGAGCGCGAAGATCACCCGTTGGCGTGCGCTGTTCAATCGCGCCCGTGCGAATGACATAGAGATAACGCGTTTCGCAAAGTGAGCTAAAACTGATGGTTTCTCCCTTCACCAAATATTTGATCTGTACCGAATTGGCAAGGGATTCAACCAAAGCCTTTGGCAATTTATCAAACGGATCAATGCGGACTAGGAAATCAACAATGTTTGGAGTAACGGATGTGCCCATCGCTCACCTCTAAATTAAAACGGCGTTTCATCAATTGATATTGCGCCAAAAAAAGCAGCCCGAGGGCTGCTCGTCAATCATTAAGCAGGGTAGCTGTGGTAGCCAAGCTGCTCAGAAACGTTCTTACCCGCTTGATGAAGCAGACCCACATAGTAATCTTTGCGCTCTTCATCAAAACGAATGGTTGGGAACGAGATAGATACCGCCGCAATGATTTGACCAAAACGATCATAAATCGGAGCCGCGATACAACGTAAACCCGGTTCTTGCTCTTCGTTATCTTCTGCAAAATGCTGTTCACGCACTTTCGCCAGTTCTTCAAGCACTTGTTCCGTGTTTTCTAGTGTTTTTTCTGTATGTTTGATGAATTCAACATCGGCAAGAGATTCACGGATAAAGCTCTCTTCACGTTCGGAAAGCAACACTTTGCCAATAGCAGTACTGTAAAGAGGGTTACGACGGCCAATGCGCGATTGCATGCGCAGGTTGTAACCGGAATCAATCTTATGGATGTAGATGATCGCGTTCTCATCGAGTGCACCTAAGTGAAGCGCTTCATTGGTCAGTTGAGAGATTTGGCGCATTTCTTTGTCGGCCAATTCGATCAGATCAACGTATTCCAGTGAGCGAGCACCCAGCTCAAACACTTTTAAAGTGAGTGAATACTTATCCGCTTCGCCTTCTTGAGAAACATACCCAAGTGACTTCATGGTTTGTAAAAAACGGTAAGTGGTTGCCTTAGACATCATAAGACGTTGCGACAATTCTGATACGCCAATAGCCTTCTGCTCACCCAGTGCTTGAAGGATGTGGAACACCTTCATCACTGACGAAACAGCTTCTGGCTGTGTCGACTTTTCCATTGTTTTCCCTTCTTTAGTTGTGTTTTTTGCCATTATATCGTTGATTTTCTGTATCACCACTATTTTTAAAATACCTTTTCATAATTTTGAAACCGCTCACTTAGTTCGTTTTAGTAAAATAAGACATCCATCAATATTTTTGAAACGTCTTTTCAAAAATATTTGCGAGCGTAGCCATTTTGCTGTTATGTTTATCCTACCACAGTGAACAACAACCAAAACGTCGGTTCACTTCTTTCAGTATTCTAGAGGATGCATTACATGATTCTTGATTCATTTAGCTTGCAAGGCAAAGTAGCAGTCGTCACGGGGTGTGACACCGGTTTAGGTCAAGGCATGGCGCTGGGTTTAGCAAAGGCAGGTTGCGATATCGTTGGTGTGAACATCAGTGAACCAACAGAAACAATGGAAAAAATCCAAGCGACGGGACGTAAGTTCGTCGATATCCGCGCTAACCTAATGAAACTAGATGATATTCCTTCAATCGTTGATCGCGCAGTGACTGAGCTTGGCCGCATCGACATTTTGGTGAACAACGCAGGCATCATCCGCCGCAACGACGCGATCGAGTTCTCTGAGCAAGATTGGGATGACGTTATGAACATCAACATCAAATCCGTGTTCTTTATGTCTCAAGCGGTGGCGAAACAATTTATTGCACAAGGCGAAGGCGGCAAGATCATCAACATCGCATCCATGCTTTCTTTCCAAGGTGGTATCCGCGTGCCTTCATACACTGCGTCTAAGAGTGGCGTAATGGGTGTGACTCGCCTTATGGCAAACGAGTGGGCAAAACACGGTATCAACGTGAATGCGATTGCACCGGGCTACATGGCAACCAACAACACAGCGGCACTGCGTGCTGATGAGCAACGCAACCAAGAAATCCTAGAGCGCATTCCTGCAAACCGTTGGGGCACGCCGGAAGATTTGGCTGGTCCTTGTGTGTTCCTTGCGTCGAAAGCGTCTGACTACATTAACGGTTACACCGTTGCGGTAGATGGTGGCTGGCTATCACGCTAACCTAATTGTGAGAAGATGATGGTCGAGATTGATTTGGCACAAGCGTTAGGGTTTCTCAGTTTTGGTTTGGGAATCTCCACCTTTTACCAGAAAAATGACAGGCATTTGAAAATCCTGATGTTGGTGTTCAATCTCAATCATCTTCTCCATTTTTTGCTGCTAGGATCGATGGTATCTGCACTCAGTGCGCTGCTTTCTGCATTACGCACCACCACCTCGATCTTTACCTCCTCGAGATGGGTAGCCGCATTCTTTATTGTCATCGGTGTTACTAGCGGCGTGTGGATGGCGCAACACTGGTGGGAATTATGGCCAATTCTAGGGACAGTGATTGGCACCTATTCATTATTCGTGTTGAACGGCATCCGCATGCGGATTGGTTTTCTGGTTGGAGCGACCTGCTGGTTAATCAATAACATTTTAGTGGGTTCCATTGGTGGCACCTTGTTAGAGATGACAGTGATCGCCACCAACCTCATCACGATTTATCGGTTACATCGGCAGCATTTGGTGCCGATTAACGAGTAAAACAGACAGATAGGTGAAGCATGTTTGTATTTAATCAAGACATTACGCTGGAAGATCTTGGCCAAGGCATTTCACGCAAAGTGCTGGCACACAGCGACAACATGATGTCGGTGGAAGTGCATTTTGAAACTGGCGCGATTGGTGCCATGCACTCACATCCCCATGAGCAATTGACTTATGTGTTATCGGGTGAGTTTGAATTCACCATTGGCGATGAGAAAAAAATCGTCAAAACAGGCGATACTATGTACAAAGAGCCAAACGTCGAACATGGCTGTGTTTGTCTAGAAGCGGGTGTACTGATTGATACCTTCACCCCAATGCGTAAAGATTTCGTTTAAGATTTATTTTTGAATTGCGGTTTGACCGCGGGAGTAACAGATGAAAATTGCACTAATGATGGAAAACAGCCAAGCACCGAAAAACGCGATGGTTGCAGCAGAGCTTAACAGCGTAGCAGGTGGCCTAGGCCACGACGTATTCAACGTCGGCATGAAAGATGAAAATGACCATCACCTGACTTACATCCACCTAGGCATCATGGCAAGCATTCTACTGAACTCAAAAGCGGTAGACTTTGTGGTAACCGGTTGTGGCACTGGCCAAGGCGCAATGATGTCGAGCAACCTACACCCAGGCGTGGTATGTGGCTACTGCCTAGAGCCGTCAGATGCTTTTTTGTTCAACCAAATCAACAACGGCAATGCTATTTCTCTCGCGTTTGCAAAAGGTTTTGGCTGGGCGGGCGAGCTCAATGTCCGTTACATCTTCGAAAAAGCGTTCACTGGTAACCGTGGTGAAGGTTACCCAATTGAGCGTGCGGCACCACAGCAAGCGAATGCGGCGATCCTAAACAACGTAAAAGCAGCGGTTGCGAAAGATGTGGTTGAAGGCCTACGTGCAATTGACCAAGAGTTGGTGAAAACAGCGGTTGGCGGTGCGCAATTCCAAGAGTGCTTCTTCGCAAACTGCCAAGTGCCAGAAATCGCTGAGTACGTACGCTCGCTGATCGACTAAGCACTCAGTCATCTAATACTTTTTCGGGAACTAATACAAAGCCAGCAAATGCTGGCTTTTGTTTTATTTGGGAGGGGGGAGTTGGTTTTTCTGAGGTGTTTTTGCCCCTAAATCATTCAGAGCTAATACTCTACAAAATCTAGGGGCGTGCGTTTTCCCTATAAAAGTTATCTGAAGGCATAGAGTGATCTACCGTAAGCGCGTCATAAACCCCGCATTCTAATCACCTATCACGAATAATAAGATCAAGTGTCCAACCATGAGGAGATTTGAAGAAGTTGCTTGTTAATAGTCAGGACTAAATTTACATTAATTAATCGTGTTAGCCAGAGTTAGGGCGGTAGAGAATGGAAACGCTAAATTATCAGATGGATGGTGAATCTATACAGGCACTGCGATCCATCATAGGGCTAAAATGTAAAGTGATGGCGAGCAGTGAGGGCACTAGCTTTGAATCGAATACAGTGACGAGCCTGTATTCTTTATTTTTCCAGATACCTACCGGTTTTATTGAGTTAAGCAACGATTGGTATACCAGCCCTCAAGGTCATGACTTTCATTTGCCTATTGCAAGATTTATTCATGAATTGAACCCAAAAGACGTTAAGGCAGGGCAACTTGAGGAGGTAAAGCTTTTCGAAGAATCTAAGGCAATAGAATTTATAGAAGTCGTTAGGTTACGCAGTCGTAAAGCAGTAAAAGAAAACTTTAAAGTCTTTATCCCTTCTTCAGAGGTTGTCATTTATGACTTTGGCTTCAACATTGTGCTTGTTGATGGCAATTGTATTTCGATCAAAACGGAAGACGATTTAATCATAGGTGAATGGCTTATTTCTAATGAACCGATAGAGCCTTATCATGTTGAAGATATTTACGAGGAAACGTTAGAAACTCGTATTCGGATAACAAGATAAATGGCGAGCCAATGGGTAGATGGAAAACTCTTCTACCCTGTGTTGGGTAAGGTGAGGCATTATCGTTTAAGGTAAATGTAATCAGTGATCTGCACCATTGATATTGGGCATAAAGTTAACTACTTTCCATACCTACATTTATTCATTAATTGCTAATTTAGCAAAGGTGATAGTACGTCTTTGTCCAAAGGTGTGCTGACGGGGTATGTAACACGAAATTGCCCCTATATGAGTTTGCGCAATAAGTTGCATTTCAATCTAGCCAGGATCTCACCTTACATTTGCTTATTTCGGATCACGGAGCAGTAGTCCTCTCTTTCGTCCAAACATAAGTAGAAACGGCTTTCTTTACCAGTAATTTACGTCTGCATGTTCATACAATATCACCGAGAGATATTGAACTAGAAACTGTAAAAATTACTCCCTCCCGAAAGAACGTGCTCGACCTGTTCTTTCATTAGTAGGTAATTTTCTTCTACCGAACGGCCATATTTTTCTGATGTATCGACCTCTACAATTGGAATATCAAACCACTTAAAAACTTTGTGATATGCTGATTCAACACTATTATTTTGCGTAACTGCATCGCCGTACCACTGAACTGTGCCACCTCTGGCCTCTATTCTGTTGTTTATTGTTTCAATATCAGCTTTAACAAAAATTATCACTTCTGGAAGAAGTATTTTTTTATTAATTTTAAGTGTGTCAAAAATATTTTTGACAATATCTTCCCCAAGCATAATTGTTTGGTAGGCCAAAGTTGAAAATACATATCTATCTAATATGACATCTTCATCGTTTAATAATTTCGAAACATCGTTACTCTTCAATAAATTATTTAACAAAAAAAATAGAAATGCACTCTCTTTTGACTCATAGGAGTCAATGACCTTTCTTAGATCATGAGCTTCAGGGACTACCGCATTATGAACGATAGTATTCATTTCTTTCGCATATATAGAGCTTAATGTTGTTTTCCCACATGCATCTAACCCTTCAAAAACGATAAATTTATTCACTTGTTCCTCATCTAATATTTTGTGATTATTTATAGCTCCTATAATAAGGAATCTAGTTTATTTGTTTCATTTTTGTTAAAAGATTTTATGATACATCTACAATGTCAATATTAGTTTTTTTATATCTTGAAGCAAACGTAATTGGATTAAACTCTATTTGAGAAAGAGCTTTTTCCACACCGCATGAATTAATGCATTCGCTGTATTTATACCCAGATTTATTGGCAGTGTTTTGGTAAAAGCAACCCTCTGGACTAATCATTAAGTATGATTCTGTCATAGTAGAATTAGACTCAAAATAAATAGGTAATCCTAATCCACTATGTCTATGAACAAAATTATCGAACTGTTCTTTGGAAATTAGTAGTTCATTATCACCATAAGGCATGACCTGTAACACTTTCCATTTGTATGGATTTAGACTAGAAATTAAATTAGTGAAATCCTCTTCCCAATTAAGACTGTTAATTACAGTATTAATCTTTGTTTTGATTCCTGTTTGTGACTGTGTGAGTCTCGCTAGAGCATGTGTTAAATCATTAACGCCAAAAGAGTTTCCTTTTCGATCGTTTCTTCCTATTTTCATACGTGTACTTAAGTACTGACTGTCAAAGCTGATTCCAATCATGTCTAAAGTATCTTTCGGCAACGGTGATTTTCCATGAATTAGGTAATGTCCATTAGTTATGGTTGAGGTTTTAAATCCTTTTTGTTTTGCAAGAACCAAAGCGGTAACGAACGTATTTCCTAACATCATTGGTTCCCCTCCTGCAAAGTTAAGACGAACACTTTCGTACCCCAGCTTTTCTTTTAAGACTGGAGTGCCTTTGATGAAGTAGTCTGCTAGCTTATCCAATAAGTTATCGATTGCCTGTTCTGAACGATGGAGTTCTTTGGGGCGTCCCCATTTTGCAAAACAGTATTTACAACTGTAATTGCAGACTTCTGTCATGTGCCAATTGATTACCAGTTCTTTTGTTTTTCTAGATTGTGCTGTTGTCATGCTTTTATTCTCAGGTATTCAGATGGCTTCAGTATGATAAAATCGGCTCTGTAGAAAAAGGAAAAGCAACATCCCCCCCCCTCAATTTTCTTTTTCTAGCGGAAAACGAAACAATAAAAGGACATTCAGTGGCTACTTTTCCAACCTTCGAATCGGTACTTCTTCAGATTGCTAAAGCGCTTGGCGCTAATGGTCAGATGACGTCAAAATCGAAAAGCAAGTTTAAATATGTCGAGATGACGATGGATAATTTATCTAATACTTGGGAAAGTATTTTGGATGATATAGCGGATGCTTTAGGGCTTGATGAAAGAGCGAAAAAAGATCTGACCTCCAATGTTGCAGACGATTACTTGATGCATAAGAACATCGAGCTTAATGTTTATTCTTCAAAGGCGTCACAAAGAAAAATCGTTTGGCATTATTTAGCCAGGGTTATCATACCAGCTCTAGCGAGACATACGGTATTTTGGCAAATTGAATCAAAAATGGATGAGGGTATGCCTGGCGGACGGTTTTGGTATCTTCCTGCCGTAGACTCTACGATTGAACCTAAGCAGCTTCTTCTCCCTGTACCGCGAGTCTTGAATTGGCTCATCGATTTAATTCAAGGAACTCATGAATCTATTGCTAGCAATTTGGAAAAAGATCTAAAAATTCATGATGGCCACGGTACAGTGTTAAAGAACCTTTACAATTGGAAAAAAGCCAAGAGTACTCCTGAAGTATCAAGTATTAATAATCTGTTCCTCGATAAAGTGAATATACAATTTTGTGGCTGCTTTGAGCCTGATGAAAAGTCTTCGCAATTTGAACAGGCTCTGGAGTTTATTGAAAAAAAAGGTTTGTCTTATGAAGACTTACAGCATGAAATAGCTATTGATTGTGAAGACTTAAAGCGAATAATAAGGAGTGAATGCCCAGCAGCGGAGCAGCAAGATTTTGTACAGAAACTAAAAGTACGATATCAGGCACCAAGCTCTGAAGTGATACGTATGAGGTTGCTGATAGCCAGAGCTATTCAAGAGGGGTATGAGCAATTAGTTAAGTATTTAACACCTGGAGTCGATAAGCTATGTTTTGACTTAAATGAAAATAAAACACTCCAATTAGTTGAACTTTACAACTACGTATATAATATAACTTTTAAAGCTCATATTCAAAAGGGAAGTTTAGGATACCATGCGGAAAATAAGTATTTTGAAGAACAACTTCCTTCCTTTTATAGGTATGATTTATTACGACTTTTTACCACAGACAATGAACACGATATCCCATGGAGTGCTTTAGATAGAATTAATTGTATTTTTAGCCGTTCTGGAGAAGAGGATATATTAGATAATGTCTTTCCTACGTCTCAAGATGAATTTGAAAAAATGTGTAAACTTATAAAAGAAGAAGGTGATTATTCAAATAATTACCTTATGCGTAGAGATGTTTTAATAGATAAACTAAAACAAAACAAAGCTCCATTTAAACAATTACAGAATATTGATGATTTTGAGCTAGTATATGGGGCTAGAATCGTTCAGATGAATCAATATTCAAATCCTAATATAGGTGAAATGATTGTTGAAAGGTTAAAATCTTTAGAAGCCACGCCTACAGAGTCGATGAGGCGAATATTATTTGAACTAGAAACTCATCTACTCCTTAAGAAGTTTGGTTCAAAAACCGAAGAAAAAGTATCTGCTTTACTAGATGAGGCGAAAAACTGTGATGATTTTAAATTTTCAAAAGCAAATATACTACGTTATGAAGCACTTCATTATATTGCGCAGAACAAGCTTAAAGAAGCAGAAAAAAATCTTAATTTGGCTATCGATGAATGTAAGAAATACAGCTTTGGAAAGTTTAGAGGATTGTTAGCTAGAGATGCATTCTCATTGGCTATAGCAAACCAAAAACTCATTCCTAATAATCACGAAAAGTACTTTAGAGACATGTACTACTGGGGTGGACTGAAAGTAGAATCTAATATTTATGACGTTTCGCGTGAGTTACATGAGTATTTTTGGGACAAGTTGTATCAATGCTATCCTAACTATCAACCGCTTTTTTCTTCTTGTTCTAGCGATATGGGAAAGTTTAGTCGTGATTTCGCAGAGTGTATAAAAAATGGATATTCTATTGAGCTAGTACTTAAAAAACACAAAGATTTAAAAAATAAACAACTGAAATATCCACAAGCAGATAGCATCATTTTGCTAATGATGAAGATGAGCTATGAAATGCGTGCTAAATTAAATTCTTATAAACAGATGGTACAAGTCGATATTGCTAATGAAGTTAGTAATGTATTTAGTGCGATGGTTACAGGCATCAGGAAAATCATCGAATTATGGCCAGAAATCGTTAATATAACTGACTTTAAACTCCAGACACCTTTGATGTTAGCTGCAAACAACAGAGATCATCAAACGGTAGAAGCATTACTAAAAGCAAACGCAGATCCGAATCTTCAAGATTTCACGGGTAGAACCGCCCTACATGCAGCAGCAGCTAGTCGATGCTTAAAATCAGCTTATCTCATACTAGAGCATGGTTGTGATGCGACGTTAATTAACGAAGAAGGTGAAACAGCGTTACATACGGCTATTCGCATGGGTGATCTGCCTATAATTGAACTATTAATTGAAAAGAAACCTGGGCTACTAAAAATTGAAGATTCAAAAGGAATAATACCTGAGCAATTGGCCAGAGAAATTGGCAATAATCCGCTAGCTTACGACGTTCTGAAGAACTTTCTCTTGTCTGAAGGCCGTAGTATTGTCACACACGAGACTTATAAGAAAATCTTAGAGGTTTTTTAATGATTTATTTATAAGTTTCGATTTGAGTTGAAATTTACTTCAGGGGACAAGTATTTCTAAGGATGATCTGCATGTTATGCTGAAAAAGTGCATAATATGAATCTAACACAACTGGTTGAAGATGGAAGTTTTTGTCCATTTCTTTGAATCTCAGGAACAGTGATAAACAGTACCTGATTGTGCTTTTGGATACTAAAAGTTATTAATAGGGTGAAAGTTAGTCCGTCGGTGTCAAATTAAAAATGTCCAACAACGAGTTAGAGCCTTCCCTCTAACTCGCTCCTCACAGAACTGTACTTAACCCTTACTCACCGCTGTGCGTCTTTTGCCCTTAAGCCAATGTTTCCAGCGGATGGGCATCATAGGCACAATGATCAGTAGAATGCCTAAAACGGTGTAACTGTCTGGCACTTCATCAAACCAAATCACCCCAAAGAAGGTGACAAACGCTAAGCCAGAATATTCGGCCAGAGCGATCTGGCTTGCCGGAGCTTGCTGAAATGCCTTCACCACCAAAGCGTGGTAGGCGAGTACAAACAGATTGATCGCCACAATCCATAAAATATGCTCGAAGCGAATCGCGCTCCATTGCCAGTAGGCGAGGGCAAAAGCAAAGGGCAGCGTCATTAAGGTCGTCCAAAAAAGCGTGGAAATCAGCGACTGATCGGCAGGTACTTTGCGGATCAGAATATTACCCACGCCCATGGATAACGCGCTGCCCAATGCCACAATCGCTGCCCAATGAAACTGCTCTGGGCGCAGCACAATCAGCACACCAACAAAGCCCAATAACGTTGCAACAATTTTTCCTGCGGCAGGGCGTTCCCCCAAAAAGACAAAAGCCAGAGGCAATACCAGCAGTGGGCCAACGTAGAACATGGCATTGGCGGTCGCCAGTGGCAAATGGGTGATCGCTATCATCGCGCACGCGCTGCCGAGCAAGATCAGTTGCGCGCGCCAAAAGGTGATCCAGTCGCAGCCCTTTTCCCACTGCGATTTCTCCAGACGAAGCCAGAAAGGCAATAGCAGCACTAGGCTGATCGACTGGCGAATAAACACATATTGAAACGTCGGCACTTCGCCATTGAGTATTTTGAGTGACACATCCGAGAGGGAAGCAAGCAAATTGGCCGTCACCAGTAGAAAGATGGCGCGAGAAACGGTTGGGTTGTTCATGATATGAAGTGCTAAAGGCTCGTCTACTGCCAGCATTGTGGCGAGTGTGGTGAATAAGGTCAGTGGCGTGATGCTATCAGAGAGCGGTAGAACTCGAACCTGCCAAAACTGCAGAGTTGGATCTTGCTCACGAATAATTGAACCATTGTTTTAAAAATATTGTCTCATGGTTTTGTTGCTGTAATAATAGCAGCAATTACGTTAAGGAGACATCCTATGAATCACATCAATCGCGTTGCCATTATTGGCGAATGCATGGTTGAACTGAAAAAGGTCAACGGCGAGCTACAACAAGGTTTTGGTGGGGATACACTCAACACCGCAGTTTACCTTTCCCGTTTGACCCAGCAATCCGGTGTTTCAACCTCTTATGTTACGGGATTAGGACAGGATCCATTTAGCCGAGAAATGCTTGCCGCATGGCAAGACGAAGGTATTAACACGGACATGGTGTACCTTTCTCAAGACAAATTGCCAGGCATTTATGCCATCGAAACGGCAGACAATGGTGAGCGTAGCTTCTTCTACTGGCGCAACGATTCGGCGGCGAAATACTGGCTGCGTGACCGTGCCATCCTGACGCTGGCGAAAGAGCTGTGTCAGCATCAAATGATTTACCTCAGTGGTATCAGCTTGGCGATACTGTCGCAAGATTGCCGTGAAGCGCTGATCAAACTGCTCGCGCTTTGCCGCAGTGATGGGGTGAAAATCGCGTTTGATAATAACTTCCGCCCTGCGCTGTGGAGCAACGTGGCGGACGCACAAGCGTTCTACCAGCAAATTCTGCAAGTCACCGATATGGCATTTCTCACCTTTGATGATGAGATGCTGTTGTGGGGCGATACCCATGAAGATCAAGCGATTGAGCGCACCAAGGGGTTTGGTGTGAGTGAAATCGTCATCAAACGTGGTGGGGATGAGTGTTTTGTCGTTACAGAAGCGGGCCGTCATGCGGTTGCGCCACTCAAAATTGACCATGTTGTCGACACCACCGCCGCGGGAGATTCATTCAGTGCTGGCTATCTTGCAAAGCGTATTTTGGGTGGTGATTGTCAGCAAGCTGCTTTTGCTGGTCACACTGTTGCAGGTCATGTTATTCAACATCGTGGCGCAATTATTCCTCGCGAAGCGATGCCAACTATTTAAGGATTCAAACAAATGAAAGATTTAAATCAACAGCTTGCTGAAATCAAAGTGGTTCCGGTTATCGCCATCAAAGATGCCAACAAAGCGGTAAAATTGGCGCAAGTGCTGATTGAAAATGGCTTGCCTTGTGCTGAAGTGACGTTCCGTACTGCAGATGCGGCTTTGGCAATCAAAAACATGCGCGAAGCGTACCCAGAAATGCTGATTGGCGCAGGTACGGTACTGACTTCTGCGCAAGTGGATGAAGCGATTGAGGCCGGTGTGGATTTCATCGTCAGCCCAGGTTTCAACCCAACCACAGTGAAATATTGCCAACAGCGCAATGTGACCATTGTTCCGGGAGTGAACAACCCAAGTTTGGTTGAACAAGCGATGGAAATGGGTCTACGTACCCTGAAGTTCTTCCCTGCAGAGCCTTCGGGTGGCGTGAACATGCTGAAAGCGCTAACGGCGGTTTACCCAGTGAAATTTATGCCTACGGGCGGCGTTAGCCCAAGCAACGTCAAAGATTATCTTGCTATCCCTGCTGTGTTGGCGTGTGGTGGCACTTGGATGGTTCCGGGTGATTTGATTGATAACGAGCAATGGGACGATCTAGCGAAGCTAGTACGCGAAGTTGCGGGCATTATCGCTTAATTCCCCCTGATTTGGCTCCCTTCACTGTCTTCAGAAATCGAAGATATTTGCTTTAGAAATCGAAGATATTTGGCTCTTCTTTGCCACGCCTGCACTGGTTGCAGGCGTTTTTCTACGCCCCTAGCGGCGAATTTGTGACCTCGGCAAAGTTTTAGGGCGTAGGGGGTGAGAAGGATGTGTTTGTTATTCCGTCGTTTTATTCTGAGCGTGATAAAAACGATCAAACGTCTACCTTTTTAGTCTCCATTGCTTTAAGCATCTATTGTTCTGAGGATCGATGGTGACTTGAGAGGAGAAGGCGTGAACAACGGACTGAACGATGAAACTGAACGCCATAACCCTAACTCTGCTTCTCAGCTCGACAGCGGCGATTGCCGAGCCGAATTTAACCATTTCAACCACCACCAACAGCCGAGATTTTCCGCTCAGTGCCGAGCAGCCATTAGTGGTGCCGCTGGTCAAAGAGAGCTATCAACTGAAAATCACTGGGCTGGAAGGTGATTGCCAAGCGCCAGATGCGCAGGTGATTAAGTTCAATCAACCCATTGCGCTGAATTGTGGCAAAGTGACCGAACTTCCGCTTAAAATCCGCTTTACGGGTGACTACAGCTTTGAACTAGACGCGAACGCCAACACGCTGACATTCAAACGTGAGCCGAAAAAGGTCGCTAAAACCGAATTCAAACGCCCATTGCCGCAGGTGACTTGTGAAGTTTACCAAGGCGGTGAAGTGACGATTGAACTGGGCGACAGTTTCAAAGACGGCACCTCACTGCGTGACGCCTACAGCGGCCAAGTGGTGAGCGTGAAAAAAGGCAAAGTGAGCTTAACGCCATCAGCGCAATCTGGCGGTTTGGTGCTGCTGGAACCGGTTAAACAAAACAAAAAAGCGCGCCCTTTCGATTACCGCAACGCCAATATTTACTTCGTGATGGTGGATCGCTTTAACAATGGCGACACCAGCAATGACCAAAGTTATGGTCGTCAGAAGGATGGTAAAGAGGAAATCGGCACCTTCCACGGGGGCGATCTTAAAGGGGTGATTGAAAAGCTCGACTACATTCAACGTCTCGGCACTGATGCGATTTGGTTGTCGCCGATTGTGGAGCAAGTGCACGGTTTTGTTGGTGGTGGCGACAGCGGCTCTTTCCCATTTTATGCCTATCACGGCTATTGGACGCGTGATTTTACCAAGATCGATGAGAACTTTGGCCGCGATGAAGATTTGAAAACTCTGGTGGAAGAGGCGCATAAACGCGGCATCAAAGTCCTGCTCGATGCGGTGATCAACCATTCCGGGTATTCAACACTGGCGGATCTGCAATTTGATGGCATGCAAGTGACGACAAAAGAAGCGAACTTGCCAGAAAAATGGGCCAACTGGCAGCCAACATCGGGTGAAAACTGGCATAGCTACCACTCTGCGATCGACTATCAAAGCCAAAACTGGTCACAGTGGTGGGGGGCAGATTGGGTGCGAACTGGGCTTCCGGGTTACCAACAACCGGGCAGCAGCGACATTACTTTGTCTCTCGCTGGGTTGCCTGATTTTCGCACCGAGTCGACCCAAGCGGTGACGCCACCACAGTGGCTGCTAGAGAACCCCGGTACGCGCGTGGTGGCGCGTGACAACTACACCGTCAGCGACTATTTGATTGAGTGGCAAACCGATTGGGTGAAACGCTTTGGTATTGACGGCTATCGGGTAGATACGGTCAAACACGTTGAAGGCGAAGTGTGGAAGCGCCTGAAACAAGAAGCGACGAAAAGCCTCGATGCGTGGCGCAAAGCCAATGGCCAATCGGGTGCGCCATTTTGGATGATGGGGGAAGTGTGGGGCCACTCAGCCTACCGCAGCCCTTATTTTGACGACGGTTTTGATGCGCTGATCAACTTCGATATGCAGAAGAAACTCGATAAAGGCGCAGCCTGTTTTAGCCAAATGGCCGATACCTATCGCGATTACGCCAACACCATCGCGCAGCAGAGTGATTTTAATCCAGTGAGCTACATGTCCTCGCACGATACTGAGCTGTTCTTTAGCCGATTTAAAGACTATGCCGTGCAGCGCAACGCCGCGAACGCATTGCTGCTCAGCCCTGGTGCGGTGCAGATTTACTATGGTGATGAAGTAGGGCGCAATATTGGCCCATACGCGGATGATTTCCATCAAGGCACTCGCTCGGACATGGTATGGCAATTGAGCGCAGAGCAACAAACATTGCTCAATCATTGGCAGAAACTGGGCCAGTTCCGCCGGGCGCATCCCGCGATTGGCGCTGGTGTGCATCAGGAGATTGAACAAACTGGCGCGTACGTTTTCTCCCGCACCTTAGGGGATGACAAAGTGGTTGTGGCGTTTGTTGGTCACGCCGTGCAATAGCGACGAGAAGTACCTTGTCCTCAATGTTCGCCACCCAGAGTGGTGGCGAACATTAAGCGAGATGTGCTGGTTGAGCAATACAGAGTTAGAGGCGTGAGTGTCGAATCACTGTTTTAGCCCATCGCAAACGCGCATCAGTTTCTCTTTCACTTGCCCTGCTAGCCCTTCGATACCGGGCTGATCCACCATGCTGAGCACCGCAGACGGATCCATAAACGCCACCGTCACGCTGTCATCTTCTTCCACTCGCACCACCACATTGCACGGCAGCAATAAGCCAATGTCTGGCTCGGCGGTGATGGCTTGATTGGCCAAGTGAGGGTTGCAAGCGCCGAGAATCACATAAGGTTTTCTATCCACATCGATCTTTTTCTTTAAGGTCGCTTTGACGTCAATTTCGGTCAAAATACCAAAGCCTTCTTTGGCGAGTTCTTGCGTTACTTTTTCGATCGCTTGTTCATAGCTGCCAGCAAACTGAGTGCTAAATCCGTACATGTTTATCTCCTTGATGGATAAATTCCGTTTGAGTATAGGAGAGAAAGACGGCGTTTGAGCAATGGCAAAAGGGTCGTTTAAACGGTGAAAGTTCGATGATCGCCGCAAATCTCTTTTATCTCGCGAAAGAAAAGCGACGTTTGCCGCAAAAGAGCCATAAAAATTGCTAGCACACTGTTATGAAATGTGAGGGATTTGGTTTCCAATTTGCTTGGTTGTGAATGGATTAAAAAAACCTAATTTGTGTTATTAATTAATATAATATGTTAATTGTGATGGTTATCAAAAAATAATATTTCAATAGTGGCTTATTTAATCGTTTGGCGCGGGGGTTGACCCTGATCAGTATGTAACCCATCTTCTACGTTCAAGATCCTATGCGTTCAGTTCCACAACCATAGGTGAATTTATGACAACTCCTGTTCAAACAGAACGCAAGGTAACGATTGGGAGCTACATTGCTCTCGCGTTTGCCGTTGTGTTCTTCTCGGGCCTACTGCAATCGAATCAGTGGTATGGCGTTTTTGACTTTACGACGCTAAACGGTGCGTTCGGTAAAGTAGCGTACGGCGTGAACGAAACGGCCGATGGCGTACAAGCCATGACCACCTCTTTCCGTGGTACGGGCGGTAGCGGTGCGCGTGATGGTTTCATCTTCGCATTGACCTTAATTCCAACGGTGATGTTCGCTTTGGGGATGATCAACGTGCTTGAGCACTACGGCGCATTGGATGCAGCACGCAAGTTGCTGACGCCACTACTACGCCCACTGATGAACATCCCAGGTAACACGGGTCTTGCATTGATTGCCTCGCTGCAAAGTACCGATGCGGGTGCGGCGATGACGCGTCAATTGAAAGACGAAGGCCACCTGACCAAGCGCGAAACGGACGTGTTCACCATGTTCCAGTTCACTGCCGGTGCTACCATCGTTAACTTCTTCTCTTCTGGCGCGGTGCTTTTCACCCTCACCATGGCGGATGGTTCACCAGCGGTAACGTCGTCTATCGGCCTCGCAGTTGCCGTGATGTTCGTCTTCAAAATCGTCGGCGCGAACTTGTTCCGCATCTACCTAAACCTAACGGAAGGTAAAGAAGACAAACAAGACAACGCGGATCAAGACAAACCACAAACGCTAAAAGAAGAGGCAGCAAAATGAGTGAAGTAAAAGCAAAGAAGCCGATTGTGACCGACATTTTTGTTGAAGGCGCGAAAAAAGGCTGGGTTATTGCCACCACCTCGACCGTTCCTAACGTTCTGATGGCGTTTGTGATCATCAAAGCACTGCAAATCACGGGCACACTTGATTTGATGGGCAGCGTATTTTCACCTGTGATGGCGGTGTTTGGTTTGCCGGGTGAAGCCGCAGCAGTATTGATCGGCGCGTGGATGTCGATGGGTGGTGCAGTGGGTGTGGTGATCAGCTTGTTTGACCAAGGCATCCTTAACGGCACTCACATTGCGATTTTGGCACCAGCGATCTACCTAATGGGCTCACAAGTGCAGTATGTTGGCCGTATCTTGGGTCCTATCGGCACCGAAGGCCGCTACATTCCAGTGATGATCGCAATTTCAGTATTGAACGCCTTTGGCGCCATGCTGGTGATGAACCTGTTTGTCTAGGAGCAGTAAGATATGCAATTTTCTCTCGAGCATTATCTGGAAGAACTAAAGCCGCTGATCAACGTTGATTGCGGTACCTACACGCTAGAAGGCATCGAATATATTGCCAGCCAGTTTGAGCAAAAGTTTCAAGCGATGAACGGCTGGCAGGTCAAGCGTGTCGATTGCGGTAAAGCGGGTGTGGGTCTTGAAATTAGCAACCAACCGGATGCTGCGCACATCGATGTGATGATGATTGGTCACATGGATACCGTGTTCCCTGTCGGTACGGCAGCAGCGCGCCCGATGTCGCTAGACGCTGAGAAAGCGTACGGCCCAGGCGTGTCAGACATGAAATCTGGCTTGCTCAACATCGTATACGCGATGCGCAATTTGGACCAAGCAGTGCTGGACAAGCTTTCTATCTGCATCTGCATGAATCCAGACGAAGAAACAGGCTCTGGCGATTCGGTTGAATGGATTCAATCGGTCGCCAAACTGGCCAAAAACGTGCTGGTGGCCGAAGCCGCTCGTGCCGATGGCGGCTTAGTGAAAGCGCGTAAAGGCATGGCAGGTTACAAGATCAACTTCAAAGGCATTGCGGCGCACGCGGGTAACGATCCTGAAAAAGGCCGCAGCGCGATCACCGAAATGGCGCAGTGGATCATGGCAATCAATGCGATGACCAACTTTGAATCGGGCACCACCTTAAACGTGGGTGTGGTGTCTGGTGGTGCGGGTGCCAACATTGTGCCGGAACATGCGCAAGCGGTGGTGGACGTGCGTTTCTGGAACAACGCAGAATACGATGACGTAGACACCCAACTCAACGCCATGGCGCAAACGCCATTTGTGGACGGCGTAAGTGTGACCATCGAACGTGAGGCGTACAAACCGTCTATGGTGCCAAGCGAGCAGACCGAAGGCCTGATGAAGTTGGTGGAAAGCGCAGCGCAAGAGCTGTCGATTGATCTGAATTGGCACGCGGTGGGTGGTGGCTCTGATGCGAACAACACGGCGATTTTAGGTGTGCCTACCCTTGATGGTTTGGGCCCAATCGGCGCGGGTTTCCACAGCGATCAAGAGTATCTAGTGCTGGCCTCGATCGAACCTCGTATCCGTATGCTGATGCGTGTGCTTGAAAAGCTGGCAGCTTAAACGTTTAACTGTTTAATAAGGCATTAAATAAAAACCCCGTGGTATCGCATGACCACGGGGTTTTTGTTTGGCTGTGAGTTTGTGCCACAGATTTCAATCTTGAACCTGTCATTTCTACTTGGCCTCTTCTACGCTTTCATCAATGTATCCACAAAGGAAGTACTCACTATGAAAGCGTTATTGATCACTCTGGTTATCGGGCTGGCAACTTCACCACTGGCGTTGGCTGAAAAACCGAACTGGGCAGGGGAAGGCAAACCCAGCAAGGAAGCGGTGGAGCAACATACCGAAGAAATGATGCAAAAACACTGTGACAAGAAAGACAAAGAGTGTTTGAAAAAACTGGAAAAAGAGCAGAAAAAAGCCGCCAAAGAAAAAGGCAAAAAAGAAGAACAAAAAGCGATGAAGGAGATGAATAAGCAGGAGAAAGAAGCGCGTAAACAAGCGCTCAAAGAGAAAAAGCAAGCGTTAAAAGATCAGCGCGAAAAGCTTGAAATGGAAGAAGAGAATATCGAAAAAGAGCTAAAACAACTGGAGGAGGATGACGAGTAAACCGCCGCCAATTTCTCATCGCTTATCTGGCCTGTCTCTCTTTGTCATTCGCGCAAGGAGAGACATTTACTCAGTACCTGTTAAGTATTTCTTGATGCTGGTGTCGATCACGTCATCCCGAATAAGGCCTATCATTTCCCAAATGTTTTGCACTAATTGCGGATTCGCTTCGGCAAACTCATGGCTGAAAATAAGGTAGTAATCCTTGGTCGATATCGGTGGGGAAACGCGTTCGACGCTGGAAAGGTGGTGTTCATTAATGTAACTGGTGGCAATGTTGCTCTGAATAGCAATGGCGGTTAAGCGTCGTTTGCCGAGCATCTCGAATAGCTTTTCCGTGCTGCCGATCTCGATGGTGTTGACGTCACTCTCCTTCAGTTTCTTTGTAATGGAAAAGCCAGTATGAGCCCCTACGGGGACGCCTCCAATAGAGCTCAGTTGCACGCCGTCCCATGCGAACGGTTGCTCTTTTAGCTTGTAAAAATAATAGTCTAGTGTGGCGATGCGCAAGGTGTGATCGGCTTGTTGATCTTTCATCGGATAGCGCGCGTATTGAGCTCGCTCCTGACTGTAAGAAAAAATAAATCCGCCATCCACTTGGTTCGCTTTGATCTGGCTTAAAACCCTTTTACCAGGAAGCCTGACATAGTTGATTTTAATATTGAGCAGACGGGCGGCTTGCTCGATGACATCGACGGAGACTCCGGGTGGCTCGGCAACCAAGTTGCCATTGCCCATTTGGAAGGGGAAGGATTCGACGTCTGAGTACGCCAGCGTTATTGTCGTGGCGGGCGAAGCGTGTGAGCTGAATGGGCTCAGCAACATACAAAACAGGAACAATAGATAGCGCATTCAGTTTGCTCTGGATTCGATGACTGTTATTTCTCTCAGTATAGAGCTCAGAAGCGCATCATGACCCCGATTTGCGGAGAAAGTGAGCCATTCGTCAGCATGTTGACTCCAGAACGTATTCGACCCAAAGCAGTGCCTGCTACCATTGACCGCTTATACCATTGCCCGCTTCTACCGTTGTCGGCTTATACCTAAGCGGCGACGTGCAGTGACACAGGGTGTCTCTCATTTCCGATTTTCTCCTTGCATAACTTGACATATGTTTTTCCATATATATGATTTTCCGTATGTGTTTGATTGAGTGTTTGCTATGTCTAATCCCGTTTTTCTCTACAAAGCACTTTCGGAAGAAACTCGTCTTAAATCTCTGCTTTTAATGCAAAAGCTCGGGGAGTTGTGTGTTTGTGATTTGATGGAAGCCCTGGATGTAAGCCAACCGAAAGTCTCTCGCCATCTGGCTGAGCTACGTAAGCAGGAGCTGGTGTTGGATGAACGCCGCGGTAAATGGGTCTACTACCAAATCCATCCTCAGCTTGCTCCTTGGATGAAGCAAGTGCTGCAAACCACGTTGGAAAACAATTTTGCGTTTATTGAATCAGAGCTAGAAAGCATCCTTGGCAAGTCTTGCCGCAGCGATGTGAGTCATTGCGCCCAATAAGCGCATCCAGAACAAATTTGAAAGAGGTTGATATGAACCAGACCGTCAGTTGTGAAGAGAGCAGTGCTTATCAAAAGATGAGCTTTCTTGATCGATACCTAACGTTATGGATTTTTCTCGCCATGGCGGTGGGGGTCGGCATTGGTGTGCTGTTCCCTCAAGTCGCGCAGTGGAATGAAGCGCTTTCGGTGGGCTCGACCAATATTCCGTTGGCTATTGGGTTGATTTTAATGATGTATCCGCCACTGGCTAAGGTCAACTATAGCCTACTGGGTGAAGTGACTCGCGATAAACGCGCCATCACCTTGTCGCTGGTGATGAACTGGATCGTCGGGCCAATTTTGATGTTCGTTTTGGCGATCATTTTCCTGCGTGATCAACCGGGGTATATGGTCGGGCTTATTTTAATTGGCTTGGCACGCTGCATCGCAATGGTGCTGGTTTGGAATGACATCAGCGGCGGCAATAAAGAGTACGGTGCCACGTTGGTAGCGCTGAACAGCGCTTTTCAAATTTTTACCTACAGCTTTATGGCGTGGTTGTTTATCACGGTGCTTCCGCCCTATTTTGGCTTGGAAAGCGTGGTGGTCGATGTGACGATTCTCGACATCGCACAAAGTGTTTTGATCTATCTTGGTATCCCATTCTTAGCGGGCTTTTTAAGCCGAAAATGGCTGGTCGCCGCCAAAGGTGAGCAGTGGTACAACGAGGTGTTTATCCCACGTGTTTCGCCCATTACATTAGTTGCGCTGCTCGCCACCATCGTGCTGATGTTCAGCCTCAAAGGTGACATGATCATCGAGTTGCCGATGGATGTGTTCCAAATCGCTATCCCGCTGGTGATTTACTTTATGGTGATGTTTTTTGCCAGCTTTTACATCGGCAAGCGCTTAGGGCTGCCTTACGATCAAAATGCCTCTATCGCTTTTACCTCATCTGGTAATAATTTCGAGCTTGCGATCGCCGTTTCCATTGCGGTGTTTGGACTCAATTCAGACCAAGCGTTTGCTGGCGTGATCGGGCCTCTGGTCGAGGTGCCTGTGTTGATTGCGTTGGTCAATGTCGCGTTAAGAATGAAGCGCAAATACGATGCTTAGTCTTCCGCTCTTAACTCTTTGAAGAGTCCACTATAGAGATCCTCTGTTGCCATTTTTGATGAACGCGTTTGAGTCTTGCAAGTGTGTTCATCGGGCTCAGAGGATTAATAAACCGCGTTAACAATCGCCAATAAAAGTGCACGGAATCCCCTTTCTTTCTTGGGATCAGATGAAGGTGCACGTGGGGAATATGTTGGCCTGAATATTGGCCGTTGTTGATGATTACGTTGTAATCACAAACACCATCATAGACATGTGACATTTGCTGCCCAATATCACGCGCAAATTGAAAGAGAGTCGCATATTCACTGTCAGACAGTTGCTCTAAATGAGATGCGTGACTTGGGCTAAGAATCAGAATATGTCCTTCTGCAATCGGGTATTTATCGAGTACCGCCTTGAAGCCATCTTGCTCTGCGATAAGAAAATGTGTCAGTTTGTTTTGTTGAATCTGACAGATGATGCAAGTTTGCTCTGTTGCCACAGTCTTTTCCTTGTTGATCTCTTTTTCATCCCGCCTTCATTATTCATTCATTTTATTTCTTAAGCCAATCTTAAGTTTCGCTCGATATGATTCGCCTTGTTGAAGCACACACAAGGACCCCATCATGAAAAAAACACTTCTCTTGACCACCATCGCATTGATTTCAATGGGCAGCGCAACCAGTGCATTGGCCGATCCACAGTGCACGAATGCACCGGAATCGCAGTGGATTAACTTTGAGCAAGCCAAATCTCAAGTGGAAGCGATGGGTTACAAAATCAAAGTGTTCAAAAAGACCAAAACCGGTTGCTATGAATTGTATGGTCACACCAAAGAGAACAAACGCGTCGAAATCTATTTTGATCCCACCGACATGCGCAAAGTGAAGGAAGAGTTGGATGACTAACACCTTTAAATGGGATTGGGTTGTGCGAGCAACCCATTGGACAGTGGCAGTGCTGTTTTTGGCCAACTTTTTTGTCTTGGAAGAGGGCAGCGAATGGCATCACTGGGCAGGTTATTTGATCCTACTGAGTTTGAGCCTTCGTCTTGCTTGGGGGCTGGTGGTGGAGTCACCTGCACGTTTAACTCGCTTTCTGCCTTCTGTTTCAGCCGCGCTGGTCCACCTAAAAGAAGTGGTGAGCAACAGGCAGGATAAGCACCTTGGTCACAACCCAGCGGGCGCGGTGATGATTTGGCTATTGTGGAGCCTGCTCATCGCAACCGCAGGCAGTGGTTGGTTGACCGAGAGCGATCTTTTCTGGGGAGAAGAGTGGTTAGAGGAAGTACACGAGGTGCTTGCCAACCTAACCTTAGTGGCCGTTGCAGTTCACGTCTCGGCCGTGATTTTTATGAGCAAATGGAATCGCAAAAATTATCTCAAATCGATGCTGCCTTAGCAGCACATTCGCAGGGCAGTGAATGCTCTGCGCTGGTTTTATTTCACATTGAGTTTGGTTGTTATGCAGCGAATTTTAAAAAATACCCATTTCTCGTATGTTGGCATCACATTGATGTTGGCGAGCTACTTTGCGTTTTTGGTTAACATCCCGATCTACGCCACGTTGCATTCGATCTTAAGTAGTTTAGATAGCGTTAAGATTGGCTTTGTCATTTCGATCCCGCTGTTCTTTCTTGCGGCGTTTAATTTGCTGTTTAATCTGTTCAGTTGGCCTTGGATCACTAAGCCCTTTTTTGCTGTGCTGCTGCTGGTTTCTGCCGCGGCGAGCTATGCGGGTTTTAACTACGGCACCTTGTTTGACTCCGATATGATCGCCAACATTCTCGAGACGGACTCTGCCGAGGCGAGTGCGTACCTCAGTGCCTATTCTGTGCTGTGGATCGGTTTGATGGGGGTACTACCGGCTGTGCTACTGGCGGTGACACCGATTCGCTCAAGCGGCTCTTGGCTGCGATTTATTGGCCGCAAGCTTGTCTCTATGGTGATTTCTCTGGCGGTGATTGTCGCAATTGCCGGGCTTTACTACCAAGATTACGCGTCCGTTGGGCGTAACAACCCTTATCTTCGTCAAGAGATCATTCCCACTCAATTGGTGTACAG
Organism: Vibrio vulnificus CMCP6; assembly: GCF_000039765.1. Classification (NCBI taxonomy): domain Bacteria; kingdom Pseudomonadati; phylum Pseudomonadota; class Gammaproteobacteria; order Vibrionales; family Vibrionaceae; genus Vibrio; species Vibrio vulnificus. The sequence continues at coordinate 965,758 of NC_004460.2, read as the reverse complement.
CATTGGTAAGTATGTTCACCGCACGTATTTTTATCAGCCCATGGCATACCAAGTCTTGGGTGAGGATGCGCAGCAGTCGTCACAAGCGTTACAACAAGCGACAACAAAGCCAACGCTGATGGTGTTCATCCTTGGCGAAACCGCGCGCTCAAACAACTTTGAGTTAAACGGTTACCCCAGAGCAACCAACGCTTACACCAAAGATCTTGATGTGATCTCATTTAGCCAAGTTTCTTCGTGTGGAACCGCCACGGCGGTATCGGTGCCTTGCATGTTTTCTGCAATGAAACACGATAACTACTCGAAGCGCGTGGCGGACAATCAAGATAACGTTATCGACATTCTGAAACGCGCCAACGTTGACCAATTGTGGCTTGAAAATGACGGAGGTGACAAAGGCGTAGCGCACAACATCCAAAAAACGGTGGTGGATCGCAACGCAAAAAATGCCTTCTGCGATGGCAATACCTGTTACGACATGGCGATGTTGGAAGACTTCTCACAACGAGTTGACGGCATGCAAGGAAACCGAGTGGTGTTTTTGCATGGCATGGGCAGCCATGGGCCGACCTATTTCCGACGTTACCCGGAGCAACAGGCCGCGTTTCAGCCAGATTGCCCGCGTGCTGACATCGAAAACTGCAGCGTCGAGCAGATCGTTAACAGTTACGACAACACCATCTTGTATACCGACTACGTGATTGCGCAGACCATTGAACAGTTAAAAGCGCTGCAAAATCAGTTTAACACCGCGCTGATTTATGTCTCTGACCACGGCGAATCCTTGGGCGAAGATGGGCTCTTTTTGCATGGTATGCCGTATGCGCTCGCGCCAGAAAACCAAACCAAAGTGCCGATGCTTTTTTGGGCATCCAACGGTTTTGCCAAAGAAAAAGGGTTAGACAGAAAATGCTTAGCCAATGAAGCAACACACGGCGCGTTTTCTCACGATAACCTGTTCCACTCTATGCTTGGCATCATGGACGTGAAAACTCAGGTTTATCAAAGTGATCTGGATATTTTTGCCCAGTGCCGCAGTTAACCAGTACTCAGTTAATGTCGTTACTGAGTAAAGTAGCGACTGAGTCGTTCACGAAGCCATTGGTTGGCAGGGCTGTTGATCTCTCGGTTATGGATGAGAAGCCGATAGGTGATGGGAATAGCAGTCATCGGAGAGTGGAGAACTTGCAAACCCAGTGTCTCGGCAAATTGCTCCGCCAATGAGCGGGTGACCATGGCAATGCAATCGCTGGTGGCAACGAGTGACATCTGCGCCACCATCGAATCGCATTCCGCCGCAACCCGTCTAACGTTGAGAAACTCTTCGGTAAAGTAATCGGCGAGGTAGACATTTTCTCGACGCATTTTTAAGGTGATGTGCTTCTCTTGGTAATACTCATCGCGGCTAATCGCCCCTTGAATACGCGGGTGCCCACGCCGTGCAATCAAGCAAATTTCATCATTCATCAGCTTTTCTGAATAGAAAGAAGGGGCTGAATGGTGCACAAAATCAATCGCGAGATCCGCTTGCTGTTGGTTCAAACGCGTAAACTGTTCGTCTACATCGTAAGGCATGTGTTGAAGCTCGATGTCGATTTTGCCCAGTGTCGAATCGCCTTCAATCTTAGGCAGCAGTGTTAGCATCAAAGGCTCTGGCGCATAAATGACAAACTTGCGGTAGGTGTCGGTGCGGAAGGCTTCTAGGCTTTCCAAAGCATTGTGAATTTGGCTGAGCGCCGGTTCGACTTGTCTAGCCAACTCATGTGCATGGTGTGTGGGGGCAATTCCACGGCCATCACGAGTAAACAGGGTGACGCCAAGTTGCTCTTGTAGACGTTTTAAAATGCCACTGACGCCGGGCTGGGTTAACCCCATGGCGTCAGCCGCCAAGGTGATCGAACGGTGGCGATACACGGTGACAAATACTTTCAATAAGTTGAAGTCGATCGGGTTATCCATGGCCTTAATACATCGCAGTTTGTTATGTTTTGAGCTAAGTTTTATGGAACTTTAGCGATGAGTCAATCAAGGTTTTGGCTCAACTGTGAGAGGAGGCGGAAAATGATCTCTGCTCGTTTCACGGCAATCATTCAAAAATTCAACAACGATGAGCACAATAATGGGGAGTTCGCATGGATGAGGTGATTCAATCCGCAATCCAATTGAGAAAAGCTGGGCAATACGATCAAAGCCGAGCGCAATTAACCACCTTGCTTCAAGACGCGCACTACAAAGCGCTAGCGCATCTCCATATTGCTTGGAGCTATGATAATCAAGGTTTGGAATCACAAGCGGTACCTCACTATTTGGCGGCAATACAAGGTAACTTGACGGGGGATGACCGCTTTGAAGCCCTGTTTGGTTTGGCCAGTACATTGAGAAGCTTAGGGGACTATCAAGATGCACTGAACTGGTTTGAGAAAACGCTGCAAGAGTTTCCTGAGCGAAGAGAAGTGATGCCGTTCTACGCAATGTGCCTTTATAACTTGGGCAAACATCATCAATCGACCGCGTTGCTACTCAATCTACTGGTGGAGACGACCCAATCTCAAGCCATTCTGGGTTATCAAAGAGCCATAGCTTTGTATGCGGAAGATTTGGATCGCGTCTGGCCCAAGGGCTAACGCGCATTATGCTGTTAGGAGGGATTCTTTGATAAGGTGAAGTGTTGAAGTATCGCGAATCGTGATGTTTTAAATAAACATTCATGCATGTATCTCTATGTGTTGTTTTTCTAAAGTATGCCCATAACAACGCACTAAGAGAGATAACGTTATGAATATCCGCTTTGTACCCTCAACCCTTACCCTTGCTTTGATGGTTTCTTTTGGCGCATCGGCGGACTACGCCAGCTTAGAAAACTATCAAGGTAAGCCAGCAACGGCCCACACAAAACAAGCCAACGCTGAACTGGCAAAACAGTTGCCTTGGCATGATATCTCGGCGTTTGAGCGCACTCAGCGTGGGCTTATTGCCGAATTCGGTAGCCATCAAGCCGGTGAACTCAAGCAGCGCTTTCACTATATGGCAGAAATGAACGTAGAGCAGTTGCCAGAGACGGTGAATCCGTCGATTTGGCGTCAAGGCATGCTCAACTACGTTGCCGGCGGCTTGTATGAAGTGACGGATGGGGTTTATCAAATCCGTGGTGCTGATCTCTCGAATATGACCATTTACCGCACCAACAATGGCTACGTGATTCACGATCCACTATTGTCACGCGAAGCGGCGGCAGCGGCGTGGGAATTTGCCAAACAGCATCTTCCTAAAGTGAAGGGTGGCCACAAAATCACCGGCATGATCTACTCGCATATGCACGCTGATCATTTCGGTGGTTCAAGAAGCATTATTGATTCTGGCGATTTTGTTAAAGGTGCGCCGATCTACGCACCGAAAGATTTCATTAAAGAGCTGGCGGATGAAAACATCATCGCGGGTACGGCCATGAGTCGTCGTGCTAACTATCAATACGGCACCACTCTCGATAACAATACCAAAGGCATCGTGGATAATGCGCTTGGCTTAGGCACCTCTCGTGGTGAAATCACGTTGGTGGCGCCAACACAAGAAATCCAACCTCGCGAAAAAGAGCTGACCATTGATGGGCTCAAGTTCCACGCGATCAACATGCCGGGCGCAGAAGCCCCAGCAGAAATGGTGCTTTATGTTCCTAAGTATCGCTCTCTCAATACCGCAGAGCTGACTTACGATGGCATGCATAACATCTACACTTTCCGTGGTGCGAAAGTACGCGATTCCTTGGCGTGGACCAAATACCTCACCGAGCTGAAACTGCGTTTTGTCGACAGCGGTTTGGTGGACAACATTCACGCCGCGCACTCAGCGCCAGTGTGGAATGATCCGCACACTGAAGTGAATGAGATTTCACAATACATGACCCTGCAGCGCGACAACTATGGGTTTATTCATAACCAGTCGATGCGCTTAGCAAATCATGGCGTGACCATTCACGATGTGGGCCGTGAGATTGAGAAAATTGTGCCTCAAACGCAAAAAGAAACCTGGCACACCAATGGTTACCATGGCTCCTACAGCCATAACGCTCGAGCTGTGGTGAACTTGTATCTTGGCTATCACGATATGAACCCGGTGAACACGAACCCACTGGCGACTCAGGATAAATCGTGCGTTTACGTCGAAGCCGCTGGCGCACAAACGCTATACAAAGCGGGGCAAACACACTTCGCCAAAGGGGAATATCAGCAAGCATCGCAGCTATTTAACGACTTGGTTCAGTGTGACCCGAACAATATCCAATACCGTTTTGCGTTAGCTGACAGCTTTGAACAGCAAGGCTACCAGTCGGAAACTATGGCGTGGCGCAACTCGTATCTGCAAGGCGCGGTTGAGTTGAGAACCGGAGAAATTCGTCCATCGATCAAAGCAGCATCGGCCGATGTGATTGCCAACACCCCAACGGGTATGTTCCTTGATTTCTTAGCGGTGAAGCTCAACGCGACGAAAGCAGAGCAAGCGGGGCTGGATTTCCGCTTTGGTGTATCACATCCAGAGCTGAAAGAGCATTACTACGGTGAAGTGTCCAACGCGAACATGGCCAATATTCAAGTGGATAAGTTACCGAATACCGATGTGACTCTAAGCATCAGTAAGAGCGACTTAACGCAAATTGTACTAGGTAAAACAACGTTAGATAAGCTAGTGAAAGAAGGAAAGGCAAACCTGAAAGGGGATGCCCAACTGATAAAAGCACTGTCGGAATGTTTAGATGAGTTTGATGGCTTGTTTGAGATTCTTCCAATGCCGAATAAAAAAGCATAGAAAGTGCTAACCCCTAATCCCTCAACTTCGGTTGAGGGATTTTTCACTTCCTGACGTTAAATCAAGAAAAGTGCAAAAAACGCCCAAGGTTTGGAATAGCGAAAATTCCGAATTGACTGGGCGAGTTTTGTAAAATGTGCCGCTCAATATACCAATAAAACAAGGCTCTACATCATGTCTACCTCTGCAGAAACCCTAGCGCCAAAGGAAGGTCTAGGCAGCAAAATAACAAGGTTCGTTATGGGCACCCTACGGTTTATTTTTAAAGCCCTATTGGTGATTGGCACGTTAGTCGGCTCGTCACTTGCGCTATCCAAATTGGGGGCCATTCACGGTAAAGACTTGCCTGAAAGCTATTTTTCTCATGGCTATCCGAGCATATTGCGCCTGTTGGATTCTGAGATCTTTATGGGATTCATTTTCTTTGTCACCGTCGCCGTCCTTATCTATGTGGTTTATCTTTTTTGGCGTTTACACGAAGTGGCTGTTCATCGAGCCTCTGAAATGTCGAGTGCGCACACGCAACTGGTCTTTGCGTTATCACTGTGCGGGTTGTTTGTCGATAAAGCGTGGTGGGTGTTGGCGATCATTATTGCGTTTGCACGTTGGGATGTGTTGGCCAAAGAGCTCTCTAATATCATTCGTAATGGCGTCCAGCCCCGCACCAGCGTTAAGGAGTAAGCGATGAAAGAAATCATGTTGCCTTATGTGTTCATCTGCTGGTTGTTGGTAAAAACAGGGCTGGTTAAGTGGACATTAAGGAATGCGGTAATCATTGTTGGCACAGGGGTATTGATTGCCTTAGCCTTGTTTACGGCGCATCGCTTTTGGTCTCCGGCGGACCTAACCAACAGTACCACCGTGAAGGCGCCTCATGCGGTGTTAAGTCCGCTGATTGGTCAAGAGGTGGAGCAGGTGTTTGTCGATCATAACCAAATGGTGAAAAAGGGAGACTTGATTTACACCTTACGAACAGAAGACACCGAGTCTCAGATGAATGGGTTGCAAGCGCAGAAGAAGGCGGCACAAGCGGAAATTCTAGCGCTTACTTATCAGATTGAAAATGATAAGAAAAATCTCGCTCGATTAGAGAAGCTGAATGACTATGCTCAGGAATTTCAACGAGACGATGTGCGCACGCGCATTGAATCGACCGAAGCCAAAATTGCCTCTGTGCATGCGCAAATCCTCAATATCGAAGCACAAATCGCCACTGCAACGTGGCAAAATGACCGCCGCGAGATCCGTGCGCCGTTTGATGGTCAACTCTCTATCACCAACATCGTCAATGGTACGCGCTTAGGCAACATGCATCTTTATGACACCAGCAAGAAGTTTGTCGAAATGCGTATTGCCGATCAGACCTTTAGGGGGATTGAAGTCGGTCAATTTGCCGAGTTCTATGTGGATGCCTATCCGGGGGAAATTTTCCGTGGTCGAGTTCACAGCGTAACCACTGGCACGGGTGAAGCGGCGGTGTCGGTGATCAACGGTTCGCAGCATGTTCGTCAGCATGTTGGCAACAACATGGGCTCGCATGGTCGCACCATTATTATTGAGTTTATCGAACCTGAAGGTTACAACGTACCGATTGGCGCGACTGGGGCTGGGTGGGTTTCGGCGAACAAGCCTCATCCGTTATTGGGTTTTATGGACATCATTGGTGCGGCGACAGTTCGCTTGAAAGCGTATAAATCCTATTTGTCGGCGATGTAAGTGCCTCGTTTGGTATGGCCATTTAGCTTTCGTAATAATGAGTGAGTGTGGGTGGTTAAAGTCAAGGCCATGGGCTTAAATGCGCATGGCCTTGTTTTGTGTTTCACCAATGTGTTTGCAATCCGGTTTGAAAAGAGGAAATGAAAGGTTTAAACCGTGAGCTTGCATTGGTTTGTGATTACGCGTGATGTTTATCGCTCCAGCGCGTTTTAATATTGTGTTCCACCACTGAAATAATGAGATCAGTGAGCCATTTTTGTTTTGCCGCATGGCGAAGAGAGGCTTTCGTAATGAGTGCGACATCAATATTCAATCTTGTCTGTTTGGTAGAAGAAAAATGTGGTTCATAACGCAAGGTATAACAATCTTCCATTAACTGCATCATAAGTGCGTGGCTATCAACAATAATGCCAACATTCGTCTCGGGTTCGAGCGTTTTAAAATGATCACTGTATTCGTTTACTCCTGAAACAATAAATTTCACATACTCGCCCTCTTTATTGCCTTCAAAATATCCTGCACCAGAGTGTATTCTTTTTTGATAGAACGCTTGAGGCTTATCATTAATAATGTGCAAGCCAACATCGACACTCTCATTTAGAATAAGAGACTCGCTGTGCTCTCCCCATTGTCTAATTTCTATTTTGGCCTTGGTCTCGGCTCGAATCGCTTCAATGAGTGCTTTGCCGATCTGAATCAAATAAGGTTCAACAATGTGTAAGGTGACTTTATCAAGCTGAGAAGGATCAAACTGCTGTGGAACGAGTGCAGAGTCGATTTGTTCCAAGGCGATACGAATCTTAGGTTCTATGGCGTTTGCATAGTCAGTGGGTACTAACCCTGAACTTTCCCGTAGAAACAGTGGATCGGCCAACTCTTCTCTCAACTGCGCCAAAACTTTTGAAACGTAAGATTGTGAACGTCCCAGTTTTGCCGCGCAGCGTTGTGTCGAACGAGTTTGCATTAATAACAAAAATACATGTAGGTTATTTAAATTATTCATTGGCATTGTCTTCTAATTCACTAGGATGGCTAGAATAACCTTTTGTATCCAGAGATGTGTTTTATTTCTGTCAGGTGTTTGATTGCGATTTATTTTACTATTTATAAGTCACTCATTATTATTAATTAATTTCGCGTCAATAGCAGTTTAGGAATAAACATTATTCCAATTTGGAAAATTAACTCAGTTAAAATAGTACAAATTTGAATTCTGCCTCTGAACGGGATTTGAGTATCTCGCTATTTTAAGAAAGAGCTTCTTTATGAAAACACTAAACGCTTTTGTACCTCATAGCGCTCGTCGGCTAGACATGCCCTCGTTTGCGTCTTTGAACACCTTTTGTCTTTCTTCTTTGAGCCTCAAACGAACACTATTCAGCCTCTCTCTGTTGGCCTCCGCTCACGCCAGTGCCAGTGGTATTTTTCTGCAAGAGGCCGTGATTGCTAACGCAGGAACGGTGGGAGCGGGCGATGGTGTGTATACACAATCGGCGGCGGCAATGTGGGCAAACCCAGCGACAATGCCGTGGATGGGTGAGACGTTGACGACAGTGAATGCCACGGCGTTTGACTTGAAAATGGACTATCACGATCAATCGGGTGTGGGCCATGGGCAAGCTGCGTCTTTGATGCCTTCTGTTGGCCTGTTTCATGTTCGTCAACTCAATGAAGACGTGCACTTTGGCATTGCGTTGGGTACGGTGGGCGGTTCCAGCCTAGATTACGGTTCTGAGTGGCAAGGTGCCGCACTGATGACCGACATTGCGTTGGCGGCAGTGCAAATCAACCCGGCTCTGGGTTTTAGAGTAACTGACCAGCTTTCTTGGGGGATCGGTGCACAAATCAGCTGGGCTTCTCTGGAAATGGGCATGGCGAATGCGCGACGGCTTGAGCAGTCTTCTGATTGGGCGTATGGCTTTAATGCTGGCGTGATGTATCAGTTTGATGAGCAATGGGATCTGGGTGTAAGTTTTCGCTCCAAAGTGAATCATGAGTTTTCAACGGAGCTTAGTGGTGGGCAACGTGCGCTTCCTGTAGGCACGGATCTGGTTGTACCCGCGATTGTGGATGTGAGTAGCAGCTACGCAGTGAATCCGAAGCTCAAGTTACTTGCTTCTATCCAATTACACCGCTGGAGTGAATGGGATACGACGGTGTTTGATTTTGGCCGTTTAGATTCAAATCCTCTCGGTCTGAATTCGATAGATCGTCAGTGGGAGGATGTGTGGAAATTTGCCGTTGCGACGGATTACCAACTCAATGCGGATTGGCGCTTAAAAGCAGGCTTCTCGTACGAAACGTCGCCACAAGATGACCCTAGCAAGCAATGGGTGGATCTGCCCGTTGGTCAGCAATATCGTTACTCTGTTGGCGCCACGACGCAGTGGGACAGCTATGTCCTTGATGTTTACTATGAGTATGCCGACTTAGGGGAAGTGGACATCGCGACGCGGAAAATAGCGAATCAGGATGTGGGCATTAATGGCACGTTTGAAGGGCGTATCCACTTTGTTGGTCTGAGCGTCAGCTTTTAAACCTGAGAGACACTCCGAGCCCGAGTGCTCGGAGTGTACGCAGGTGGTTAAAGTAGTCGTCAAAGGGAAGATGTCGCGCTAAAGTGAGCCTCTCAATGAACGTCACAGAGAGCTCTTTCATGCCTTATACTCCCGTGAAAACGGCCGTCATCGGCTATGGTTTTTCAGCGAAAACCTTTCACCTACCTTTTATTGACGCCCTGCCTGAGTTAGAGCTGTGCGCGATTAGCTCGAGCCAGCAATCGGCTGTGTTAGCCGATTTTCCGCAAGCAGAGTGGTATGGCGATGCTTACCAAATGCTGGATCAAAGTGATGCGGAACTGGTGATCATCACCGCGCCAAATGATGTGCATTTCCCATTGGCAAAATATGCCCTAGAGCAAGGCAAACATGTGATCGTGGAAAAGCCATTTGTGACGCGTAAAGAAGATGGCGCGGCGCTGATTGCACTGGCAGAGCTGCAAGGGCGGGTGTTGAGTGTCTTCCATAATCGTCGCTGGGATGGCGATTTCCTGACGGTGAAGAAGCTGATTGAAACGGGGCAATTGGGTGAGGTGAAATTGTTTGAGTCGCATTTTGACCGTTACCGTCCTGAAGTGCGCCAGCGCTGGCGTGAATTGGCTCAAGAAGGAGGCGGCATTTTGTATGACTTGGCGCCGCATCTACTTGATCAAACACTCGCGCTGTTTGGCTTGCCGCAAGCGATCAATGCGCAATGTCGAATCATGCGCCCACAAGGCCAAACCATCGATTACTACAATTTGATTCTCCATTATCCTGACCACTTGGTGCATTTGCATTCCAACCTATACAGCCCGGAGCCTAACTTACGTTTTCGTGTGCTAGGCTCGTTGGCGAAATACGAAAAGTATGGGTTGGATCCGCAGGAAGGCTATTTGAAACAGGGTATCCAGCCGAAAGAGGAGAGCTGGGCGCGCGAAGAACCCGAGAACTATGGCCGAATGTATCGTGAATCGGAGACGGAAACGGTAGTCACAGAATTGGGGGGCTATCAGCACTACTTTAAGGGCGTGGCGGATGCGATCCGACTTGGTGCGGCCAATCCTGTACCAGCGCGAGATGCGCTTGATAACATTGCCTTGATTGAGTTAGCACTGGAAAGCAGTCGTACAGGGCAAACGCTTTCAGTGGATTGGTGATGGCGCGATTTTATCAATAAGCCAGCATTTCGCTGGCTTATTCATTGCGCCGTTACTCTTACACTTGCGCGAGTTTCACCATCGCAAACTGCTTTTTGCCTCTTTGCACAATGTAATATTGATCATACAAAGCAAATGTCTGCGCTAAAGTCAGTTCATGCCAGCGCTCGCCGTTAATACGAATCGCCCCATTTTCCAGCCATTCACGAGCTTGACGCTTTGAGCTCGCCAAACCTGTCTCTAAGAGCAAGGTAACCACATCACTCACGTGCGCCAATTGGCGACAAGGCAGCCCATCTTGCTCAAGCTGTTTGAGCTCGGCTAAATTCAGTTGGTTGAGTTGGCCGCTAAATAACGCCTGTGAAATACGCTGCGCACTCTCAAGCCCTGCTTGCCCATGTACAAATCGCGTCATTTCTTCGGCGAGAATTCTCTGTGCGCTCGGTTTGCCTACTTGCGCTTTATCGGTGGCTTCAAGCTGCTCAATCTGCTCGACAGAGAGGAAAGTGTAGTAGCGAAGAAAGCGATACACGTCCGCATCATCGCAGTTGAGCCAAAATTGATAAAACATGTAGGGTGAGGTTTTCGCCGCATCAAGCCAGATCGCTCCGCCCTCGGTTTTACCAAACTTTGTGCCATCGGATTTGGTGATCAAAGGCAAGGTTAAACCATGCACGTTAGTGCCATTGAGGCGGCGCGTTAAATCAATACCGCTGACGATGTTGCCCCACTGATCATTGCCGCCAATTTGCAATGCGCATTGGTGCGTTTGGTTCAATTGAGCGAAGTCGTAAGATTGCAACAGCGAATAGCTGAACTCGGTGAAAGAGATGCCTTGATCTGGGCGAGCCAAACGCTGTTTAACCGATTCACGCTGAATCATGGCATTGACGGAAAAATGTTTGCCAATATCGCGGAAAAACGCAATCACACCAATGGATTGCATCCAATCGGCATTATTCACCATGACGAGTGGTTGGGTGAGATGCGGTGTCATCAACTGTTGAATTTGCGTAGCTAACGCGTTCACCCAGGCTGCAACCGTTTCGGCGCTATTGAGGCTTCTTTCGCTGGCTTTAAAGCTTGGGTCTCCAATCATGCCCGTTGCGCCGCCGATGAGCGCGATCCCTTGATGCCCGGCATCTTGAAAGCGTTTTAGCATAATCAAAGGCACTAAATGACCAATATGCAAGCTGCCCGCGGTGGGGTCAAAACCACAGTAGAGTGTTTGTGGTTGGCGAAATAGCGCGATGAGTTGTTCAAGGTCGGTGGTTTGCGCGATCAGCCCTCGCTGGGCCAAGTCATCAAAGAGTAATTGTGAATTCATGCTGCCTCCAAAATCTAGACAGGCAGCGTATAAGATCAGGCCAGATCATGACGATATCCCTAAAGGGATAAAAGCGGTGATTAAGCCAGCGAGATCGGAAAACTATGCTTTGAGAGCAATCAAATGATTGAGAAACAACTGGAACAGTTCGCTGAGTGAGGCGACGTTGAGCTGCGCGTAGATGCGTTTTCGATGGTTTTTCACGGTGCCCAGTGTGATGCCGAGCTGCTGGGCGATTTCTTTGGAATCAAGCCCTTGGATGAGTAGTGCCGCAATTTCTTGCTCTCGTTGGCTGAGTTGCTGTTGACCAAAATCGCCAATCGCTTTGCGCACCCACTGGCTGACGTTGGGTTGCGCGGTTTGATGTTCTGCCAGCAACAAATCAGCGTTGAGCCAATGTTGGCGGCACAAGGAGGCGATGGTGTCAAAGCGTTGCGACAGTGCGTTGATGTCTGTTGCTTGGAAGACGTTTTCTGCTTGCGTAATGCCTAAATAGATGGCGATGGCGCGTTGTTCATCGAGGGTGATGATGATCGCTACTTCGTCTTGCCATTGGGTTTGCTGGTAAAACTCTTGCTGGTAGATGGCGTGAGGCACCAGTGTTGAGCTGGTGTCTTTCTTCATCACCTGCGCAAGATGAAAAACCCCTTGCTGCGCCGCACCGAGTACGGGGTCGTAGAGCGGATCATGTTGATAGTAATGGAGCAAATAGCGTTGAAACAGCAGCTCTCGTTGTGTCTGAATGGAGTCAAACAGATAAATGGGATGCTTGTTGTCACGATGGCCTAAAATGATGGCGCAGTCGAACGTGACCACTTCCGCTAACATTGCGATCAGCGTTGAGCTAAAACTTGGTGAGTGCAATGTGGCGATGCATTGGCTCAGTTTTTGATACTCAGAAGAAGAAATACGCACAGAAAGATCCATCAGTTTGGGGGAAGTCAGTATGCCGATTCTGGCAAACAAAATCGACAGGAGTCGTCAGTTTTCAGCCACCAAATTTTTCAAGATCGAGGTGGCTGAATGATTTAGCGACTGGCGATCGCTCTTTACCGCGCAAAGATTAGATAAGTAGCTGGCCTTTCAGGGTCGTCACCGCGGTGCCGATCAGTTTCACGCGTTGATAAGGAAGCAAAGCCATTTCGATGCGGCCACCACGAGCGGACGCTTGATAGCCCGCAAGGTAATCCTTCTCAAGTTTACTACCCCAGTAACCCGCAAGGGCACAGTGAGTTGAGCCAGTCACGGGATCCTCATTGACACCAACCCAAGGTGCAAAATAGCGCGAGATAAAATCGTAGATCGGTGAGTCGGAACGTGCGGTCACGACCACGCCGCGTCCGGTCAAGGTTGCAAGAGCATCAAAATTGGGAGAGAGGGCCAAAAGCGCCTCTTCACTGGTGATTTCGATAAAATCTTTCTGTTGAAACTGACCACTGCAAAGGACTTCCTCTGGTTTAATGCCCAGGTGAGCCAGTTTGTTGGCGTCAATGTTGACGGAGAAATCAATGGGGGATTGCGGAAAGTCCATTTCAATTTTGTTCGCGGCCAGTTTGACTTTCAGTTCACCCGATAAGGTATCAAAGGTGATCTCTTCGCCTGCCTTGAGTAGCCCTTGTTGTTGCATGATATGGGCCGTGGCTAGCGTGCCGTGTCCACACAGTGCCACTTCGGCTTTCGGTGTAAACCAGCGCAGATTCATGGTTTCCAAACTTAAGAAGGCGGTTTCGGAGACGGCCATTTCAGCCGCAATCAACTGTATCAAACGTTCATCAAGCGGTTTCTCTGTAATACAAACACCAGCGGGGTTTCCTTTAAATGCTTCACGGGCAAAGGCGTCTACTTGGTAGATATCGAGTTCTGTTTTCATGTGAATGGCCAAAGCGTCAGTGCTTTTGTTCCTTAGCGTGTTTTGAGTAGCGTAGATTGGTTGATGTAGAGTAGCTCGAAAAACTCATGCATTTATCTGATAGAACTATCAAAAATTTGCATGATTTCGTCTCAATATTGAGATGGTAGCCTATCGTCATAAAGTGAGATAGAGATTATCGAACGGCAAGAAGTTTGTCAGAGAACTGTTTTTCAAGCTGTTTCAGCCATGTTTGGCTCAACAATGGGTGCGATTTTGCAGACACGGCCAACACGATGTCTACCTTAGGTAGTGGTGGAAAATCCCTTAGTAGCCTTACTTTGTCACCCATGCTGAGTTTGCCCATCGCGCCAATCGCAAGCCCTTGCTCCACCAAAGCGCGCTGTGCTGATGCGGTATTGCAACAAGCCAGTAGTTGGAAAGCTTGGCCGCGTTTGGTGAGGCCATCAATCGCCGCCGCGTGGTATTTGCAATCCGCTTGAAAAAGAGCAAGGGGCAGAGCGGAATGGGCTTCGACACAAAAGGTTTGACTGGCAATCCACACCCCTTGATCGGAGGTGAGCCAATAGCCCTCTTCACTGTTTGGCGCGCGAGTTAAAATGGCGCAGTCCAGCTCGCCCGCATCGAGCTTTCTTCTCAGTTCGATGCTCGGCTCACTAAAGACTTGGATAGAGCATGTGGGTTGTGCTTCATGGAGCAGGGCAATCAAACTGGGGAGCACTTTCTCGTTGTAATCTTCAGGGCAGCCCAAGCGCAGCGGGCGTTTACCTTGAAAATGTTTGAGCTCCGAGAGAGTCTGATCATGTTGCGACACGAGTTGACGAGCGTGAGAAGTGAGGCGAATACCCGCATCACTCAGTACTAAATAACGCCCTTCTTTGATGAACAGCTCTGCACCGATTTCTTCTTCGAGCTTTCGCATTTGGGCGCTAAACGCCGACTGAGTGCGGCTGATCTGTTTGGCTGCGCGGGTAAAACTGCCCGTCTCAACAAAAGCAAGAAAACTGCGTAGTGCTTCAATATCCATATTGAGTCTAATCCATCGTATTTTTAAATAGGTTGTATCAAAACTATCCGTTGGTCGTGGCAAGGAAGTTGGCCTAATCTGCGATTGAACTTAACAGAAATAGCAGGGAATGACGATGAAGTTGTATATAGGAAATCAAAACTATTCGAGTTGGTCGCTCAGAGCATGGGTGATGTTTGCCACTTACAACCTTGAGGTGGAAGTGGAAAAACTGGCGCTGTTCACTCCTGAGTTTTATCAAGCTCTGGAAGGCATTACACCAACGGCGAAAGTACCGACGCTGGTGGATGGGCCGTGCACGGTTTGGGACTCTTTGGCCATTTTGGAGTACGTCAATGAAACACAACTGGCGGGTAAAGCGTGGCCTGACGATCGCGCCTCAAAAGCCAAAGCACGTGCGCTTGCGTGTGAAATGCATTCGGGTTTTCAAGCTCTGCGCAATGAGCTGCCGATGAACTGTCGGGCAAAACGCAAAGTGACGCTTTCAGCGCAAGCTGAGAAAGACGTTGCGCGCATTGATCAAATTTGGTCGCAGCAGATGGCGGCTCACCCTCATGCTTGGCTGTTTGGTGAGTGGTCCATTGCCGATGCGATGTTCGCGCCTGTGGCGCTGCGTTTTGAAACGTATCAAATCCCGCTTTCGGAAAGCGCTCAGCTTTATCAGAACAAAGTGCTGGCCAGTGCGCCAATCCAACGTTGGTTGGCGGAGGCAGCGTTGGAAACCGATATTGTGGAGGAAGATGAAGCAGGAGAGCCGATTTAGTCGCCATTTTCGTATCGCTAGGATGGAAGCAGATAATACGATTTGTCTGCTTTTCTTTTTGTCTTAGTCTTCTATCTTCTTTCCTAGCCCCTAGCCCCTAGCCCCTAGCCCCTAGCCCCTAGCCCCTAGCCCCTAGTCCCTAGTCCCTAGTCCCTTCCTTTAGTTGTAAGTCCATTCATTTTGCATGGTTACTTGTCTGGAAAATACCTCTAAATAAGGTGTTTTCGCTTAATAATATGGCTCAAAAGAATATGAAATTGATTGCTTTATGATGTGTGTCAAATTGTAAACAAAAAATGCGGAGCGATATTGGCCAGCGTATATAGTTAACTTAGCAGCAATATGCCGTGTTTAAAGCGGTTTTCTCGGAGGAAACATGGATATGCGTCATCTCGCTTTTTGTGTTGTTTTGTTTTTTTCTCCTTGGCTCAGTGCGAGCCAACAGATTGTTTATATGGTTTCCGATCTGCGGATCCCATTTTGGCAAATCATGTGGGGAGGAATTGAGAATGAAGCAAAACAGTTGGGCTATGAAGCCGTGGTGTTAAGTGCAGAAAATGACGCCAAAACCGAGCTGGAAAACATCATCAAAGCCATCGCCCTCAAACCAGATGGCATTATTCTATCGCCGACCAATTCATCGGCTGCGGTTACTATTCTCAAAATGGCGGAGCAAGCGAATATTCCAGTGGTCATTAGCGATATCGGCACCGAAGGCGGCACCTTTGTCAGCTATATTGAGTCGGATAATTTTTCCGGCGCGTTTCAATTGGCTCAAATACTGGCGGAGGCTATGAAAGCGAAAGGCTGGCAAAATGGCGAAGTTGGCGTGGTCGCCATTCCGCAGAAACGCAAGAATGGCATTGAGCGTACAGAAGGGTTTGTTGAAGCAGCCAAGCAACAGGGCATGCGCATTGCGGCGATCAAACAACAAAAAGATTTCAGCTACCAAGAGACCTTTATTTTCACCCAAACGATGTTGCGTGAGCATCGCAAAATACGCGCCATTTGGTTGCAGGGCTCCGACCGCTACCAAGCGGCACTTGATGCGATTGATTCATTAGGTCAAAGAGACAAAGTGTTGCTGATCTGTTTTGACGCTGAGCCAGAGTTCATCGATATGATCCGTTCTCAGCAGCTGGTTGGCTCAGGCATGCAACAACCTTTTTTGATGGGAGAGAGAGCGATGAACTCTCTGCATCAGTATCTTTTAGGTCACACGGTGGCGAAAGAGCAACAACTGGAAGTATTAGCGGTGTCATCGCAAAACCTAGACAGCTTGCTTAGCACCATTCAGCGGAATGTGCTGGGACATGAAGGAGGGGCACAATGACAGAGAGGTGGCCGCTTTTTCATCATCGGCGTTCATTAACGCTCTTTCTTAGTATCAGTATGATCATCACCTCGTCCATCGTCTTTATTGGCTATGGTGTTTACAACTATTCCTTGCGCAGTGAGCACGTAGAAAGCGAGATACGTGGCCAAGCGGAAGAGAGTGCAGCGAGGCTAAGTACGACGATTTCAGGGTATGTGGACACTTACCAGATCCACGAGTACGACAAACTGCTCTATAGCGAAATCAACACAGAGAATCACTATGCATTGCTGGCGATCTTAGTCGATAACTTTCAAATGGCAGAGCTGACAGGGCAAAAAAGTTATCTCACTGGCTACGTGAAAACGTCCTCCTCTCGTGTGAGTGAATTTCAAAGTGAAGACTTACAACAACAAACCTTGCTGAAGCAGGCACTCTACCAAAAAAGTTCAGAGATCCATGATGAAGAAGGCAATCAGATCGGACGTGTGGATGTGTATGTGAGTGGGGAGCTATTGGTGCTGGAAAAGCGCCATTTGTTCCTGAACATTACTGCCACTGTATTGGTGTTGTTGTTGGTCCAAGCGTTATTGGCCATGTTTCTTATCCGCTGGATTTTGATTCATCCATTAAAGCGGATTGCTCATTCGCTTGAGCATCGAGATCAGGATGGCTTACCTATCAATATGTTGGCACCTTCCCCCTACACAGAATTGAACATTTTAACCAAAACGGTCAATGACATGTTGAAGGTCATCTCACTGACACGAAACAAGTTAAAAGTAGAGCATGAGCGTCTGGAGAACGTGATTCGAGGCACCGATGCGGGCACTTGGTATTGGAATATCAAAACCGGTGCGGCGAGGTTTAATCCACGTTGGGCCGACATCATCGGCTATCAATTGGAAGAACTGACGCCTGTCTCGATTGACACCTGGATGAAATACGTTCACCCCAGTGATTTAAAATTGTCACAACGACGCCTATCCGATTACTTCTCCGGTAAGACAGACATCTATGAGTGCGAAGTAAGAATGAGGCACAAAGACGGGCATTGGGTGTGGGTGCTCGATCGCGGCCGTGTTGCGCAGTGGGATGACGATGGTCAACCGCTGGAAATGTTCGGCACGCATGTTGATATCAGTGAAAGTAAAGCGCGAGAGAGCCAATTAGAGCTGGCGGCCAATGTGTTTAAATACGTTCACGAAGGGATTGTGATTACCGACAGTAAAGGCATGATTGTTGATGTGAATCAAGCGTTTACCTACATATCGGGTTATGAAAAATCTGAGCTTGAAGGACAAACGCTTAAACTGTTGAAGTCCGGTATGCATGATGAAGACTTCTATCATGATCTTTGGGAAATGTTGCTTTCTCGTGGTTACTGGCGGGGAGAAATTTGGAACAAGCGCAAAAATGGCGAGGTTTGCCCCGATCTTCTCACCATCAGTAAGGTCGAGGATTCGCGAGAGGATGGGGTTCGTTTTGTCGCACTCTTTTCGGATATATCTGCACTCAAAGAACATGAACACCAACTGGAAAAAATTGCCCACTACGACCCGTTGACTGAACTGCCAAATCGACTGTTATTAAAAGAGCGAATGGCACAAGCGATGGAGCGTTCGAAACGCAATAACTACTATCTCGCTGTGCTGTTCCTCGATTTAGATGGCTTTAAGGAAGTGAATGACACCTTTGGTCACGACGCGGGAGATGACGTGCTCTACCATGTTGCCGCCAGAATGAAAGATTTGGTCAGGGAAGGTGATACCTTGGCTCGCCTCGGTGGCGATGAGTTCATTATTTTGGTGCCGCGGGTGCGAGATAGCTACGACATTGAACCGTTGGCTCAGCGCTTCCTGCATTCCATCAGTCAGCCCATCGCCATTGGAAAAGAGGAGATTACACTCTCTGCCAGCATTGGTGTGTCTATCTATTTTGGTGGGGAACAGCAAGATTCCGACAGCCTTATCCGACAGGCAGATCAAGCGATGTATCAAGCAAAACTGGCAGGGAAAAACTGCTACATGTTCTATAGCGACCAAACCCCAATGCGCCAACTAAACGATTAGTGCTGCAGCGAGTTAACCCTATGGAGGCTGAACTCGCGGTGATGGCTGTCTGGGAGTCTAAATTATCTCGCTGACTTGATCATCCCTAAGCTTTTGAGTTTACGATATATGGTGTTGCGGCTGATACCGAGCAATCGCGAGGTTTGGCTGATATTGCCTTGCGTTGCCTGATAGGTTTTCACTAACGACTCATCCACGGTTGAGCGCAGATCTTTAACTTCCGCCGCCGCGGCATTAGCTTCTGAAAGTTGTCCCAGTTTTTGAGCTAGATGCGCAGGCACATGAGCCAAAGACAGTGAAGGCTCGCCTTGCGCCATTAAGGTGGCGACTTTCAATAAGCTGTCCAGTTCGCGCAAATTACCGGGCCATGTATAGTGCAGCAGTAGCGCCATCAAGTGCGGGCAGATCTCTTGATGATCTTGCGCATAACGTCGATGAATATGCGCAATGAATGCGCGTTTATCGTCACGCTCGGCAAAGCGGGGCAGCTCAATGATCAAACCATTAAGGCGATAGTAGAGATCTTGACGGAACTGGCCAAGCTGCACTAACTGATCCAAATCTTTGTGTGTGGCGGCAATGATCTGAGTGTCTACTTGTACGGTTTGATTAGAACCGATCGGTAGTACGGTGTTGTCTTGCAGCACATGCAGCAATCGGCTTTGCGCGTCCAATGGCAAATCAGCAATTTCATCGAGAAATAAGATCCCTTTATCCGCTTGGCGGATCTTGCCTTGATACCCTTTGCTGCTAGCGCCAGTAAATGCTCCAGCGGCGTAGCCAAACAGTTCCGACTCAATCAGATCTTTCGGAAGGGCGCCACAATTGACGCAGACTAATGGCCCTTGTTTGCGCTGGCTATTTTTGTGCAGCGCTTTGACAAATTCATTTTTGCCCACGCCTGTTTCACCGAGAATCAGCAAGCGAATGTCTTTATCAATCACACGATTGGCTTGTTGCCAACAATGCTCGACAGTGGCATCACCAAAATGAAGATCGTTGGAAGGGCTTAACGCTCGGCTACGATGACGTTTTGCCTGCAAGGTTTTGGTTTCAAAAAACAGAGGCGAATGGCTTTGCCGCGATTGCAAAATGGCGTCTAATGATTGCCCAACCACCTGCTGTTTGGCGAGCAGTTGGCCTGCCACTTGGTTGTGCGCCACCACTTGACCGGATTCATCCGCAATGAGAATGCCTTGCCAGCCGCTGTTCAACAGCGATTTTTCACAAGCCAGATCAACACGAAAATGGCCCTCAGGAACTTGGTTCAATAATTGGTTTTCCACCAATTGCACCATGTTTTGGACTAACACCTGTGTGGACAGGTCATGTTTTTGCTGCTCGCTGGTGATGTCCAAAATCCCCACCAGATTGCCTTTGTGATCAAACAGCGGGCTTGCCGAGCAACTGATAAAGCGATGGCGCTGGATGTAATGCTCATCCCCCACTATGGTGACGGGTTTGGCTTCAACTAAGGCGGTGCCAATGGCGTTGGTGCCTTTCAATCGCTCTTGCCAACAAGCGCCGGAGCTTAGAGCGATCTCGGTGAGTTTTTCACGAAACTTGGGTTGTCCCCAACTGCCGATGATCACGCCTTGGTTGTCGGTCAAAATCAAACGGCTATCACTGTGGGCAAACAGTTGGTTAAACAATGGCAAAGCAAATTGAGTGATCGCGTCAATTAACGCGTGATGTTGTTGGCGTCGATCTTTGAGCATCGCGGGGGAAATGCGCACATCCTCGGGGAGGCGACGTTCTTTCAAACCCGCCTGTTCGCTTCTGTCCCAAGAGTTCATCAGCCAGTTGGGTTTGCTAACATGTTGAAGTTGCATGACTGTTCCATTTTGCCACAGTTTGGGTGTACCAATTTGGAACAGTTGAACAGCGCGTATCACGCCACTCGTTGTGCCACTCTCGATAAACCCAAGTTGTTATCGTTTGGTAATCATAGTTTTACATTTAATTAACAACAAGCGTTGTGTTTCTGGCCTGTGACTTGCGTTATGGCTTAGGTAAAGCAGTGCGAATCGACACTGTGTTTTAAACCAAACGAGAAACAAAAGGACGAGTTATGATTTATGCACAACCAGGTAGTGACAACGCTGTCGTGAATTTCAAAAGCCACTATGACAACTACATTGGCGGGGAATGGGTGAAACCGGTGAGTGGTGAATATTTCGATAATATTTCGCCGGTTAACGGCCAGGCTTATTGTAAAGTGGCTCGCTCAAGCGCGGCGGACATTAACTTGGCCTTGGATGCGGCGCACAGCGTTCGTTATCAATGGGCGAAAACCAGCGTGACGGAGCGTGCCAATATCTTGCTGAAAATCGCCGATCGCATTGAAGCGCATCTCGAAGAGTTGGCGGTGGCGGAAACGTGGGAAAACGGCAAGCCTGTACGCGAAACGCTAGCGGCAGATTTACCGCTGGTGGTCGATCACTTCCGCTATTTCGCCGGGTGTATTCGTGCGCAGGAAGGCAGCGCAGCGGAGCTGGATGCCAATACCGCGAGCTACCACTTCCCAGAGCCGATTGGCGTGGTTGGGCAGATCATCCCTTGGAACTTCCCCATGCTGATGGCGGCATGGAAACTGGCACCAGCGTTAGCGGCGGGCTGCTGTGTGGTACTCAAACCAGCAGAGCAAACGCCAACGTCAATCTTGGTACTGATGGAAAAGATTGGTGATCTCATTCCGGCTGGCGTGGTGAATGTGGTTAATGGCTTCGGTGCAGAAGCAGGCCAAGCATTAGCAACGAGTGATCGCATTGCCAAACTGGCGTTTACCGGCTCAACCGAAGTGGGTAATCACATACTTAAATGTGCCGCGGAAAGCTTGATTCCATCAACGGTGGAACTCGGCGGTAAGTCGCCAAACATCTACTTCCCTGATGTGTTTGATCATGAAGATGCTTATCTGGACAAATGCATTGAGGGCACTTTACTTGCCTTCTTTAACCAAGGCGAAGTGTGTACTTGCCCATCACGCGTGCTGGTTCATGAGTCGATTTACGATCAGTTCATTGCCAAAGTGGCGGAGCGTGCCAAGAGCATCAAACAGGGCAACCCGCTTGATACCGACACTCAAGTGGGTGCCCAAGCATCACAAGAGCAGTTTGATAAGATATTGAGCTACTTGGAAATTGGCCGCCAAGAAGGGGCAAAAGTGGTGTTTGGTGGTGAGATTGCCAAGCAAGAAGACGATTTGGCGAGCGGTTACTACATCCAGCCCACTTTACTGCAAGGTCACAACAAAATGCGGGTATTCCAAGAAGAGATTTTTGGCCCGGTGATCGCGGTGACAACCTTTAAAGACGAAGCCGAAGCGCTGGCCATTGCCAACGACACTGAATATGGCTTAGGCGCTGGTGTGTGGACTCGCGATCAAAACCTAGCCTATCGCATGGGACGTAACATTGAAGCGGGCCGAATTTGGATCAACTGCTACCACGCATATCCCGCACACGCCGCATTTGGTGGTTACAAAAAATCGGGCATTGGCCGTGAAACCCATAAGATGATGCTGAATCACTACCAAAATACCAAGAACTTGCTGATTAGCTACGATGTGAATCCGTTAGGTTTCTTCTAAACGAACTGGCATTTTCTAGGATTAGGATAAAGAAGCCCCTGACGATTGGGGCTTCTTTGATCGGACTACATTTACCAAGACTAAACGTTGCGATTTGAGGAGCTATTGAAAGAGAACATACGTACTTCGTCGCGCGCAAACCAGCCCATTTTTTGATAGAAATTCTGCGCTGCATGGTTGTCGCTTAACACAAACAGATGTGTTTTGGCGATGCCAAGGGCGGCCAACGCGTCCGTTGCGCGAGTAACAAGCTGCTGGCCAATACCTTGACCTCGGTAGTCGCTATCGACAGAGAGGTGTTGCAAATAACCACGTCGTCCATCGGTACCGACCAACACGGCAGCGATGGTTTTCTCGTTGTCGAGCACCACAAAACTCAAGCCTGGGTTGCGCTTGAGGTAGGCAGCAATACTCGGTTTGGAATCCGCGTCTTTGATGGCTAGATGCTCGGTCTCACCCCACAGAGCCATGACGTTCTCGTAGTCGGAAATCTCCATTTCCCTGATTTGATACATTCGGTGTTTATCTCCCTAATAGTGACCGTCCAACCCTACATAAAAAATCAGCCAAAGCGAAGGGCAATGGCTGATGAAATGAGTGGTGAGTGCCGACGTTATTCCTCGTGGCTTGGCTGATTCTCCACTTCCACACGAGTTACCAGCAGTTGGTCCACTTTGTAGTTATCAATGTCCACCACTTCGAACTTGTAACCAGAGTAGATGATGGCATCCGTTCGGCGTGGGATCTTTCTCAGCATGTACATCATAAAACCAGCAATGGTTTCATAGTTCTGCGGGTGTGGGAACTCATCAATGTTCAACGCACGCATCACATCGGTGATTGGCGTAACGCCATCCACTAACCAAGAGTGAGCATCTCGCGCAACAATTTGTTCTTCCCCTTCCGCCAACACCCAGGTGCCCATCACCGCACTTTGCAGGTCGTTAAAAGTGACAATACCCAACACCAGCGCGTATTCGTTCATGATCACGGCAAAGTCGGCGCGGGTATTTTTAAAGTAATCCAACGCTTCAGAGAGGCTCAAAGTGTCAGGAATAATCGGACAACTCTGCACCATGCTGCTGTCTTTGACGTTTAAGGTGTGCCCGTTAATCAAACGAGTAAGCAGTTCTTTGGAATCGATGTACCCTTTGATGGCATCGAGTTGACCATCACACACCAGAAACTTGTGGTGAGGATCTTCGGCGATTTTCTTTCTCAGCGTCTCTTCATCGTCTTCAAGCGAAAGGAAGGTCAGGCTTTCGCGTGGCGTCATGGCAGAAGTGACGGGGACTGATTGCATTTCAAACACGCTTTCCATCATTTTTTGTTCGCCACGATCGAGCACGCCCGCTTCAGCGCCCGCATCCATCACTGCATAAATATCGTCAGAGGTAATGTCGTCGTTACGCTCAGCAGGAATGTTCAGCAGTTGGAAAATCAGGTTGGCTAAGCCGTTAAAGACAAAAATAAATGGCTTGAGAATGGTGATGCACACCAACATCGGGCCGACCAAGGTCATGGCGATTTTTTCTGGCACCGCCATGGCGATGCGTTTGGGCATTAAGTCGGCAAACAAAATAAACATGCTGGTGACTAAAAAGAAGGAGAGAAAGAAACTCACCTGTGCTAACCAAGTTGCAGGGATGATACCGTCAAGAGCGGCTCTGATGTGAGGGGTAAACGCAGATTCACCGACGATACCGCCCATGATGGCAACAGCGTTGAGGCCAATTTGTACCACAGTAAAGAAGTTACCCGGATTGGCTTGCAGTTCAAGCACATTGGTGGCGCGCACATCGCCTTCGTCAGAAAGCTGCTTTAAGCGAATTTTTCTGGCGGCGGCAAGTGCAATTTCCGACATAGAAAAAAAGCAGCTGGTTAAGATCAAGGCAAAGATGATGGAGAGATTCTCAAATAGGCTCATGGCGAGTTTCCAAGTTTTCTTCAGGGTTACCACACCGAATGAATGGGAGAGAAAGGGCGTGGTCTGTCTGCTAAACAAATGAGAGGTTCGGACGGGATACTCAGCAAGCGAGATACGGGCTGTTTCTGCTTATTGGTTCGAGTTCGCCTCGGCCTTGGTATTCTATACCTAAGCCGAGAAGAGATGAAGCTGCTCAGCTATTTCTAACGGTGATTTTTGTGGGTAATTTCAACATAAATTATTGAATTTAATGATATTTATAAATCCACTCAATTGTTAACTGAACCTCTCAGATTGAATTTTTTCAGTATGGCATTTTGGAACTGCACTCTCATTCCGTTCAATCTTCATTTTTAAATTTCTTGTCTCATAAATGATAATCAAACCCTAACCTACTTATTAATAACGATATTTCTTAGATTTCCAGAGGAATGTTGTGGGTTAGTGTTGCCTAAATTTGGGCTCAATCTATTCAAATAATAATGAGATAAGTCAATCATGAAGAAAAAACCACTGACACTTCTCATAGCGGGGCTGTTGGGAAGCACCGCTGTGTGGGCGCAACCTGAGTTGACGCTGGTACAGATCGGAGAGAAAACCGTCGAGCGTTTGGAATCGATCAAAGCGATGGCTGAACGCGGCGAAGGCGTATTTGAACGCAATGGCGAACGTTGGATCAATTACCGAGGTTTTGAATATCGTCTCAGCTACAAAAATGATCTTAAGTTCCCATTTCTGCCTTACCAAGGCGGCGATGACACACCGTATCGTAATGTGATCGATTTTGTCGATCAAAGCTGGGAATTCATGATGTACGACGGTGGTTTTTACCTGATGAGCCTTGAATTCGGTGTTTACGAATCGGATGAGCAAGGCTGTTTTGTGGAATACATACCTGCGGCACACGGATCGAAGCGTGCAGATGGCAGTTACGTTTGGGAGCGTGATGTTATTTACCGCACAGAAACCAACGATTGTGGTGCTATTGTGAAGCCTGCCATCCATTCTGTTACGGTATCGAGTGTCTCGGATGTGGGCGTATCGTTTGATTGGTTAGGTCAAAACGAGTCGGACACAACGCAGTTGACCTTGACCAAGGTGAGTGACGATAAGGATGTTCGCCATTATGACGCCGTTTCAGCGGGTTTTTTCATCGGCGGGCTCCAGCCTGAAACACAATATGAGATGGCGCTGCGCTCTTGCAATCCAGTGGATTGTGCTGAGCCACAGGTAGTGCGTTTTACCACTCAAGCCTCTCGTGTTGGCTTTGCCGATGAGATCCCAACGCCTAACCATTTGCAAGGCAGTTTAGAAGGTGGTCTGGGCATCACGCAAACGCACACTTCGGTCGCGCCAAATGGCAATGAGCTGACAGGGCAAGGCCATTTGGATGTGATCATGAACCGCGAAGCGATGCTGCTTTTCACGCCATCGCAAGGCGAAGAGATCAACCAAGTGCGTGCAGAAGTGCTCCTTGATGGCGAGGTGGTTCACAGCAGCTTGATGTTGCCGCCAAGCGCTCTGGCTGCGTCGGATCAGCCTGACAATGGACGCATGAAAGTGGTGTTTTCTCATCATGCTTGGTCGCTGCCCCTACAATGGAACTGGATGAAGCCGGGTCTATCGCTGCGCTTGACCGACAACTTAGGCCGAGAAGGTGTATTGAGCCAAGGAGAGATCCAATTTGGTGGCGCACCAGAGTTGGTGATCCAAAACATCGACATGGGCATGCTTATCGAGCCGCGCAATCGCAATACCATGATCCAAAACTTACCGACGCTTGCAGCGGATTACTTCCAGAAGATCCCTGCCTCCAAGTTGGTGATGGCCGATTACACGCCAGCGCATTTTCCGATTGTGACGATGCCAAACGGCGTGGTGTACACCGATAAAAGTGCCAGCACAGGTGGTTGGCACAGTGGCGATATGCGTGAAGCGATTGGTAAAGCCATGGTCTCAACGGGCATCAACAATGCCAACGTCGGCATTTTAACCAGCGCAGGTTACTCACAGCAGTACAACCGACGCTTCAATCACATTACTGCCCATACCAACGTTGGGGTTTACACCAAAAAAGACACCGATTTACCGCAAGTGATTGTGCATGGGGGCAGTGGTGGCGGTGGCATTGTCACGCTAGAAGCCACCACGGGTAATGAATGGTCACATGAACTTGGCCACAACTATGGATTGGGGCATTGGCCGTATATGGCGTCGATTCACGATATGGAATCGGGCTGGGGTTGGGATGCTTTCCATCAACGCTTTATCGGCAACCTACATTGGAAAGGCGATGTTTATACCCAGCAACAAGGGGACGATATTGTACCGCCGTTTAAAGATGCGTTCCGTTTCTTAGTGGATGCGCAAAATGGTGGTGAGCAGGAATATGTCGGCACCATCAGTCGCTTTACGTTGGAACACCCTGCACAGTCGCGCAAAGCGCAGCGTTGGATGAACAACGGTTTTAATCTTGATAGCAGCAGCCCGAGTGGTTATGTGCAGTGGGATCAGGCCGCGCAGCGCTATCAAACGGTCGAGACCGACACACCTAAACCACAACAAACGGGTGTAGCTGTGATGACGCTATTGGGTATTTATGACCCATATAACGAAAACCCAAGCCAAATTTATCCGCTGGTTTACTCCAATTACGGCAATGTGTTTGAACTGCCGCAAGGCGTTCAAGGGGCGTTCCAGCCAGAGGGTTGGCAGCCTGTGGCAGATTTAACCCCAGCGGAGCTTGAGAGTGATAGTTGGCAAACCTTGCGCATGGATGGTGAGCAGCAACGTGTGTGTAAGTTTACCTTCCAAGCGGCAAACGGTGACAGCGCTGTCTTTGTTGGTGGTGTGGATCAGAGCACCGATCGTTGTTCATCTGGCCGTGATCTCCAATGGCACATTAATTCCAACATGACATCGGCGCAAGGTGACTATGAGTTGCTTTCCAAGTACGGACGTGGTGCGGTCACGTACACGCCTACACCAGAGGTGGGGGAAGTGACGCTCTGTACTCTCAATAAGTCAGGCACCGATCACGATGGTGCGGGTTTTGTGGTGGGTAACAACTGTGAGCAAATCTCAGGCGTGATGCATAAGCATGGCAAGACCTGGCGCTACGCGCTACGTGGTGATGAAGTGCTGCGCCCTAGCTACCAAACTCAAGGTCAGTGCCAGTTAGATGTCGAGTTTGCTAATGGTGCCAGTGAGCGAGTGGTACTGAATGCCTCTCGTCATAGCGTTAATGACAGCAACAAATTCCACGTTAACTTAGCGATGGATAATGGTGTGCCAACGCAGGTCCGCTTAAGTTGTTCAGACAGAAATGGTGAGACTGAGCTAACGCGCTTCACCCCTGAGCAAAATCCACCGATTGCGGATCTCAAAGGGCCGATCATCATTGGCCAAGAGTATGGTTACAGCCAAGTGGTCGACATGACCCCAACGTTTGCGCAAAACGACACGCTCCTAAACGAAGATTTTGCGACCATTACTCAGTTTGATGCGTTTGTTGCTGAACATTATGGCCGTGGATTGCTCAACAATGGCGTAACTCACGCGGAACGTCGAGCAGGCGCGCTGTATGTGTTCGCGAATCCAGAAACGGGCAGCCGCGACTATTTTGTCATGCGCACCGTGGAGGCTCAGGCTTTCCCGACCAATCAAACCAGCAATGGCGATTGGAAATACCTTGGCTCTGCAGATGACTACGTGAACTTCACCTTCAACCCGATTGCCTTCGATCGTGCAGAAGGTCTCCGCATCGAAGAGCGCGTGAAAGGCTATTTTGCTGCCTCCCGTCTATTGAGTTGGGAAGAGCGCCACAGCACCGTGTGGGGGAGTACGGAAAACGCCGTTTTTGTTGGGCAAATCGAGGGTGAAAATCACTACTTCATCCAGAAACGCCCTGGCGAAGGAGAGGCATTCCCAACCAACGCTGCATCAAACCAAGATTGGTATTTCTTGGGTAGTGACAGCTCAATTCAAGTTTATCTGGATGAACTCAATCGTGATTTGACGAGTTTTGAACGCGCTCTGTTGGAATGGTACCAACAAGATGCGATAGGCGTTTGGGGCAGTGATGGTCAGCGAGGCAAAGTGAATGATATTTATCAATACGCTTTCCGTGGTGGCTACCATTACTACCGTCTAAAAACCACCAGTTACGGTTACTTCCCTTGGCCGACGGACAATAACTCAAGCAACCATCAGTGGGCCTATTTAGGCCAGTTCTAATGATGAGTTAGTGGTGCCAATCAAGCCAGTCTCGATGACTGGCTTTCTTTTTCTCATTTTTCAAGTTTTTGAGCCATTTTTCGCTTCGATGATGTTTGTTCAATGCCGTTGGCGAAAGCATTTGGCATTAACCTGAGGTTTACAACGGCGGGAGAAACCACTATCTTACGCCGCGTTATTTTTATTCAACGGATAATTCAAGGACCCCATGGCTGTTTTAGAAATTTTAACCGCACCCGATCCACGACTACGCGTTCAATCTAAAGAAGTAACGGATGTTGCTGCAGTGCAAACTCTAATCGACGATCTGCTTGAGACGCTTTACGAAACGGATAATGGTGTGGGCTTAGCGGCGCCGCAAGTTGGCCGAGAAGAAGCCATTGTGGTGATTGACTTGTCAGAAAATCGCGATGAGCCGCTAGTGCTGGTGAACCCAAAAGTGGTCAGCGGCAGCAACAAAGAGATGGGTCAAGAAGGTTGCCTATCGGTACCAGACTACTACGCCGATGTTGAGCGTTACACTTCGGTCGTCGTGGAAGCGCTCGATCGTGATGGTAAACCATTGCGAATCGAAACCAGCGAGTTTCTAGCGATCGTGATGCAACACGAGATTGACCATCTTTCTGGTAATCTCTTCATCGACTACTTGTCGCCACTGAAGCAGCAAATGGCGATGAAAAAAGTGAAAAAACACAACAAGCTTCGTGCTCGCTAATTGTGTGATGAAAAATGAAAAAGCCGCTGTTGTTCACAGCGGCTTTTCTATTGGGCCTTGTTATCTGACGAAGAATGGCTTAACGCACAATCAGACCAAGTAGGATACCGACCGCACCAAAGTCCGCGTCACTAAACGTGGTGTTGGCAAAACCAAGGTCGCCCAACACTGGCATCAGGAAGACAGGTAGGAAGGTGATCAGCAGACCTTGGGCAAAAGCCCCTAGGATTGCGCCACGGCGACCACCGGTGGCGTTACCAAATACCCCAGCTGCTGCACCAACGAAGAAGTGTGGAACCACACCTGGAATAATCACCGTTAAGCCCATTACGTACAGTAGGAACATGCCAAGCAAACCCGCAGCAAAGCTTGATAGGAAACCCATCAAAACCGCATTCGGGGCGTAAGGGAAAACCACAGGGCAATCTAGCGCAGGTTTAGCATTCGGTACGAGTTTGTCCGAGATGCCTTTGAACGCAGGAACGATTTCGGCGATCACCATACGCACACCTTGCAGGATTACGTACACACCACCGGCAAAGGTGATGGATTGCATCAGTGCGAACATAAACCAATGTTTACCGCCGCTCACTTCACGCACAAAATCACCGCCAGCGAAGAGACAAGTCACCATAAAGATGATGCCCATGGTAAACGAGATCGCCACTGGCGTGTCACGCAAGAACAGTAGGCTCTTTGGTACATTCATCTCTTCAGTCGAGTGCTCTTTATTACCAAATTTGCTGCCGATAAAGCCCGCAAGCACGTAAGAAAGGGTAGAGAAGTGGCCAATTGCAACGTCATCTGAACCCGTCACTTGCTTCATGTATTTGTGCGCAATCGCTGGGAAGAACACCATCACAGAGCCTACAACCAGTGAACCCAGAGCAATCAGAGGAACGCCGCTCATACCGCTAGAAGAAAGGATCGCGGCAACCATCATCGACATAAACAGCGTGTGGTGACCCGTCAAGAAAATGAATTTCCACGGTGTAAAGCGTGCGATCAGAATATTCACCAGCATGGCAAAGAACATGATCATCGCCATCTCTTTACCAAAGGCTTCTTGTGCAATTGATACAATCGCTTCGTTGTTGGGTACCACACCTGTAATACCAAAGGCTTGCTGGAAGATGGTGGCAAAATCGCCCAACGAGCTCACCACTAAGCCAGCACCCGCACCAAGAATAATGAAACCGAGAATGGTTTTTACAGTGCCTTTGATGCATTCCGTGACGGGCTTTTTCTGGGCAATCAAACCAATCAGTGCAATCAGGCCCACCAGAACGGCAGGCTCTGATAGGACATCATTCATTAAGAAACTAAAGAATTCCATAACGCCCCCTTATAGTGCGCCAAGTTCTTGAAGCGCAATAGATAAGCGATCTTTCATCGCCACTTTATCCACCATGTTATCTAGGCTGACAATCTTTGGTTCCACACCCAAGTTTTTCAACTGCTCGGTGATATCGTTGGTTCCGATAAAGATGTCGCAATCGGTGCCTTTGGCACTGCCCAGATCGATATGATCAACGGCAGCGTCGACATTCAGATCTTTAACAATCGCTTTAATACTCATTTCCATCATTAGGCTAGTGCCTAAACCATGACCGCAAACAACCATAATTTTCATCATTCTGTACCTTATTGTTTCTTTAAATCTATATAGGGGGTATAGACAGGAGTTAATAGTTCTTGATGACCGCTAGGACATCGTCAGGAGTTTGAGCTTGGCAAATTTGCTCGACATGCTCTTCATTCATAAAAAGTTCTGCCAGTTTTGCGATAGCCCCGACATGGCTATTGCTGTCGGTAGCCGCAAGCGTCACCAGCATTTTTACAGGGTCATTCCCTTCAGAATCGAAATGAACACCTTGTTGAATAACGGTGATCGCCAATGCTAAACGGTTGACGCCATCTTCTGGACGAGCGTGTGGCATGGCCATGCCCGGACCAATCACATAGTAGGGACCAAGCTCTTGGTGTGAGCGAAAAATCGCATCGACGTAACGTGCTTCGACTGCACCGTTATCAATGAGTGCCTGACACGATTTTTGCACCGCATCTTGCCAATCTGTTGCTTGAGGGTGGACTCGAATAACGTCAGAGGTAATCAGTTCGCTTAGCATTGTTGTATTCCGATTTCTGTTGCTGAGATGGCGCTACTCTAACGATGATTCCGGCATAAAAACCAGAGTACGATCACAAATGATAGCGCTACCTGATAGCGCTATCATTAAGTGTGATAGCGCTACCATTTTTGCTAACACACTGAGTTTCATATGCTGGAGTTCAACCTTTAGTAAGCTACACTCTCCAGCATCTCTCCTCTGTGGTAAGATGCCGCAGCCTGCAAATAAGTAAAATTAATCCAATGAGCGAACCTCGAAAACGAAGAAGCACAGGGAGCGTCACCCTAGCCGATGTGGCCAAGAAAGCTGGCGTAGGAACCATGACGGTGTCGCGAGCATTGCGCACACCAGAACTCGTCTCAGATAAGTTACGAGATAAGATTCAACAAGTCGTCGATGAGCTAGGCTATATACCCAATAAAGCCGCTGGCGCACTCGCTTCAGCAGAGAGTTATTCAATAGCACTGATTTTGCCTTCATTGGTGGAGAAATCGTGTGCGCTGTTTTTGCCCTCTTTTCAGCACACGCTCAACAAAGCGGGTTACCAACTTTTGCTGGGTTACAGCGACTATTCTGCAGAGCAAGAAGAAAAATTACTCAGCGCGTTTCTGGAAGATAGGCCTGCTGGGGTGGTGTTGTTTGGTAGCAGCCACAGTGACCGAACGCATCAACTTTTGCACAGTGCCAATACGCAAGTTCTTGAAATTGCAGAACTGAGCAGCGAGCCTCGCTATATGAACATTGGCGTTGATCACTTTGATGTGGGCAAGGTTTGTACCAAACATTTGGTGGAACAAGGTTTTCGTAACATTGGCTTTATTGGTGCGCGTGGAAATCATTCAACCTTGCAACGAAAACTGCATGGTTGGCAAAGTGCCATGATTGAAAACTACCTCACACCGGATCATTTTCTTACCACGCATGAAGCGCCATCGGCTCAATTAGGGGCTGAAGGCTTGGCAAAGCTGCTGTTGCGCGATTCCACGCTGGACGCGCTGGTGTGTAGCCATGAGGACATTGCCATTGGGGCGCTGTTTGAGTGTCATCGCCGCGTGATCAAGGTGCCGGGCGATATGGCGATCATCTGTTTAGAAGGCTCCACGCTCGCTGAGCACGCTTATCCAAGCATCAGCAGCGCAGAATACGACTACGATAATATGGGCACACGCGCAGCGGAGAAGTTACTCCATGCGATAAAAGGTGAGCGTTTTCAAGAAGTGACGGATTTAGGCTTTCGACTCAAGCGCAGAGCCAGTACGCAAGTGAAGGCCTAGCAACAAGTTTACCCTTTACCCAAATTTACATGCTGGCGACGTTGCTTTACGTTAGGATTGTTACTCTAAAATAACCTTATAATTTAAGTGGATTTGGTTATGGACAGAGTAAAACAATCGATAGGGATAGCCGTCGTCATCGTGACGCTTTTGTGGTTGCAAGCCGAACCTGCGCTTTTCTCTTCACAAAATGTGTTTCAATGGCGCTCAGCCTTCGTTCAATACTCCGGCATCTTGGCACTTATGATGTTCTCTGCCGCTATGGTGCTTGCGTTGCGCCTTCCCACCATTGAGCGTTGGACTCAGGGAATCGACAAAGGGTATCGGATCCACAAATGGCTGGGTATTGCGGGTTTATCGCTAGGTGTGTTTCATTGGTTTACCTACCATTTACCTAAATGGTTAATCTCTCTCGAATTGCTGGAAAAACCGCTTCGCTTCGATGGCAGTGGCCCACATGGCCAGCTTTCTGAATGGGGCGTGTGGTTAAAACAAGCGAAACCTGTCGCTATGGCGATGGGGGAGTGGGGATTTTATCTGCTGATTGCGTTAGTCGTGGTGTCGTTATGGTCGGCCGTGAAGTACAAATCCTTCCGATTGAGTCATCAATTGATGCCAGTCGCCTACCTGTTCATTGCCGCGCACGCTTTTATTTTGCTGAAAAAAGCCTATCTGGGCACGCCTATTTATTGGGTCACGTTATTGTTTTTAAGCGTGGGAAGCTTGGCTGCGCTCTACAGTTTATTTGGACTGATAGGCAAGAAAGTACGCTATGCAGCCCAAGTGACTCGAATCCATTATTGCCCGAATAGCCAAACGTTGGATCTGACTGTCGCGGTTGAAAACCGATGGAAAGGACACAAAGCGGGTCAGTTTGTTTATCTACGTTTTGCTGGTGAAGAGCCTCATCCCTTTACCATTGCCAGTGCAGCGCAAGGCAATCAACTGCGTTTTCTTATTAAAGAAC
Organism: Vibrio vulnificus CMCP6; assembly: GCF_000039765.1. Taxonomy (NCBI): domain Bacteria; kingdom Pseudomonadati; phylum Pseudomonadota; class Gammaproteobacteria; order Vibrionales; family Vibrionaceae; genus Vibrio; species Vibrio vulnificus. The sequence goes on along the minus strand of NC_004460.2, from coordinate 932,328 downwards.
TGGGCGATTTTACCATCGGTTTACGCGATCGAATCCGGGTTGGTGAGCGGCTTGAAATCGAAGGGCCTTACGGTCAGTTTGATTTCTCGGCAAATAAAGCGCAGATCTGGATTGGTGGTGGCGTTGGGATTGCCCCGTTTATGGCTGGTTTAGACGCCTTAGCGGCAATAGAACATTCCCGGCGCGTGCATCTTTTCTTCTGTTGCCAGAAAGTGGATCCGCAGATGTGTGAAGAACTTAAGCGTAAAGCGCACACCGCTCACGCTTCACTGACCATTATCGATGCGAGCGTGGACCCATTATTGACTGCGGAAGACATTGCTAAGCAATGCGGTGACCTGCGCGACTATGATTTCTACTTCTGCGGGCCTGTGGCGTTCTCGCATGCCTTAAAGCAAGCGCTAAAACTTTATCGGGTCGATATCCATCAGCGCTTCCACGAAGAGTGGTTTGTGATGCGCTAACAAGAGAAAACGCAGCTTGAAATGGCTGCGTTTGTTGATTTAAACGGTGCTGATATTGAAGAAACCACGCGTCGTTTCCATTGGGGTAAATAACGAAACGTCTAGGAAACAAGGGAAGAGAGCATCTCTTCCCTAAATGACACAGATTAACACCGATTTATTGGTGTAGATTTAGATGGGTTTTAGAATAAAACGGTAAGGTGAATATCGAAGCCACTGCCATCAAAAGTCTCGCCTGTTGAGGAAACTTCATACTCGATATTGGTGTATTTTGCACCAACCGCGATTTGGCCAAGAGCTCCAGGCGCAAACGCGTATTCATATTGCACCACCAAGCCGGCTGCATCATCGAATTCTACTTCGCCGCTGCAGATCCCGCTTACATTACACTCATAGCTAACCGCGGTGTGATAGGTAAACCCGGCACCCAATTTGTGGTTGCTTAAGCTCTTGAACACTGTGAACTCAACAGGAACTCGGCTGAATGAGATATCACCGTTTGACGCATCAATGGTGTCAAATTTGTAACCTAGGGTGCCACGCAACAAGAAATCTTGTGGAAGCGCTAAATCCGCCCCGCCAAAAATAGAGATACCTTCGTTCGCTTTTATATCATCGCTATCGCCATTGACGAAAACGCCTTCACCCAGTTTATCGCCTCCAAAGCCATATCCAATGCCGACTACTCCTGTCAATACATTCGCACTTGCATACGAAGAGGCCAATAAGCCCAACAGAAAAACTTTAGATAATGCCAACTTTTTCACACAAATTTCCTTATTGATATTTAACGTATTTTTAATAACTATGCGATTGAAATAATAGGTATATTTTATGTGCATAGAGACAGGCGAAAATACCACAATACTCATTTGTTGCATTTATGATTTATCAAATACTTATCAATTGTCACAAAAATATTCTTATTGATTATTTTGTTTTTATTCATTGATTTAGAGCTTCATTATTTAGTTTTTTGTTGTGTGTTGATTCATGAGTTGCACTTGACATCTCGTTTGTTCAATTGTTAACCTCTCGCCATCCTTTCTTGCGGAGATAACGCCTACATGAATATCTAACTTCCCTATATTCCGATGATCTTTATTCATTCGGCTCTTGGAGTTAGTCGGCGTTATTGCGTTTCTGTTGTACATCTTGTTTTCCTATGCTTCGATTTTCGTGTAGGTGCCTTTGAGGCATAACATGAGAGGACATTCGTAATTATGCTTACTGACTTCTTACCTTTCTTTGAATCGTAAGGGGGTCTCTATGCCCGTTATTCAGGCTCAGCAACTGAGCTATCAATTAAACAGCGGTGAATGGTTATTTCACCATCTTGATTTTCAACTTGCCGAGGGACGAACGGCATTGGTGGGCCGAAATGGTGTGGGTAAGTCTGTTCTGCTGCAATTGCTGGTGGGGCAAAGAGCGCCCACGTCAGGGCACGTGGTTGCTCATGGACGAATTGGCTACTACTCGCAACAAGCATCCGATCAAAAGCCACAAGGCTCTATTGCACAATACCTTGGTGTCAGTCAAAAACTGAATGCCCTCAAGCAAATAGAAAAGGGCAGTGTGGATCCACTTCATTTTGAACAGCTGGAAGAAGATTGGCAGATTGAGCACACCACGCAAGCTTTGCTTGATGAGCTTAGGATCACGCAACCACTTGATGCCAATTGTCAGCAACTTAGCGGTGGACAGCTTGCGATGCTTACTTTAAAGCGCTTGTTTTTGGGGGACAACGAGGTGTTGATCCTCGATGAGCCGAGCAACCATCTCGACCACATTGGTAAACAATGGTTGATTGAGCAAATTAGGCACGAGTCGCGGCCAATCTTGTTGGTGAGCCATGACCGCGCTTTGTTGATGGCGGTTGATCGAGTAGTGCGTTTGACGTCAGAAGGATTGCATTGGTTTGATGGTCACTATGCACAATATCAGCAGCAATGGCAGGCGCAGCAAGAGGCGGTGACTCGCAAGCTCAACCACCTACAACGTGAACAAAAAGCGATACAACGCGAGATACAAAAGAGCAAAGAGAAAGCGCAGAAGCGAGAAAGCCAAGGTAAGAAAAAGCGTGCGTCTGGTAGCCAACCCAAAATATTGACAGACGGCATGAAAAACAGCGCTGAAAATAGCCGTGCGAGTGCCAACATCAAGGTGCAAAATCAACTTAAGCGAAATCAGCATCTGCAACACAATTTAAAGCAGAAGTTGGTGCTAGAAGAAGAGCCAAAGTTGTACTTGTCTGAAACGCATGAGCACAAAAAGAGGACGTTGCTGAATGTGACGGATTATCGAACGCAAGGGCTCACGCACACACCTCTCTCGTTTCAGCTCAAACAAGGAGAGCGTTGCCGTTTGTTTGGTGCCAATGGCGTGGGGAAAAGTCGGCTACTGAAAGCGCTGACAGGTCTTCACGAGGAATACAGTGGTGAGATTTGCCGTTATGCGCCTGCGGTTTATCTTGACCAACACTACCAAATCATCAACCTTCAGCTCTCTTTGCTGGAAAATCTCACCCACTTTTGCTCAGGGATAACCACCAATGAGGCTCGTCTGCTGCTAGCCGGGATCGGTTTTCGTCGAGATAGCGTTGATCGGCAAGCGGCACATCTAAGTGGCGGTGAGAAAATGAAATTGGCGATGTTGATGGTAAGCCATGTACCCAACCAGCCTCTGCTACTGTTGGATGAACCGGACAATCATCTCGATTTGGAATCCAAACAGGCATTGGCCCATGCGCTGGCCCACTACCAAGGCGCACTCATTTTGGTGAGTCACGACGATCATTTTGTCGCAGAGGCGCAAATTACGCGGAGTTGGCATTTGTAACAAAAAGCCAGCCACCTGAGGTGGCTGGCGTTATCTTTACCCCGTAAATGTGGGCAACATGTTGGCCATGGCCAGCATATGGAAGATGGCGGTTAACACACCAAAACCCAGTACCAGAACCAGCACTGACATGCCTCCTGGTACCACAAAGCCTTGATAGCCATTCTCCATCGAACGAGATTTGTAGGCGAGCAGTACAGGGATAATACAAGCCCAGACGGTGGCCGCCGCGCCAGCATAACCAATGGCAATAATGAAGCCAAACGGGAACAGTAGCGACAAGATTAACGGTGGAAGAAACGTTACCAGCCAAGTTTTGCTTCTGCCACGCTTGCAGTTGCCAAACTTAAACAGATCAGCCAAGAAATCAAACACCCCTAATCCAACGCCAATGAAAGAGGAGAGAATCGCCGCCATCGAGAATGCGTTGATCGCTTGCGAGACCTTCTCTGATTCAATCACAGAACCCAGTGCTTTGAGCAACACATCGACATTGCCACCTTGTTCGATCACCGAGCCAAACTCTGAGCGAGGTAAGTTGCCGAAGATGCTCAGTAACCATAAGAAATAGAGGCTAAGCGCAATAATCGTTCCGCCAAGAATGGCGTATTTGGCTTTTCGTTCTTCGCCGTAATAAGAGCGCATAGAAGAGACGGAATGGTGATAACCAAAAGAGGTTAGAGCAACGGGAAGCATCGCCATGGCGTAGGGAGCGTAATCGGCATTCTCATTGATGGTATCGAATAAAACGGAGGTTTTGACGTTGATCGCTAACCCTGAAACGCCAAAGATAAAACTGAGAACCATAAAGACAATGAGAATGACCGAGATACGGTCAACCGCGCGTGTTGAATGCCAAACAAAAGCCGAAAATACCGCAACGAACAAGATAGAGGCCACTTTACTGTCTATTTGCAGAACATCTTGCAAGATAAGACCAGAAGAAGTGATGTAAGCGTACAGCAAAATGCCACCCACAAAGTAAACCATCAAATTGTTGAACCAGTTTACTTTGCTGCCGAGCATATCTTTGGTGACAGTATTGAAGGAGACCCGCAGTTCGTAGTGTTTAAATGCTTCGAGCAGTAGCCAACCAGATAGCGTCATGACGACCATGGTAAGAGTGAGAGCCAATAGAGACCAGAGCGTCCACGCGCCAGCCCCTGCACTGGGGAGGCCGAGCATTCCAGCGCCGACACAGACGCTGGCAATAATGCACGCTCCCCCAATTAACGAGGGTTGCTTTGACATGATAATAATCCTTGAGTTTCACGTTATTGTTTAATTTATCGTTATCTTTTTTTGGCCAAAAAAACGCAGCCACTGTAGGGCTGCGTTTTGGCGAGTGTTATGCGTCGATTTCCTTCAGTCGCGCGGTAAAGTGACGAAGGACCTGCGGCTCATAGGTGAACTCGAGTCCTTTGACGTTTGCCGCATTGGCTTTGACTTTACCAAATGCTTCGATGATGAAATCCATGTGCGTTTGAGTATAAGTGGCGCGTGGAATGGTTAAGCGCAGTAACTCTGCAGGACACGGGTGCTGCTTGCCTGTCGCGGGATCGCGCCCGAGTAGCAGCGAGCCGATTTCGACCGCGCGGATACCCGCAACCTTATAGAGCTCGCACGCTAAAGCATGGGCAGGGAACTGATCGGCAGGAATATGAGGAAGCAGTTTACCCGCATCAACAAAGGCCGCGTGCCCACCAGCTTGCTGGCAAACTACACCAATGCTTTCGAGGCCATTGACCAAATATTCCACCTGGTTAATTCGGTAGGCTAGCCAGTCTTGGCGCATACCATCGTATAGACCCACCGCTAATCGCTCCATCGCACCGCCTTCTAAGCCACCATAAGTGGGGAAGCCTTCTTGAACCACACACAAGGTGCGGCATTCAGTATAAACATCAAGGAAGCTTTCATCTTTGAAGCAAAGCAGACCGCCCATTTGTACCATGGCGTCTTTCTTCGCTGACATGGCCAAACCATCAGCGTATTTGTAGCTTTCGCGGGTGATTTCCTCGATGCTCCAGTTTTGATAATCCTTTTCGCGTTGCTGAATGAAATAGGCGTTTTCGGCAAAACGGGCAGAGTCCATGATCACTGGGATATCGTAACGTTTAGCAATCTCGTACACCGCTTTTAAGTTGGCAAGTGACACCGGTTGGCCGCCAGCAGAGTTACAGGTGATGGTGCTGACGATGTATGGCACATTGGCTGGGCCCGCTTCGAGAATCGCCTCTTCCAGCTTTTCTAAATCAAAATTGCCTTTAAAGTCGGCTTTCACGCCCGTATCAAAGGCTTCTTCGGTGTAGACGTTTTTCGCCACACAGCAGTTAATTTGCGTGTGACCTTGGGTGGTATCGAAGAAGTAGTTTGACAAGGCAACCATCTTAGAGCGATCCAATCCCTTTTCGATTTCACGTTTTTTGATCAACACAGGAATGTAGATCTGCTCTGCACCACGGCCTTGGTGTGTCGGAATGGTGAATTCGTAACCAAAAATGTCTTTTACGGCGTTGGCCAATGCATGATAACTGCGGCTGCCACTGTACGCTTCATCACCACGGAACATCGCCGCTTGCATATCTTGAGTGATGGCCCCTGTGCCACTGTCGGTCAGCAAGTCGATAAAGACATCTTCACTATCCAGTAGGAAAGGGTTCATGCCCGCTTTTAAAATTGCTTCTTCGCGATACTCGCGAGTGGTGCGTTTTACTGGCTCAATAACGCGAATACGAAAGGGTTCTGGAAGATGCTTAAAATTATCCATAATAGTTTCCTGAAATTTTAAATATACTTATTACCTCAAGAATAGTTTGTTAATTCTCGAGTGTTTTAAATTGATTGAAAATACCAGTGTATAAACGCGAAATATCATATTAAGCGCCAGACTAATAACTGGTAAGAACAAGTAGAGAAATTAAAATTCAATGACTAGAAAGTGTACTAATAAACTAGTATGCGAGTTTTATTGCATTAAGTAATATCTAATGTATTGAAAATTAATTTAATTGTAGGAATTAAGCAGGAAAGAAGAACGCGATTTTATAATCGAGTGTAAACCAGAGACTAGAAGTGTTGTGTGTGGTCATAATATTCACCTAATTGAAATGAACCATTTCAGACTCATAGTCATTATGTATGAAAAAATTCCCCCGTCATTATTGTGATTATAAAAGTGAGAGTTCTTAGACAAAAAATAATTTCGCAACAATAAGTTTTTGTTTTTTATATAAGCAATAGGTAGCAGAAATATTCTGCTACCTACAACCCAGTCGTTTTTGCAGACGATGGTGATGAAATCGTGACGATTACAGTTCGACTTTTTTCACCATACCCGCTTCGGCGTGACCAGGGATGTTACAGGCAAACTCGACTTTGTTATCGCCATGGAAATGCCACAACAGCTGTTTGGCTTTGCCTGGTTGAACCGTCACAGTACTGCCGCTGTCATGTGCATGGCTACCCATTTGTTTCATCATTTCACGGTGTTTTAGCTGCTCAGCCGCGGAGCCAATTGAAAACTCATGGTCAATTTTGCCTGTGTTCATCACAACGAACTGCACCACGTCGTTTGGCTCAATCGTCACTTCTTTTTTGAAGGTGATTTTCATGTCATCACTCAACATCACGTGCACCACTTTATCAGGCTTCGCCCCTTTTGCTGGCATGCCAACGTCAGACATGCCTTCCATACCCATCATTGATGAGTGATCCATTTTCATGCTGCCTTCTTTCATGTTGCCGTGATCCATTTTGCTGTGGTCCACTTTTCCATGATCCATCTTAGAATGGTCCATTTTGGAGTGATCCATGGTGTTGGCCAATACCGCGGTGGCAGAGAAAGTCAGTGCGGCTGCAATCAGTGTTTTTGTCATCTTGTTCATGGTGGTTTCCTTTTTAAGTCGTGTTCTTTTGTTTTCTGTTGTTGATTGTTTTGCTAAGGGGCAGTAAGCAAGCACTGCCCCTGATTTTTTATTCGGTTTTGGTCAACTCGGCGCTCTTCCATAACTTAAAGATGGCAGGGAGAACCAACAGCGTTAGCAGAAGTGCTGAAGCCATGCCACCAATCATTGGGGCCGCGATACGCTGCATCACTTCAGAGCCCGTGCCTTCCCCGTACATGATTGGGATAAGACCAATGATCACCGTTAGCACTGTCATCATGACTGGGCGCACACGTAAGCCAGCGCCTTCGCGGATCGCGTCGGTGAGATCTTGTGCAACGAGCGACAGTTTGTTTTCTTCTGCGTGAAGCTTTTTGTAATGCCACGCTTGGTTGAGGTAGACGAGCATGATGACACCGATTTCCACCGCCACCCCGGCCAGTGCGATAAAGCCGACCCCCACCGCAATGGAGAAGTTGTAACCGAGGTAATGCATCAGCCACAGTCCGCCCACCATCGCCAGAGGGAGTGTCGCCATGATGATCAGTACTTCGCCAACGCGACGGAAGCTGAAGTACAACAGCAGCATGATGATGGCCAGCGTAATTGGCACCACCACACTGAGTCGCTCTTTGGCGCGTTCCATATATTCATACTGACCAGACCAAGCGAGTGAATAGCCTGCGGGAAGTTCAAGCTGCTCTGCCACCACGCTTTGCGCTTCTTGTACGTAAGAACCCAAATCGCGACCATCAATATCGACAAACACCCAGCCGTTTGGACGCGCGTTTTCGGTTTTGATCATCGGTGGGCCATCTTCATAGCGAATGTCTGCCACATCGGCGAGTGCAATGCGTGCTCCGTTGGGCGTTACCAGTGGTAGGTTTTGCAGTTTGACCACGGAATCACGGTAGTCTTGCGGATAACGCACATTGATGGGGTAACGTTCTAGCCCTTCGATGGTTTCTCCCACGTTCATGCCGCCAACCGCGGTAGAAATCACTTGTTGAACATCTTTAATACTCAAACCGTAACGTGCTGCCGCTTTACGTTTGATGTCGATGGTGACATAACGTCCACCCGCAACACGCTCAGCGTAAACAGAGGCGGTGCCTTGCACGCCTTTGAGGAGCGGTTCGAGTTGTGAGCCGATCTGCTCGATCACTTTCAAATCAGGACCGGCGATCTTAATGCCGATCGGTGTTTTGATGCCTGTGGCAAGCATGTCGATGCGGGTTTTGATGGGCATCACCCATGCGTTGGTTAAGCCCGGGAACTGAACAAGGTTATCAAACTCCTTGCGAAGTGATTCTGTCGTTACGCCTTCACGCCATTGGTCGCGTGGTTTGAGCTGGATAACCGTCTCGATCATCGTCAGTGGCGCGGGATCGGTTGCGGTATCGGCACGGCCAATTTTGCCCCACACCGTTTCCACTTCCGGTACGGTTTTGATCAGCTTGTTGGTTTGTTGCAAGAGCTCACGCGCTTTACCGATGGAAATGCCCGGATAAGTGGTTGGCATGTACATCAAGTCGCCTTCATCCAATGGCGGGATAAATTCACTGCCCAATTGACTGGTTGGATAGTAAGCCGAGGCCATCAGTCCCAACGCCAGCACGATCATCGATTTCGGGTATTTCAGGCTTAAACTCAGTAGTGGTCGATAGAGCGAAACTAGCCCTTTGTTGACCGGGTTTTTGTGCTCAGGCAGTACGTTACCACGAATAAAGTACCCCATCAGCACGGGTACAAGTGTAATCGCTAGACCCGCTGCCGCCGCCATTGCGTAGGTTTTGGTGAAGGCCAGTGGTGAGAACATCTTGCCTTCTTGGCCTTCCAGTGCGAACACGGGAACAAAGCTTAACGTAATGATAAGCAGTGAGAAGAACAGCGGTGCGCCGACTTCTTCGGCCGCTTTACCAATCACTTGCCAGCGGTTTTTATCCGTAAGCGGTGTGCGTTCAATGTGCTTGTGGACGTTTTCGATCATCACGATCGCCCCATCCACCATGGCCCCAATCGCAATGGCGATGCCACCGAGAGACATGATGTTGGCGTTAATTCCTTGCCAGTGCATGACAATAAAGGCAGAGAGAATACCGACAGGAAGGCTCAGTGCGATGACCAAGGATGAACGAATGTGGAACAAGAACAGCGCACAGACCACTGCCACCACAATGAACTCTTCGGCGAGTTTTTTCCAAAGATTTTCAACCGCCGCATTGATCAGGGTCGAGCGATCGTAGGTCGACACGATTTCCACGCCTTCTGGTAGGCTGCGTTGCAGGTCTGCCAGTTTTGCTTTGACGTTGTCGATCACTTGGCTGGCGTTCTCACCAAAACGCATCACGATCACGCCACCCACGGCTTCCCCTTCACCATTAAATTCAGAGATGCCGCGGCGCATTTGTGGGCCAATGTTGATATCGGCAATGTCGCCGAGGAGCAGTGGTGTACCCTTGTCGGTCACTTTAAGCGGTAGGGACTGAATATCCTCAACGCTGCTGAGATAACCCGTGGTGCGCACCATGTGCTCGGCTTCTGCCACCTCAATCACGGAGGCGCCCGTTTCTTGGTTGCCGTTTTGAATCGCCATGTTGACTTGCTGCAACGTTAAGTTGTAAGCACGCAATTTCGCAGGATCGATCTGCACTTGGTATTGTTTGACCATGCCGCCAACGGTGGCGACTTCCGACACCCCTTCAACGGTTTGCAGCTCATACT